>CAMWVS010000001.1 GCA_947177775.1 uncultured Prevotella sp.
ATATAATGTACATGTATGGATAACAGGGCATATTCATATATATATAATGTATATGTATGGATAGCGGGGCACAGGGAAGCAGAAGATTTTAACGGAATGGCATCCTGGATTGGCCAGAAGCGCCAAACGCTGTCAGTTTTATATCACGGAATTTAACACTTGAAAAATCGCAAAATAGAAACGATGAAATAGAAAAAATGCCATGGTTTAAAGGTTTCGGCCCCGTTTTTCCAAAAAATTTTGTCCGCGGCCGACCAAGGAGGGCCTCCCGGGGTTGCAACGGGGCCATTGTTGGAAGACAGCGGTAGCCCCGTCATCTTCCAACAATGGCCCCGTTGCAATGCCGGGAGGCCCTTACGGCAGAATAAAAGCAAACAAAAAACTGCACACTTCCGACATTTCTACCGTAACACACTGTTAATCAGATGATAAAAGATGCACGCGCAAAACTCGCGAATTTCGGGCCACGGGAAAATAATTTTAGAATATCGCAAGGATTTAAAGGCTTTTGTCAGATTTATTCCGAGTTTTTAACAGTTTACTTTCCGCGCAAAGACTGACAACATGAAGAATGAAGACATCTAAACATAGCATATTATAAGTATTTCCATCGATTTATTTTCAATTTACACGCAAAAAGCGTTGGTCGTGACAATAAATATCACTAATTTTGCGGTTGATTTATCAAAACGGAAGAAAAAAAAGTCAATCCCCATTCGTCAAGGGGCATATATATAACAACCAACTACATTATGAAAGTATTAAAATTTGGCGGGACATCCGTAGGTTCCGTAGAAAGTATTCTCAGCCTGAAAGAGATCGTCGAGAGCCAGACGCAAGAGACCATAGTCGTTGTAAGCGCGCTCGGAGGTATCACCGACAAGCTGATAGCGACATCAAAACTTGCCATGAACGGCGATGAACGGTATAAGTCCGAATTTGACGCCATCGCGAAACGCCATCATGACATGATCGACGCCATCATCACCGACAGCGAAAGCCGCGCCGCACTGACGGCGAAGACTGACGGTCTGTTGGACGAACTCAGTTCGATTTATCACGGCGTCTTCCTCATCAAGGACCTCAGTCCAAAGACGCTCGCTGCCATCGTCAGCTATGGTGAGCGGCTGAGCAGCAATATTGCGGCAACACTGATAAGAGGTGCGCAGTGGTACGACTCGCGCACGTTCATAAAGACCGTCTTCAAGCACGGCAAGCATATTCTCGACAGCGAACTGACGGCCGGACTGGTCAGAAAGACCTTCGGCGAACGGTCCCGCGTCTCACTCGTTCCGGGCTTCATCAGCAGCGACCGCGACTCCGGCGAGACGACAAATCTGGGCCGCGGCGGCAGCGACTATACCGCGTCCATTATAGCGGCGGCACTTGACGCTGAGGTTCTGGAGATATGGACCGACGTCAACGGATTCATGACGGCCGACCCGAGAGTCATTCCTTCGGCCTACACCATCAGCGAACTGAGCTATGTGGAGGCAATGGAGCTATGCAACTTCGGCGCGAAAGTAATTTATCCGCCGACGATCTATCCCGTATGCGTCAAAAACATACCAATCCGGGTGAAGAATACGTTCAACCCCGAAGACCCGGGAACAGTCATTAAAGACAAGATTGACAACGACCGCAAGCCCATCAAGGGCATATCGAGCATCGGCGGCACGACGCTCATCACCGTGACAGGTCTGTCGATGGTGGGCGTCATCGGTGTGAACCGCCGCATATTCACCGCCCTTGCCGACAACGGAATATCGGTGTTCATGGTCTCTCAGGCCTCATCGGAGAACTCTACCTCCATCGGCGTTCGCGACGAAGACGCCCGGATGGCCGTCAACGTGCTCAACGGCGAGTTTGCAAAAGAGATTGAGACCGGTGCGATGTTCCCCATGCACGCCGAAAGCGGACTGGCGACAATAGCCATTGTCGGCGAAAACATGAAACATACTCCCGGCATTGCCGGCAAGCTCTTCGGAACCCTCGGTCGCTCGGGCATCAGCGTGATTGCCTGTGCTCAGGGTGCGTCGGAGACAAATATCTCGTTTGTAGTAGACTCCCGCTTCCTGCGCAAGTCGCTCAACGTTCTCCACGATTCGTTCTTCCTCAGTGAATATAAGGTGCTCAATCTCTTCATCTGCGGCACGGGCACGGTAGGCGGAAACCTCATAGAGCAGATCCGCTCTCAGCAGAAAGAGCTGATGGAGACACGCCGGCTCAAGCTCAACGTCGTCGGCATAACCAGCAGCCACAAGGCCGTGTTCTGCCGCGAGGGCATACAGCTCGACAACTACAAGGAACTGTTGAGCCAGGCCGAGGACAGTTGTACGGCAAGTATGCGCGACGAAATCATCGGAATGAACATCTTCAACAGTGTTTTCGTTGACTGCACGGCCAGCGCCGAGGTGTCAGAACTGTATCAGGAGTTCCTTGAACACAACATTTCGGTCGTTGCAGCCAACAAGGTGGCGGCCTCTGGCGACTACGAGAGGTATCTGCGGCTGAAAGAGACGGCGCTGCGCAAAGGTGTGAAATATCTCTTCGAGACCAACGTTGGCGCCGGTCTGCCCATCATCGGCACAATCAACGATCTGCGCAATTCCGGAGACAAGATACTAAAGATTGAAGCCGTGCTCAGCGGCACGCTCAATTTCATATTCAATGAGATTGCCGCCGACGTTCCGTTCTCGGAGACCGTTATCCGCGCTAAGCAGCAGGGCTACAGCGAACCCGACCCGAGGATTGACCTGAGCGGCAAGGACGTTGTCCGCAAACTGGTCATCCTGACACGCGAGGCCGGATATAAAGTTGAGCAGGACGACGTGGAGAAACACCTTTTCATACCGCAGGATATGTTCAACGGGACGCTCGATGACTTTTGGAAGAAGCTCTCGTCGCTTGACGCCGGATTCGAAGAGAAGCGCAAAGTACTCGAAGCCAACGGCCAACGCTGGCGTTTCGTGGCCAAGATGGACCACGGTAAGACGAGCGTGAGCCTTGAAGCGGTAGGAAAACACCATCCGTTCTACGGGCTGGAGGGGTCCAACAATATCGTGCTGCTCACTACCGAACGCTACCGCGAATATCCAATGCTCATACAGGGATATGGTGCCGGTGCCGGAGTTACGGCCGCAGGTGTGTTTGCCAACATTATGTCAATAGCGAATATTTAGCATGAAACACATCATCATATTAGGCGACGGCATGGCCGACCACCCCGTTGAACGGCTCGGCGGCAAGACTCTGCTGGAATATTCACGGCCGGAATACATGAATATGCTGGCCCGACAGGGACGCACGGGACGCCTGACAACCATTCCGGACGGCTACCTGCCGGGCAGCGAAGTGGCCAACACGGCCATTCTCGGATATGACCTCGACGCGGTATATGAAGGTCGCGGACCGCTTGAAGCGGCGAGCATAGGATATGAGATGGAGCCCGGAGACCTGGCCTTGCGGTGCAATATCATCACGCTGGAGGACGGAAAAATCGTCAACCACCACGGCGGTCATCTCACAACCGAACAGGGTGACGTTCTCATCAAATATCTCGACGAATGTCTCGGCGACGAAAGGGTGAAGTTCATCACCGGCATACAATACCGCCATCTGCTCATAATACGCGGCGGAAACAAGCATATTGTCTGCGCACCGCCGCACGACCACCCCAACGAGGAGTGGAACGGACTTTTGGTAAAGGCCGACAGACAGGCCAGCGAGGACGACAGAAAAGCGGGACCGGACGGCAGACTCAGCGCCGAGGAGACAGGACAGCTGCTCAACGGACTGATAATGAAGTCGCAGGAACTTCTCGCAGCCCATCCTTTCAACAAAGGTCGGAAGGTCAAGGCCAACAGTATCTGGCCATGGGGAGGCGGCTACCGTCCGAAGATGGAAACCATCAGCGGGATGTATCCGCAGGTGAAGAGCGGGTCAGTGATATCGGCCGTCGATCTGATACGCGGCATCGGATGCTATGCCGGACTGCGCCGGATTGAGGTGGAAGGCATCACCGGACTTGCCAATACCAACTATGAGGGCAAAGCCAAGGCTGCAATCGAGGCCCTGCGACATGGCGACGACTTTGTATTCCTGCACGTTGAAGCCAGCGACGAGGCCGGCCACGACGGAGATCTTGACCTCAAGCTGAAGTCAATAGACTATCTCGACCGGCGCATAATCAAGCCTATCTACGACGAAGTGAGCACGTGGAATGACGATCCGGTGTGCATAGCGATACTCCCAGACCACCCCACCCCGGTCGAGATACGCACCCACGTGAGCGAGCCGGTGCCGTTCCTGATATGGCATCCGGGCATCATGGCCGACCAAGTGACGCAGTATGACGAGCACAGTTGCGTCGCCGGAGACTACGGTCTGCTCCGTCTCAGCGAGTTCATGCACGAGTTCATGAAGATTTCATGAGCACGGAAAGCGTATGAAACGTACAGACAGAAGTTCCGGAATGAGACCATAGAGAACAAGACTAAAGCTTTCTGTAAGCCCGCGAACGGCCAACTGAAAGCCTGACATAATACAACAAAACATAAAATCATGAGATATTACAGCACCAACAAGCAGGCCCCGACGGCCGATTTACAGAAAGCCGTGGTCAAAGGACTGGCCGAAGACCGCGGACTGTACATGCCCGAACATATTAAACCGCTGCCGAAGGAGTTCTTTGACGACATCGACCGACTTTCGTTTCAAGAAATCGCCTGCACCGTGGCCGACACTTTCTTCGGCGAGGACATAGAGAAAGAGGAACTTCACCGCATCGTCTGCGACACGCTCCAGTTCGACTGCCCCGTTGTCAGCGTAACCGACAGCATCTATTCACTTGAACTCTTCCACGGTCCGACACTCGCCTTCAAGGACGTCGGCGCACGTTTTATGGCCCGCCTGCTGCAATACTTCATCCGCCGCGAGAGCAACCACAAGAATGTTCACGTGCTCGTGGCAACCAGCGGAGACACCGGTTCGGCCGTCGCAAACGGTTTTCTTGGCGTTGACGGCATTCACGTCCATGTCCTCTACCCCAAAGGCAAGGTCAGCCCCATACAGGAATGTCAGTTCACGACACTCGGCCGCAACATCACGGCAATCGAGGTTGACGGCGTTTTCGACGATTGTCAGGCGCTGGTGAAAAGCGCTTTCATGGACGAAGAACTCAACCGCCACCTCATGCTGACCTCGGCAAACTCCATCAACGTGGCCCGTTTCCTTCCGCAGGCGTTCTACTATTTCAACGCATACGCCCGCATGAAGGCCCTCGGAAAGGCTGACCGTCTCGTGGTCTGCGTGCCCAGCGGCAACTTCGGCAACATCACCGCCGCACTCTTCGGCCACCGCATGGGGCTTCCGATAAGCCGCTTCATCGCTGCCAACAACGCCAACGACATTTTCTTCAACTACCTCCGCACGGGCATATACGAGCCGAAGCCCAGCCGTCAGACCATAGCCAACGCCATGGACGTGGGCGACCCGAGCAACTTCGCACGCATATACGACCTCTACGGCGGCGACCACGCGAAGATAACACAGCTCATCAGCGGTGCCACATACTCCGACGAGCAGATTGCCGAGACAATGGCCTGCTGTCACCGCGAGACGGGCTATGTTCTCGACCCCCACGGAGCATGCGGCTTCCGCGCCCTCAGCGAGGGACTGCAGGAAGGCGAATACGGTGTTTTCTGCGAGACGGCCCACCCTGCCAAGTTCAGAGACACGGTTGAAAGAATCATCGGTGAGGAGATTGCCATACCAGAACGTCTTGCCGAGTTCATGAAAGGCAAGAAGCAAAGCGTGGAAATGAGCAAGGATTTCGCCGACTTCAAGCGCTATCTTATGGCACTCTGAGAAACGCCGGGAAGACACAACCGAACAACAGTATATAAACGATAAAGCCGTTTCAAATACCCGGATGGTCATTGAAACGGCTTTATTTTCGTTTATGTTTCTGCAATTTATTTACGCTTCAGAATCGAGATCCAGCCTCTCGAAAGCAAAAGCGTGCCTTTCAGAAACAAAGGCGGCCTGTTATGAAACTAAAACCGCACCTCAGAGGCTGACCTTACCGGACCTGCCTCCCTGACGGAATATATACACACCCTTGTCCAACCGGACGTCACCGAGGCTCCGGAACGTTCCAATGCGGACGCCACCAATGGTGAATATCTCCACCGGTGCGTCATCGTCCGCGCTATTTACGGTCATGATACCGCTTGGAACAATCTTTTTTCCTGCCTCCAGCTTGATGCAATCCCACATCACTCCGCCGTTCTTGCTTATTCCCGACATCGTGAACGTGACGGTGTTGCGGCCTTTCTTCAACGCTGAAGCCGGGAAAGAATGCGTCTGAAGCCAGTGGCGGCCGCCCAGAACGGCACTGCGATAGATTGCCGCGTCGTTCGTTCCGAAGCTCCACGTCTTGCTGTTTCCGCCGTTGACGGCAACAGCCACCTTCGGTTTATTGGTCGCTCCGGCCGCCGAAGCAGTCAGATAAGCCGTTCCGGAGTATGTCTCATCGAGGTCGAACGTCACCGTCCAGGTTCCGTTCTTCGTCTGGGCATAATACCAGTCCGTAGCCGGATTGCTCTCACCTATTATATAATTAAGCGTAGCCGGCACCTCTTCCCACAGTCCATATGCACGTGCGGCGTCACTCATGCAGAATCCGTCGCTCATACGATTGTTCTCGCCGATTTGCCACAACTTGTGCTCGTATGTGGCCGGAGCCCACTTCACGGTGCCGAGGTCGGTCGTCTCACCGTCAATCACGATGTCCGCCACCTGCAGTTCGTCGGTTATCTCGCCCTTCATGGCATATCCGTAGAGCGTATAGTTTCCCTTCCGTACGTTCCTGATGGTGAAATTTCCGTCCTTATCCGTGTCACCCCAATAGATATATCCTTTACCTTGCAGATAGGGGTCGGTTCCCGGTTCGGCCAGAATGAGGCGTATGCTGTCCTGCGGCTGTCCCGTAGTGATGTTCAACCGGCCGGTCACGGTGGAGCGATCGAGCGGATAGAGCTCGTTTTCAAACCACTCGAAGGGCCACTCCTGACGCTTTGCGTGGGCCTGTGCCTTTGCGTCGGCAATCATCTCTTCCTGCGTTCCGCTGTTGACATAGATGAAAAACGGTCCGTAAATCTTTCGCTCACCGTCCTGATAGTATTGTGCCTCGGCCCCTAGATGCTCCCCTTGAAGCATCTGTATGGTGATAGGCGACTTGCTCGTAGCATGCACCGTCAGCTCCTGCTTGAGCGGTCCGCCGTTCATCCACTCGTAGCTGCACGGTATGTTCCAGACGCCGTTCTTCGTGTTCATCAGTCCGTGGACACTGTCGCGCTCACAATAGTTCGCCCAGTTGTATTTCGTATATATCGAACCGTCGGCCAGCCGGTACGTCGCATCCTGTATGGTGTTTTCCGATTTCTCCGCCGTTGCCATCGCACTGTTTGACGGTATCTTTCCGTTCATCGAGTCATCCACATATCCGTTGAGGAACGTAGAGGCCAGCCTGACACATACGCGGGTTTCCTTGAGCTTTACAGTCGACGACGTCGGCGTGCCGTTAGCAATCACATAGACATATAGTCCGCTTTCTCCCTTGCGCATGATGAAGCCCTGCTGGAACTGCAGGTCGCCATCCGTATTGGTGTAGAGCACCTCACACATCTCAGGAGTGTTCTTGATCACCTCCATTTTCGACGGCGAGAGCGCACGGTTCTTGTCGGCCGTATAGTCAAAATAGATACCGTTGCTTCCCATCAGGTTGCTTCCGCCCTTGTATGTCATGTTCTTGATACGGGCGTCGGTGCCGATGGCCACCTTGACCAGTCCGTTGTCCATAGCTGCGGACATACCGCTTTTGGTCAGTTTTACGTCGTCCTGCGCGGAGGCCGCCGTCAACGCGACGGCCATACAGGCTGTAGTAAATAGTTTCTTCATTTCGCTTGTTTTTATAGTTCTAATAGTTTATAAGTCCTTGAGCAATATTTCCCGCGAATCTTTCAGATAGTCGCGGCGGATTTCCAGCGCCCTCAACCAGTTGTCGTTGAAATGTCCGTCGAGCGGAAGGTCAATCTTCCAGCGTCCACGGGCCTCCAGCCGGTCAATCATCACCCCGAGACTGAGATTGCTGACGTTCTCTGCCGGTACGAACTGAGACGCCTCGCCCTTTTCGTCTGACGTTATCTCAATGAGTATCCGGGCGTCAATCATGGCGTAGAGCAGGTCGTTGACGATGCGGATGGGTATGCCGGTCTCCCCTCTCAGCTCAAACGCAGTATACGGCCGGCCACCTCTGTCGAAACGCCGGCAGATGCGCGAGGCAATCATGGCGCAGAGCATGAGACGGTAGCGATGGCTGATGTCGGACGTCTTGGTATTGAAATCATAGTAGTCGAGGTTTTGGTTCGTATAGCAAAGTTCGGCTCCGAAGAGACATATCGTCCACGAAATCTGCATCCACAGCATGAACAGCGGCAGCGCGGCGAACGAACCATAGATGGCGTTGTAGCTGCTCACCCACATCTGGGAGTGGATGTAGAACAGCTGCAACCACTGCATGGCCACACCGGCGAGAATTCCGGGAATGATAACGCTGCGCACCTTCACGTGGGTGTTCGGCATGAAGACATAGAGTCCGATGAACATAGCCGACATGAGGATATACGGCAACAGGCTTATCAGCAGACGTACCATAGGACCGAGCAACAGCAGGTCGGGCAGCCGGCCGGCCACGGTGGCGATGAAGATGGACAGACCGGAGGTCAGCACAATCACTATCGGAAAGAGCAGGAGCATGGCCAGATAGTCGGTGAAAGTGCGGAAGATGCTGCGCTGTTTCTTCACCTGCCAGATGTCATTGAACGTGCTCTCGATATTGCTAACAAGCATGAGCACGGTGTAGAGCATGAAGACGAGTCCGATGCCAAGAAAAACGCCGCTCCTGGTATGAACGAGATAGCTGTTGACGAACTCGACAATCGTGTCGGCAACCTGCGGCTGCGACTTCAGCGCGTCACGGAACCACACTTCTATGTATTTATTGTATCCGAAACCGCGGGCTATGGCAAAAACGACAGCCATTATGGGGACTATCGCCAGCAGCGTTGAATAGGTCAGTGCGGATGCCTGACTCATCACGCGGCGGGCGGTAAAGAAGCGTATGGTGAGAATGAGTTTCTTCACTATCCCATAGAAAAGCGCCCGCCATGGCGACACGCCGTCAGCAGAAACCTGCCAGACGTCTACATTCAGAAATCGTATAAGTCGCTGTATGTTATCTTTCATAATCTTAAAGGTTTCACGTTGAGGTCTGAGAAAAAAAGAAAAGCAGTGTCCCTGTAAGCCGGGTTCTGTTCTGCGACTGTATGACAGCCGCAGCGTCTGTCATTTATCTAATCCGTATGTCACCACACGGCTCAAGCATTCTACCCTCCATCGTATAACCGAAGTATTCGGGCGGGCAGCCCTCAGACGATGGTTTACGCGAACTTGCAGCCCCCAGACGGCACAGCCCGCCGATCACCCGGCGGCTGGTGGTCTCTTACACACACCTTCTCACCCTTACCGCAACGCCTTTTCAGGCCATTGACGGCGGTTGTTTTCTTCTGCCGTATCCTGCCGTCACCGACAGCTTCTATTTTCGGAAGTGGAGCGCCCTGCGCTGCCCGGACTTTCCTCCCGCACCCATAACGGATGCCGGCAACAGACCGGAACACTGCTTTCCGTATGCAAAAGTACATCAATTTGACGGGACAGCAAAATAAAAGCAGGATATTTTCATATTTTTGGGGAGGTTGGGGTGAGGCTTCCGACTGTTAAAAACTCAGAATAAATCGGACAAATGCCTTCAAATCCTTGCGATATTCTGAAATAAAAATCCCGTGGTCGTAAATTCGCGAGTTTTGAGCGTGCATCTTTTATAGTCTGATGAACAGCGTGTTACGGCGAAAACGCCGGAAGTGTGCATTTTTTCGTCCGCTTTCATTCTGCCGTAAGGGCCTTACGACATTGCAACGGGGCCGTTGTTGGAAGATGACGGGGCTGCCGCCGTCTTCCAACAATGGCCCCGTTGCAACCCCGGGAAGCCTTCCTTGGTCGAAGGCGGACATTTTTTTGAAAAAAAATGGGGCCGGAACCATAAAACTCCGGCATTTTTCCAGTATCATCGTTTCTATTTTGCGATTTTTAAAGTGTTAAATTCCGTGATATTATAACGACAGTTTTCCTATCCCTATTCATCCCTGACGGACAACGTCAGAAACATTTCCGTTCCGTGGCATCAAAAATCCGACACATGCGAAAAACCACCGGAAGAACTCCGACGCTACCGGCCGTAAATCTGCATCGAAGGCCAATGACGAAACCGAAATGACAAATAAGCTTATTTTTGCTACCTTTAATACAGTTTTTGGTCATTTAGTGTGAACAAGACCATTTTTTTTTTTAAGAAACTTTAAAAGGCGTTTGAGTTTTCTCTTATATATCAGAAGTATGTATATCTTTGCCACGAAATTAAAAAATAAGAATGCGCCTACATCATATTTTGGGCATTGGCAGAGCTGAGCGTTACTCCCCTAATTCGGTGGAAAAAGACGCAGCTATTCTTGCGTGCGTGTGTCATGAACTCACGCATGCGGGCTATGTTGTGGAAACTATCAACGAAACACAGTTGGGAGAAATCATACCTGACGTCAAAATCTGTATGACAATGGGCCGCAACCCGAAAACTCTGGAACTGCTTGACGCCGCAAGCCGGCGTGGCGTGACAGTAATCAACAGTCCGGGGAGTGTCCGGTTGTGCAGTAAGCGCAGAGAGCTTGACACCGTTCTGCGCCGTGCGGGAGTCAGTGTTCCTTTCACGGAAAGCGACAACGGTTATTGGCTCAAACGGGCCGACGGGACTTCCGAAGGGCCGGGCGACATCCGTTTTGCGGCCGACAGCGAAGAGAGAGACCGCACTATGGAGGAAATGAGACGCGAAGGCATCAGCGACGTGATTGTGAGTGCCCATATTCCGGGCGACCTACTGAAGTTCTACGGCGTCAGAGGCTCCGGATTCTTCCGGACATTCTATCCCGGAGATGACGGCCAATGGAAGTTCTGCGATGAAGAGCGCAACGGCCGCCCCCACCACTACGCATTCAGCATGGATGCGCTCCACGCAATGGCGGAAAAGGCCGCAGTGGCCTCCGGGACCGTCATCTACGGAGGCGACGCCATAATCGGAGAAGACGGACAGGCAACAGTCATCGATTTCAACGACTGGCCAAGTTTCTCCCGCTGCCGCGACGAAGCCGCACGGGCCATCGCCGGCGTTATCATGGCGGGACTGGAATGACAAACTACAATCAGAAAAAGAACACTATATACAATGACAGACATACAGAAAGACACCAAAGGATATATATTCGACTATGGCGGCACGCTCGACACCGGCGGATGCCATTGGGGCAAAAGGATATGGCACGCCTACGTGAAATGTAATGTTCCGGTCGGCGAAGAGCTGTTCCGTGAGGCATACGTATATGCCGAACGGGAACTCGGACGCAACCCCATCATCCAACCCGACTATACGTTCCGCAAGACGCTTGACGTCAAAATCCGAATAGAAATGGAATATATTTCGGAAAAAGTCCAGAAGTTTGACGCCAGCCTGTGGCATGCTCCCGTTCTGAACATGCTCTATGAGGCAACACGCGAGGAAACAGCCCGCAGCAGACGCGTTCTCGAGTGTATCGGCAGCCGGAATCCTATGGTGCTGGTGAGCAATTTCTACGGCAATATAGCCACTGTCCTCCGGGAGTTCGGGCTGGACGGCTTATTCGGAAGCATCGTGGAAAGTGCCGTTGTCGGTGTCCGCAAGCCGGACCCGCGCATATTCACTCTGGGAGTTGAAACACTCGGAATGAAACCCGGGGAAGTAACAGTCGTCGGCGACAGCTACGACAAGGATATCGTACCTGCCCGTAAAGCCGGATGCCGGACGATATGGATGAAGGGAGAAGGATGGACGGACAACG
Organism: uncultured Prevotella sp.; assembly: GCA_947177775.1. GTDB lineage: Bacteria > Bacteroidota > Bacteroidia > Bacteroidales > Bacteroidaceae > Prevotella. The sequence goes on from CAMWVS010000001.1 coordinate 12,045, forward strand.
AACCGGAAGACATGACAGCAGCCGACATGATAATCGGCAAGCTGGACGAACTGATATAATACAACATATTTTTATATACAAATCAAGGTAATGAAACAAACTAATGTAAAGCCGGCTGACGGCAAATTAGGAATTCTCGTCGTGGGCAACGGTGCCGTTTCCACGACATTCATGACTGGTGTACTCATGACCCGCCGCGGACTGGCCAAGCCTGTCGGTTCAATGACGCAGTATGACAAGATACGTGTCGGCAAGGGTAACGACAAAAAATATCTCGCTTACGACGAGATTGTGCCGCTGACCAAGCTGGACGATATCGTTTTCGGCACATGGGACGTATATCCCCAAAACGCCTATCAGGCAGCTATGTATGCCGAGGTTCTCAAGGAGAAAGACATCAACCCCGTGAAGGACGAGCTGGAGAAAATCGTCCCCATGAAGGCCGCTTTCGACAAGAATTACGCAAAGCGTCTTGACGGCGACAACGTCAAGGACTGCAAGACACGCTGGGAGATGGTCGAGGCTCTGCGTGAGGACATACGCACGTTCAAGGAGAAGAACGGCTGCGCACGCATCGTCGTTCTTTGGGCTGCCTCAACGGAAATCTATGTTCCGGTATATGAGCCTGTCCACAACACTCTGGAGGCACTCGAAAAGGCCATGAAAGAGGACGACCGCGAACACATCGCACCGTCTATGTGCTACGCCTACGCCGCACTGGCCGAGGGAGCACCGTTCATCATGGGCGCCCCCAACACCACGGTTGACATCCCCGCCATGTGGGAGCTGGCCGAGAAGACAAAGATGCCTATCGCCGGCAAGGACTTCAAAACCGGTCAGACGCTCGTCAAGAGCGGTTTTTCACCCATCATCGGAACCCGCTGTCTGGGTCTGAGCGGATGGTTCTCGACAAACATCCTCGGCAACCGCGACGGTCTCGTGCTCGACGAACCGGCCAACTTCCGCACGAAGGAGGTCAGCAAGCTCTCAACACTGGAGACAATCCTGAAGCCGGAAGCACAGCCCGACCTCTACGGCCATGGCAACGACGAGGACACACAGTACTACCACAAGGTGCGCATCAACTACTATCCGCCGCGCAACGACAACAAAGAAGGCTGGGATAACATCGACATCTTCGGATGGATGGGCTATCCCATGCAGATCAAGATCAACTTCCTCTGCCGCGACTCCATCCTTGCCGCTCCGCTCTGCCTTGACCTCTGTCTGCTGAGCGACCTTGCCGCACGCGCCGGACGCTACGGAACACAGCGCTTCCTGAGCTTCTATCTGAAGAGCCCGATGCACGACTATACACGTGGCGAGGAACCCGTCAACCACCTCTATCAGCAGTACACGATGCTGAAGAACGCCATCCGCGAGATGGGCGGCTACGAGGCTGACGAGGAAATCGACTGATAACATTTTTCCGAGGAGTGAGGAGTAGGAAACGGGGAGCGGGATATGCTTGTGCGGAATAGTCATTCCGGCAGAAACACATCTCCCTCCTCTCTCCTCACTTCCCACTCCTCTCCTTTTAAGATAAAAAGATTTGGATAATCACAGGACTACATATTTATTGTCATTACTGCTGGTCATGCTGACGGCACTGCCTTTGCATGCACAGCTGACAGGATATGTCATCGACGACGCGACGGGTGACAGCATCCCATACGCCAGCGTGATATACAAGGGACACGACATCGCTGTGGTGTCAAACCTCAGCGGACGCTACAGCATAGCACGCCACGACGGATGGCAACTGACGTTCAGCGCTGTGGGATATGTGCCTCAGATACTGACCGTCAGCGCCAAGACGAAGAACCGGACCGACGTGCGTCTGAAACCGGACACACGCACCCTAAAAGAAGTGACCGTCAAAACGAAACGCCAGCGCTACAGCCGTAAGAACAATCCAGCCGTAGAGCTGATGAAGAAGGTCATCGAAAAGAAGAAACAGACAGACCTGAGCAACCGTGACTTCTACCAATACAACAAATACCAGAAGCTCACGATGGCCCTCAACGACATAACGGAGGAGCGGCTGAACTCCCCGAGATTCAAGAAAGCGGCATGGCTGCGCGATCAGGTGGAGCTGTGCCCGTACAACAAGAAACTGATTCTGCCGCTGACGGTAGACGAAACCGTCACGCAAAAGATATACCGGAAAAGCCCTCACACGGAAAAGGACATTGTCAAGGGACAGAACTCCTCCGGCGTCAACGAGCTGTTCCAGACGGGCGACATCCTCACCACCGTGCTAAAAGACGTCTTTACCGACGTCAACATATATGACGACCAAGTGCGCCTGCTGCAGTATCCGTTCACTTCGCCTATAGGCAAAGACGCCATAGCTTTCTACCGCTACTACATCGAAGACACCATCTATGTGGACCGCGACAAGTGCATACACCTCCACTTCCTGCCCAACAACCAGCAGGATTTCGGCTTCCGGGGCGACATCTACGTCCTTGCCGACTCTTCATATCAGGTCAAGCGCTGCGAGCTGACCATCCCGAAAAAGAGCGACGTCAACTTCGTGGAGAACCTCCGCGTGGAACAGGAATTCACAATGCTGCCCGACAGCAGCTGGGTTCTTACGGTTGACGACATGATTGCCGAGCTGAAGATAGCGAGCTTCATACAAAAGGCCGTCGTCATACGCACCACCCGATTGAGCGACTACGCCTTCGACGACCTGCCGCGACAGCTCTTCAAGGGCAAGGCACGGGAGGTCAAGGAGGCCGACGCCATGATGCGTGACGACGAGTTCTGGAACAAATACCGTCAAGTGAATCTCACCAAAAGCGAGAGCAAGATGGACGCGTTCGTCCACAACCTCGAACAGATAAAAGGGTTCAAATACATCATCTTCGGCGCAAGGGCCTTTATAGAGAACTTCGTGGAAACAGGCAACCCGAGCAAAATTGACCTCGGCCCCATCAACACGATGCTGACGAGCAACAGCATTGATGGTTTCAGAACGCGAATAAGCGCCCAGACAACGGCAAAACTGCACAAACAGATTTTCGGCGCGGGCTATTACGCCCACGGATGGGGCAGCCACAAGAACTACTATAAGGGCGAGTTCATCTATTCCTTCAACAAGAAGGAGTATCTGCCGCGCGAGTTCCCCAAGCACACGCTGTCCGCCATGTCGACATTTGACGTCTGCTCGCCGTCCGACAAGTTCATGCGTACGGACAAGGACAACGTCTTCACGTCGTTCAAGTGGACAAAAGTTGACGCCATGATGTTCTACAACCGTCAGGAACTGACCTACGAGAGGGAGGAAGATTGGGGCTTCAAGACAACCGTTGCGATGAAGACGGAAGAGAACGAGGCCTGCGGAAATCTCTATTTCACGCCGATGAACGAGTGGACGGCATGGTCGAAACAGCCCTCCGTTGACGCTTCGTCAACAGCAACAGGCGCAGGTCAGACCGCCGCAACGGCTCCGTCGGCCGCCCGTCCGTCACACTTCTTCCGCACGACAGAACTCCGGGCCGAACTGAGATTCGCCCCGGGCGAAACATACATCAACACCAAGCAGAGACGGCTGAAAATAAATCTCGACGCTCCGGTGTTCACCATTGGCCACACGCTCGGTCTGAAAGACATCCTCGGAGGCGACTACCGCTACAACTATACGGAACTGAGCATCTACAAGCGCTTCTGGATGAAGAGCTGGGGAAAGATTGACTGCTACGTGCGTGGCGGCATACAGTGGGACAAAGTGCCTTTCCCGCTGCTCTGCATGCCGGCCACCAACCTTTCATACATCATTCAGGACCAGACATTCCAGCTCATAAACAACATGGAATTCCTCAACGACCGCTTCGTCAGCGCGGAGGTCAGCTGGGACTTCAACGGCAAGCTCTTCAACCGTATTCCGCTCATCAAGAAGCTGAAATGGCGCGAATATCTCGCCGTGAGATGCCTGTGGGGCGACCTGAGCGACAAGAACAACCCCTATCTGGCCCAAAACGCCAACGACGGAGTGCTGATGATGTTCCCCGAAGAATCCCACATAATGAATCCGGAGGTTCCCTACGTTGAAGTCTCGGCCGGCATACACAACATATTCAAGATAGTGCACATTGAATATACACGGCGTCTCAACTATCTCGATCTGCCAACGGCCCACAAGCATGGCATACGCTTCATGATAAGAATGACCTTCTGAGACACAACGTCATGAAGCCGCCGTGAGACCTGCGGAGGAAAAGAAATTTCCACATAATGCAACTTTCTCATGACTCTTTCCGTCAAACAGTCATACAGACATAAAGGAAAGAGAACATGAGAAAGTTTTTTTTATTTCTACTGGCAATCTCCGCCATCGCCGTATGTGAGGCGAAAAGCAAGAAGGTGGCAGCAACGACTGAGAACCGCAATGTTGCAACCTTCAAGCGAATCAGTATGAGCGGGCCCATCGACGTCATCTACACGCAAGGCCCGAAGTGCTCTGTGAAAGTGACATCCCCAAAGGAACAGATGAAAAACGTCAGGACCGGTGTCAAGGACGGCACGCTATTCGTCTCGTATGAAGGCAAAAACGGCATGTCATTCACGGTAAACAACCTCAGCAATATACTCAGGGCGATTGGCGGCGAAAATTCCGCTACTGACGGAATAACGGTCTATGTCACCTCTCCTGATATCATAGAAATCAGCCTCACGGGTTCCGGGGATTTCGTTAGCCGCAACAGAATTGATACGGACAAGATGGTTTTGCGGTTGCGTGGGTCCGGCGACATTACACTCCATGACATAATCTGCGATGATATGGACACCGAACTTGTTGGGAGCGGCGACATCAAACTGCCGAAAACCGACGTTCTACGCTCCAAAATATCACTCGTAGGAAGCGGCGACATCGAAATAAACCAAAGAAACACGCGACACACGGAAATCTCGCTGAAAGGCTCGGGAGACATCAGCGTTACTTTCGCCGGCAGCAAATGCGGCACGGCAAATGCGAGCCTTTACGGTTCCGGAGACATAACCCTGAGCGGACAGCTGAAATCACTCAAAAAGACAAGCAGAGGAAGCGGTGATTTCCATACACGCAATCTGACCGAGAAATGACATGATGGCAGCCGGCAGACAGGTTCGGTCAACAGTTTAAACATTTGTAAAATTCCGTCACAACTGCGCAAACAGCCGTTAATGGCCGTTTGCAAATTGTTAAATTGCGACAAATAAAAACGACAAACTGGCATAAAAAGGATTTTTGCTTATATATTTGCACGCAGAAAACAGGAATAACATAACGTATAAACAAAAACAGAACAAAGATGAAAAAGATTGCAAACTATCTCTTGCCGGCGATTTGCCTTGTTGCTGTAGTATTTTCCGTAGCAGCTTTCAATAAGGCCGGAGCCGCCACACCGGCAGCCGCCGTACCGGCAGGCCAGCCTGTCGACCTGACCGTGGCCGCAGAGAAGGCTCTGCCTTCCGTCGTACATATCAAGTATGTGCAGAATAGCAAGATCAAGACCGTGGAAGTACAGAGTGACCCGTTCAGCGATTTCTTCTCCGATCCGTTCGGCGGTTTCTTCGGACGCGGAAACGGAGGAACACAGAAGCGCCAGGTCCAGACTCCCAAGAAAACAGCCACCGGCTCGGGCGTGATTATCTCGACCGATGGATATATCGTGACCAACAACCACGTTGTGGACGGTGCCGACGAGCTGACCGTAACACTCAACGACAATCAGGAACATTCGGCACGCATCATAGGAACGGACAAGACGACCGATCTCGCCCTCATCAAGATTGACGGCAAGAACCTCCCCGCCATCACTATCGCCAACAGCGACGACATCAAGGTGGGCGAATGGGTGCTCGCCGTGGGTAACCCGCTCGGTCTTAACAACACCGTTACGGCAGGTATCGTCAGCGCCAAAGCCCGCTCGCTCGGTGCCAACGGTGTGGAATCGTTCATCCAGACGGACGCCGCCATCAACGCCGGCAACTCCGGCGGTGCGCTGGTCAACACCCGCGGTGAACTGGTGGGCATCAACGCCATGCTCTACTCACAGACCGGCTCATACAGCGGCTATGGCTTTGCCATCCCGACAACCATTATGAACAAGGTTGTTGACGACCTGAAGAAATACGGAACGGTACAGCGCGCCATGATCGGCATACAGGGCATTGACGTAAAGAACTATGTTGACAGCCAGAAAGACCAGGGCAAAGAGATTGACCTCGGCACAATGGAGGGCATCTATGTGGCCAAGGTCATTGACGACGGAGCTGCCGCCGACGCCGGAATCAAGGAAGGCGACGTCATCACAGCCGTAGACGGACAGAAGGTGACACGCATGGCTGAACTTCAGGAAATCATTGCCCGCAAGCGTCCGGGCGACAAACTCTCGCTGACCTTCCTGCACAACAAGAAGAAGTCGACCGAGACCGTGACGCTCAAGAACGAGCAAGGCAACACCAAGGTGGTCAAGAACGCTGACCTCGACGTGCTCGGCGCAAACTTCCGCGAAATCACCGACGCCCAGAAGAAGCAACTCAACATCGGCTACGGACTGGAAGTCATCAAGGTGGACAACGGAAAGATGAAGGAGGCAGGCATCAGCCGCGGATTCATCATCCAGCGCGTGAACAACCAGACGGTCAGAACCATCGACGAACTGCAGGACATCGTCAAGGAAGCGTCAACCAGCAAGGAGCCTGTCCTCTACATCCAGGGAATCTATCCCACAGGCAAGAAGACCTACTTTGCCGTACCGCTGACAAGCGAATAGACAACGGATACCAAACTCTACCATATTCACGATGGAGGCAGAAACCGACCGCAAGGCGTTTCTGCCTCCGTTTTTTATGCCGCGAGCGCTTTTATCATCAGGCATAAATAAACCGGAAGCAAAGACTCCGGGACGGGAAGTTGAAAAGAAAGTCCCTCCCCTATCTCCTCATTATCACTTTTTTGCATTCTCCGTCAATCCTTTTAGCAGATTTCCCTTTGCACTTCAAAAAAAAACTTTTAACTTTGCAACTATATAAACTTAACGCCAATGAGACAACTGAAAATCACAAAATCAATTACCAACCGTGAAAGTGCGTCTCTTGAGAAATATTTGCAGGAGATCGGTAAGGAAGAGCTTCTCACTGTAGAAGAAGAAGTGGAGTTGGCACAGCGAATCCGGAAGGGAGACCGAAGGGCGCTGGACAAACTTACCAAGGCCAATCTGCGCTTTGTTGTCTCTGTGGCCAAACAATATCAGAACCAAGGGCTCAGCCTTCCGGACCTCATCAACGAAGGTAATGTCGGACTTATCAAAGCCGCGAAAAAGTTCGACGAGACACGCGGTTTCAAGTTTATATCATACGCCGTCTGGTGGATACGCCAGAACATCCTTCAGGCCATAGCCGAACAGAGCCGTATCGTAAGGCTTCCGCTCAATCAGGTCGGGTCGATGAACAAGATAAACCGGGCGCTCAACAAGTTCGAACAGGAAAACGAGCGCCGTCCGTCTATTGAGGAAATATCTGAAGAGATAAACATCCCGACAGACAAAATAGACGACGCAATGAAGACAACAGGACGTCACGTGTCCGTAGACGCACCATTCTCCGAGGGTGAAGAAGGCGGATTGCTGGACGTGTTGGTCAACAGTGACTCACCTATGGCCGACAAACAGCTCGTGATGGAATCACTGAGAGCTGAAATAAACAACGTGTTGCAATGTCTCAACGAACGCGAACGCAGTATCGTCGAATCATTCTATGGCATCAACCGTCCGGAAATGACGCTCGACGAAATCGGAACAAAATACGGATTGACACGCGAACGCGTCAGACAGATAAAGGAAAAAGCTATCAGACAGCTGAGAAAGAACACGAACAATCATCTGCTAAAATCTTATTTAGGACAATAAAACATAAAATGAAATCAGTTAAATACTTATTCCTTGCCGCCACACTGATGGCGCTGTTCGCAGCCCCCGAGGCTTCTGCAAAAAGAAAACTTCTCCCGAAATCTTATATGTTCGGCTTCTCGGCATCATTCAGAGATTCCACTGTCTATTTCACCGACATACAGTCGGTGGACAGCACATGGATAGAAACCAAGGGAAATATGCTCCTCGGACGGAATGTCTATTCGTATCAGCTGAAGAACTACATGAACGAACTCGGCATGCCACACAGAACGTGCATCGTGATGTTTGCAGAAAAGCGCAAGGACGCCGAGAAAAAACTGATGAAACTAAGACACAAATACACGGGAAAGGCAAAGAACCAATATGATGTCAAAGTTCTGACCGACAAGGATTTCTGTTTCCGTCCCGTCAGCATAGACATCATCGCACCGGACGAAGAAATCGAGGCACCACAACCAAAAAGCCATAAAAGGAAGAAATAGGTCCGGGAAATGGGAGAAAATACCAATCTGTTCAAAATAGCAGACTTTCTTGTCCGGGTCACATTCAATGATACGGATACAGACGGCATGGCCCTTCTGCCGTCTTTCAGAGCATTCAGATGCGAGGAAGACAACAGCGGCGAAGTGATTGTTGACATGACCGTTGACAACGGGCTGAAACCACGGCGTGACGGACAGAAAATCAGGAATTTCGATACAGGAAACGGCCATACGCTCGTCCATAAACTGCCCGACGGAGGCTATCAGTTCATCATACGGGACACACTGGAACGTGACTGCTGCCTTTTGCAGGCTGACAGCCGGTTCGAGGTATGTAGCTGCGCGCTCAACGGCACACGCGACATGCGCTCGTTCGGACTCAACGATGCCCTCCTGCTCTCATTTGCTTTCGCTACTGCATTCCACGGCGCGTTGCTCATTCATGCCTCATGCGTAGTGAAAGACGGACGGGGCTATCCCTTCACGGCAAAAAGCGGAACAGGAAAGAGCACTCACACATCACTGTGGATGAAGCACATAGAAAATGTGGAACTGCTCAACGACGACAATCCGGTGATACGGTTTATCGACGGGGAGGCTTTCATATACGGCTCACCATGGAGCGGCAAAACGCCTTGTTACAGAAACAGGAAAGCACGGCTGGGGGCAGTGACGAAAATTGAACGCGCCACCCAAAACAGCATCGAGAGGTCAAATCCAATCAACGCCTTCGGAATGATGTTGGCCGCATGTTCGTCGATGAAGTGGGACAACGAAATATATGGCGGAGTATGCGACACGGCAACACGCATCATAGAGACAACACCAATATACACCCTACACTGTCTGCCTGACGAGCAGGCTGCAATACTATGTCACAGGACAATAGCAAGATAAAGACACTGCGCGTAACCAACGCCATGCTAATGCCGGAAATAATACGAATGATAGACGCCGGCCATACCGTGACGTTGCCATTGCGCGGCTACAGCATGCGGCCTTTCCTTGAAGACGGCCGCGACAAGGCTTTGCTGTCCGCCGTGGACAGACTGTCCATTGGGATGCCCGTATTGGCGGAAACGTCTCCCGGCCATTATGTGCTCCACCGGATAGTCGGCATGGATGGCGAACGGATAACACTGCTCGGTGACGGCAACATAACACCGGAACACTGCCGTCTCTCTGACATCAAGGCCGTGGCCGTGGCGTTCTACCGCAAGGGACGCACCGTTCCCGACCGCACCGACGGACGTAAGTGGCGGACGTATTCGTTGTTATGGACAAGGCTCCGCCCCATGCGCCGCTATCTGCTCTTCATATACAGGCAGTTCATAAAGATAATGGCTTAGTCCCATACACCGTTACCCACCGGACAGACACAATCGGCACACACGCCGACACCCGACATCGTCTCCTGACATGTAGGACAAAGACATGACCATCCACGCCGTTAACACTGCTGTATGGGGATATACACAACATGAAAGAAACAACATTCAATAAATCTATATAAACAATGAAAAGAAAGAAAGGATTCAATCTGCGCAATGTCTGCGGCGAACGGATTATCGTTGCCGAAGGCCGTGAAAACATAGATTTCAGCAAGATAATAAGCATGAACGAGTCGTCTGAATTCCTTTGGAATGCCGTAGACGGGAAAGATTTCACAACCGACGATCTTGTACGTCTGCTCACGGATGAATATGAAGTGGACGAAGCTACCGCCCGGCAGGATGCCGAGACTGTCGTACGGCTGTGGACGAAGGCCGGAATAGTGGAATGACAAAAGGGATAAAAGGAGATAAGGGAAGATAGAAGGAGATAAGGGAAGATAAAAGGAGATAAGGGACGTTTGTCTTGCTGTTGAAACAAAGACCGTTGTCCTTTATCTCCTTTTATCTTCCCTTATCTCCTTCTATCTTCCCTTATCTCCTTCTATCTCCTTCTCAGAACGTATAGCCCAAGGAGAGAAGCATCTGGTGGCGCTTGTTGCTGACATCAACGGCATCGGCCGTATTGGTAGCGTCAAGCACATCGGAGAATGGACGGAACGTTCCGTTTGTCTGACTGTACTGATATGCAAGATCAATGGAGAACTTGTCAAGACGATAACCGATACCGGCCGTAACGCGATAGGTATCTTTCCAGTTTGTAAAGTCTGTGGAGGAAGAATAGCTTATGCCGTAAGAGTCGAGACATCCATCCTTGATGCCATTACTATTATACATCGGCGAGAGATAGTTGAAACCAAGACGCACTGAAATATCGTTATCCGGTTTGAACTCCGCACCAACTTTCACCGTGTGTACCCCCTTGAGTGTCTTCGACGTATGGCCGTTCATTTCCAAATCAGACGATGTATCTTCATACCCGTCCCAGCTGTAACCATTGATTATACGGCTGTCCAAGCTGCCATAATCGGCATATTCGTATGAAGCTCCGAGAGCCAGATAACGGTCGATGGTGTGGCCGAGGCTCAGTCCGAACTTCCACGGGGTGTATAGTTTGAAGTCATATTCATTACCGATACTCATTGAGTATGTTCCATAGTTCTTGTCGTCCACAACCATCGCCGTATGATTACGTGTAGTGAGATCATACCACGTTGGCGTAGCCACAGACAAACCTATACGGAACGGCGACTCCGCCACAGGACGGAATATGACGCCCGCCTTGACATCCACTCCCGAACCGGTTATTTCCCGCGTGTCTTCAACCAGCACACCGTCAACGGCATCAACATTCGGGGCAAAGAGTTCGGCATATTCAGAATATCCCTTGTAATGAACGTCATGCAGTCCGACTGTCAGTCCGAGATAGACACGGTCATTGATATTTCCGCTGATATTGAAGTCATAAGAGCCTATATAACCGCTGTTCTTGCGGTCCATCATATAGCGTTCGGCACCATAGTAACCATAGTCAGGAGCCGACATGTCCGAGCCCGGCACAACCAAAAGGGCATTATAGTAGAGTTCATCCAGATTGCTGAATGCACGGTCATCCGATGTTATATATTCTTTGTCCGGATAGACAAAATCCCAACCTCCTGCTGCGGCTGTCGCACCTTTGTTGTAGGAGACCTTGTTCTGTGAAGCGTCAGCCCCCACGTTGCCAGCAGCATTAAGTATGAAATTGAAATTGCGGCTCTTGTGATAGTTGAAAGCGAAATTCACAAAAGACCGGCTGTCCGTACGCAATGAATAGACAAAGCCTATCTGGTCGAAACTCATGTTGGTCTTGTCGGCACCGGCAAATTTCACGGCATCCTGCTGGGAAACAAATCCGAACGAAGCGGAAGCCGTAGAATGACGGAACAGGCCTATACCAGCAGGATTGGTCCCTATCGTCGATATATCGGCACCAAGAGCGTCCATAGCTCCTCCCATACCCACATAACGAGCCGTACCGTTCAGGTCTCCCGTGGCCAGCTCAGCATTGATGTAAGTTTCCTGTGCGACTGCGGTAAGAGAACTTCCCATCAACGCAGCAATCAAAACATATTTTGTTCTCATTTTAATAATCGTTTTTAATATATAAATAACTGTCTTGCCCGGTTCTTCCGAATATTGAGACAATAGTGGGGGATTAAGACATAATCCTATCTGCGTCCGCCAAAACCACCACTACGCGCTCCGCTGCCACCGGTAGAGCGGCTGCCGCCACTGAAACTGCCTCCCGAACGGCTTCCGCCGAAGCTGCCGTTGCTGTAAGACTGTGTCGGACGCTGCGTCGTATTGTTACGTACCGTTGCGTTCGTGCGGTTTACGCCAAAACGCTCCGATGCTGAGAAATTGCGGTTACGCACACCGGAAGCCATCCTCCTGCTGCGGTCGGCAATACCGTTTGAGACAGACGACGTACCGCTGTTGCGGCTTGCTCCGATACGCCCTACACCATAAGCGCGGTTCTGCGTACCGGCCGGTCCTCCGCCACGGAGTGTGACATAGTGGGGACCACCCCAAACACCACCGTACCAACCATGCCAGCCGTAACCATACCACGGAGAGTGCCAGCCATAATACCACGGTGAATACCATCCGCAGTACCATGGATCGTAATAATACCAGCCCGGCGAATACCACGGGTCATACCATCCGTACCACGACGAACGGCCAGCATAATAGCCGGCCCAGTAGGGGTCGTTCCACGAATAGTCGTCAAAGCGGCTCATGCGGCGCGCCAGCTGATAATCGTCGGGACTTTCCACCGCGAGCGAATCAGGATAAACACCGGCAACGGCGTCAAAATCGACAATGTCATTGCCGGCCGAGTCTATCTCCTGAACATAGCTTCCACGACGGTTATAGTCGTCAACACTGCGGTCGCTACCGGAATAATAGGTGTCGCGCGGCATGCCATAGTCACGCTTGCTTTTCTCCACGTTGGCCTTTGTCGGCACAAAATACATATCGTCCTGAGCGAGACCTGCAAGAGGCAACGCCACGGACGCCAATGATGCAAGAAACAATCTCTTCATAATCAACATTTATTTAGTTCATTTACTCACACTACAAAATTATCAATAATAATATTACAAATATAAGGAAAAACCCTAAACGCCGGTAGGTTTTTCCCTATTTTTTGTATTTTTGCATCAAAATTCGCACAATAATGAAGTATTACGAGATTGATTTTAACATACGATTGACCCACAACGGGACTGACGATAGCTGCAATGACAACGAATTCATGATGCAGAACGCACGCGACATTATCGCAGCCGTCACCGGTGAAGCCGGTCTTGAAACATTTGAGTACACAGACAACGGACTGAAAGGATATGTCCAAACAAGTTTTTTCAACCGTGACACACTCGACACGGCTATTGACTCTATCCCATTAGACAATATCTGTGTGACATACGAGGTCAACGAGGCAGAAGACAAAGACTGGAACGAGACTTGGGAAAACGAAGGGTTTGAACCTATCACGGTCAACAGCCGTTGCGTCATCCACGACGGTCGCCATCTCCCGGAAGACGACAGACATGAAATCAGCATCGAGATTGACGCCCGCATGGCTTTCGGGACTGGCACCCATGAGACCACGCGGATGGTAGCTGCCACGCTGCTGGACACCGGTTTGACGGGCAAGAACGTTCTTGACTGCGGATGCGGAACCGGCATACTGAGCATCATCGCCCTGAAATGCGGTGCAGCAAAAGCGGTGGGATATGATATCGACGAATGGAGCGTGGACAACTCGCGCCACAATGCCGTAATCAACCGCGTGGAAGAGCGCTTCCTCCCCATCCTCGGCGACGCCTCGGTGCTGGCCGGCATAGACGACCGGTTCGACGTCGTGACGGCAAACATCAACCGCAATATCCTCCTCAACGACATGGCCGCTTTCCGGAGCGTGATGACCGACGGCGCCATGCTTATCCTCAGCGGCTTCTACAGTGAAGACACAGACGTTCTGACAGCTAAAGCCGCCGAACTCGGACTCGCACACTGCCAGACTTACACGGACAATGGCTGGGCCTGCATGACTTTCCGCGTCGAATAAATCACAGTGGCGTATCAGAACCGGTTTTTATAACAACATGCAAAAAAACGCCATCATACTATCCGACGACCGTCAATCTTCGTCGGCCTCATCATCACCCTGTCCGCCGATGGTGAGGCGACGGAGATCATAGTAGCTGCCGTTGTAGATATTGAAATCAACATATCCCTTTATGCCGGGCAGGCGGCCGCAGTCAGTGTGCTGCCAGAATTTCCACTTACCCTTATACTCCACCTTGTCCACGTAGTAGTGGGCTATCCAATATGGATAGCTATCGAAGACGGAGTCGCTGAGATACGCCATTTTGAATTTATAGTAAGTATAGATTATCGGCTTGACCTTATAATGCTTTTCTACAATATCAAGCCATGTCAGCACGCTTTTCCTGAATTCCTCCGGAGTCTGTTCCTTGGCCTTATGCTCCACGTCAAGCACGGGCGGAAGGTCTCCGTCCTCCAGTTCCACCTGACTAATGAAATAGCGGGCCTGAGCCTCTCCTGTCGAACGGGTACTCCAAAAGTGGTATGCGCCGCGGATGAATCCGTGTTCGCGTGCCTGATAGAAATTATCCTTGAAACGGTTGTCGAGCCTGCTCGCGCCCTCCGTGGCCTTTATCATGACAAAACGCACGGGACATTTCTCAATCATGCCGTTGTTCCTCAGGTTCTCCCAGTCGATGATTCCCTGATAGTGGCTGATGTCTATGCCGTGGATTTCATAGCCCTCGGGATATGAGACGTCACCGTACATGGCCCGCCAGCGGAAGCCGAACGGTCCGACAAAGAAGTAATAGAAAGCCCAGATATACCCTGCCACGACAAGCGCACCGCCCAGCCACCACGCCCACCCCGGCAGTTTCTGCATCAAGCGCAACAACGGGCCTGGCTTCTTCCGTCTCACAGGAGAACGGTAGACACGGCGGGAAGATTTTCTGTCTGTACGTCTGTTGGTCGTCTTAGGCATGTCTGAAAGAAAAAGCCACAGGCTAAACGGGCCATACCGCAATCGGCGGCCCGCATAGCACGTGGCTTGTTTTATATTGTCTTATTTGCTCTGTTCGAGAGCCAGAGTTCTTGTAGGCTGGTCGCAGACTTCTGTCGGTCCCCAATACTGTATAGGTCCGGGATAAACATAGCATGTCTCCTTTGCCCATTCGTCACGCTTTGCGGCAAAAGCCTTGAAGGGTTTGCCGTCCAACTCGACAAGAGCCTTGCGGATTACAGGCTTGTTCTCACCGTTGCGGCGCTCGATGTTCATCATCATCGTGATTGGCACACCACCGGCAATCCACTCTTCTGCCGGAGCAGTCGTATTCTGGACGATGGCCATGTAGCCGGTCTTGCCGTTGGCGATGAGCTGTGCGGCACTCGTTCCGAGGGCATAGCAGTAGTCTGCATCAAAGTTCGACGGAGCTGCGCAACGGCCTTCGTATCCGAAGAAGTGGTGCTGTGCAGCAAACTTGCCGGTGAACTTGCCTTCCTTCTTCCACTGTGCCAAACGGGCCTCACACATGTCTGAAAGCAGTTTTTCCGTCTCGATGAGCGAAACCTGAACGTTTCCGTGGGGGTCACGGTCAAGAGAGAGCTGACGGGCAACGCCCTCGGGCAGCGTCTCGAATGTAGCGGCGTTCTCCTTAGACAGATGTGCCACGATATATTCACGCTGTGCATCCTTGTCCAAGTCCTTGTAGTCGGCACCATGGGCGGCAAGCAGATCGTTAAGTTCCTGTATCAGACGACCGATGGCAGGGATGAACTCGATGAGTCCCTCGGGTACGATGACTGTACCGAAGTCATTGCCGTTGGCCGCACGATATGCAATAGCCTCGCAAAGCTGGTCTACAATCTGGTTGAGTGTCATATCTTTCTGCTGTACTTCCTCTGATATGAGACAGATGTTAGGCTGGCACTGCAGGGCGCACTCAAGAGCGATATGGCTGGCCGAACGGCCCATGACCTTTATGAAATGCCAATACTTGCGGGCTGAGTTGCAGTCGCGCTCGATGTTTCCTATGAGTTCGGCGTATGTCTTTGTGGCTGTATCGAAACCGAAGCTGGTCTCAATCTGGGTGTTCTTGAGGTCGCCGTCGATGGTCTTGGGGCATCCGATTACCTGAACACCATAGTTCTTTGCTGCATAATATTCAGCCAGAACACAGGCGTTTGTGTTGGAGTCGTCACCGCCGATGATGACAATAGCCTTGATGTCGAGTTCGCGGATGATCTCCAGTCCCTTCTCAAACTGGTCAATCTGCTCCAGCTTCGTACGTCCGGAACCGATCATGTCAAAACCGCCGGTGTTGCGGTATTCGTCAACAATCTCCTTTGTCAGTTCTATATAATTATGGTCTACGAGTCCGCCGGGGCCGAGGATGAATCCGAAGAGGCGGTTTTCGGGATTGAGTTTCTTTATCTGGTCGAAGAGTCCCGTGATGACGTTGTGACCGCCGGGAGCCTGACCGCCGCTGAGAATGACACCGACATTCATCTTCTTTCCGTTGGCCTCATCACTTGGAACGAACTCTACCACGGGCATGCCATAGGTGTTGGGGAAGAGCTTCTGGATTTCTTCCTGATTGTCAACACTCTGTGTCGGTTCACCTTCTTTGATTTTCACTGCGCCCAGAAGAGCCTTCGGCAATTTGGGCTGATAAGCAGCTCTTGCTATCTGCAAAGCACTTTTTTCCATAACTAAATAGATGTCTATGTATTTTATGAATAATGAATTATCTTGCAAAACTCTTTCCACTGGTTGTTGTCATGCGTTATAAACACACATACAACCACGCCTCGGTTTCGGAATGCAAAATTAATCAAAATAAGAGAGAAAAGGGAAAGAAAAACGACAAAATCACCAAATTAATATTTTTTTATGATAAAAATCATCGCCTTTCGATTATTTTACGTATCTTTGACGAAGTTAGCTCATCTCCGGCGGGACACAACGTCCGCATCACGGAAACTGCGACATGACGTTACACGGCTCACGTAACAACATTACACGGCCCACGTAACAAAGTCTACGCTTTCCGGGCTATAAAAGAAAAAACATAAAGAATCAGAAGACATCCCTTAAAACAATAAAAGTTATGGCAAACAGAAGAACATTAAAACACAACATCAACCGCATTTGTGAAGAACTATTTGCAGAATGCATAGCGGTATCACTCTACAGCACTGAGGCTGACCGTGAAAACGTAGAAGCCCTGCTATATTCTATCATCAAGTTGGGCAGCGACTACGTATGCAGAGTTTCGCATGTTGAGCCTGGTATGTCGGCCAAGGCCTATTTCAGAAACCTTACAGAGCAGTTCAACAGTAGCGTCAACGAGATTGTAGACCAAATCAACAATCTTCACTGACAAAATTCGCTCCGGACCGTAAGCGACAGGAACACAAGCGAAACGGTCTGTCGGGATAACAGAAAAACAAATCTAACATCATGTGGAAATCATTCTGCCAATGGCTTTTGTATAGACAGATGGGGTGGACAGCAGACGTGTCGGAACCTCATCCAGACAAGTATATAATCTGTCTTGCCCCTCACACCAGTAACTGGGACTTCCTGATAGGACAACTATATTCCGGCGCCAACGGTATAAAGAGCAACTTCCTTATGAAAAAGGAGTGGTTCTTCTGGCCGCTCGGACCTATATTCCGCCGTATTGGCGGCATACCGGTCTGGCGTTCCAAGCACACAAGTATGACAGACAATCTCGCCGAGACGGCACGCCGTTCCCGGACATTTCATCTGTGCATCACGCCGGAAGGAACACGCTCGCTGAATCCTGAATGGAAAAAGGGATTCTATTATATTGCCCAAAAAGCGGGAATACCGATTCTTCTTTACGGAGTTGACTATTCCAAAAAGCGCATTACATGCACCCGCACTATTGTCCCCGACGGAGACATAGACCGGCAGATGCGTGAAATAAAACTCTATTTCAAGGACTTAAAGGGCAAAAATCCTGAACTTTTCACCGTCGGCGAGATTTAGAATGAGAAAACGTTCACAGATATTCCTGCTTATACTTTCGCTGGCCGGCACTCCGGCCAGCGCACAAACATCGTCACAGGAAGCCAAAATGGCGAAAAGACTGGAACGATTTTTCACCGGCTATAAAGCACGGGGACAAAAACTACCCGCACAGCCAAGAATGCTGGGATATAAATTGGACAACCGCTCACGGACGCTGACTGTCACTGCAGATGCTGTTTTCGGAGAACAGGAATTTTCAAGAGAGATAACAGCGTCAATCTACAACAAAATCACATCAAGTCTTCCGAAACCATACAATAAATATAAGGTGACGGTAATTACCGGAGGCATGACCATTGACGAGCTGATTCCGAACCGTCTGCCACAGGATAGCGGCGGACGAAGATTGTGGGGAAACATCGAACACGACGGACAGCCGTGGACACGCAACATATCATATCCGGCACGTATCACCCACGGCCTACAAAACCGCCATCTATCCATTTGGGCCAGCCACGGTTACTATTACGACCGAAAGCGCAACGAATGGAGATGGCAACGGCCTAAACTGTTCGGAACGACAGAAGACCTGTTCACCCAGACTATTGTTGTTCCCTATCTGATACCTATGCTCGAGAAAGCCGGAGCAGTGGTCTTCACTCCGCGTGAACGCGACTGGCAACGACATGAAATCATTATCGACAACGACGACCGATTTCACGGAACGAGCTATATCGAAGTGAACGGAAAACAAAAATGGCAGGATTGCGGTACACGCGGATTCGCACGCCATAACGGTTCTTATACAGACGGAGAGAATCCGTTTGTTGCCGGAACAGCACGCATGACACGGACCACAAAGAAAAAAAACGGATACAGTATCGTGTCCTATCAACCACGCCTACCGGAAGAGGGACGCTATGCCGTCTACGTGAGCTATCAAACAATGAAAAACAGCGTCGATGACGCCAGATATACTGTGTGGCACAAGGGGGGACAGACCGAAATACAAGTCAACCAACGCATGGGTGGCGGAACATGGGTCTACCTTGGAACATTCGAATTCGACAAAGGAAGCAACGAGTTCAACCGTGTCACTGTCACAAACCTCAGTTCACGTAAGGGCGTTGTGACAACTGACGCCGTCCGATTCGGCGGAGGAACGGGCAACATCGAACGCGGAGGAACTGTAAGCGGAATGCCACGCTGCCTGGAGGGAGCACGCTATTGGGCACAATGGGCAGGCATGCCACAAAGTGTCTACAGCACAAAAAATGGCGAAGATGATTATGGCGACGACATAAACACACGCTCCCGTATGACCAACTATCTGGCAGGAGGTTCATGTTTTGTCCCGTCACGTGAAGGTCTTGGTGTTCCGATTGAAATGGCGCTGGCCATCCATAGCGATGCCGGCTATGCAAAAGATGGCGAGGGCCTGATCGGCTCGTTGGCCATCTGCACAACCGGCTACAACGACGGACGTCTTGACGCAGGCATATCGAGACTGGCGTCGCGGGATTTGGCTCAGGCACTGCTGGACAATGCGGCACGTGACATCAAGTTCAAATACGGCAAATGGAACAAACGGGAACTTTATGACCGAAACTATTCGGAAACGCGTATGCCAGAAGTACCAAGTGCCATTCTTGAGACAATGTCCCACCAAAACTTTCCGGACATGCTCTACGGACAAGACCCGGATTTCAAATTCACGTTGGCACGTTCTATATACAAGACCATACTCAGATATGTCAGCGACCAACACGGTCGCCCATACGTCGTATCACCACTGACTCCCGAAAATTTCGCAATCGAATTCACAGCCAAAGACGAAATACGCCTGAGCTGGACAGCCGTGAACGACCCGCAGGAGGCTACGTCACAACCAACCGGATACATATTATATACAGCTTGTGGCAGTGCCGGCTTTGACAACGGAACGCTCATACGTTCCTCTGAAAGTCACAAGATGAAGCTGGAGCCCGGAGTTCTATACAGTTTCCGGCTGGCTGCCGTAAACCGCGGTGGAGAGAGCTTTCCAACAGAAGTGCTCTGTGCGGAATATAATCCGGAAGCGTCCGGCGATATCATCATTGTCAATGGCTTCCACCGTCTGTCCTCACCAGCCGTCCGCAACAATGCCACCGAACAGGGATTTGACCTTGACGACGACCCTGGTGTCACTTTGGGACGCACTGCCGGATGGGTCGGAAGACAACAGATTTTCGACCGTAGCCGCATGGGAAAGGAAGACGAAAGTGGTCTTGGATGGAGTGGTGATGAGCTTGCCGGAAACTTCGTTGCCGGAAACGACAGGAACTATGTACGCACCCACGCCGAAGCCATAATGAAAGCGGGCCGATACAATATCGTGAGCTGTTCGAGCCATGCCGTGGAAAGTGGGCACACAGACTTGTCACGATATGACATGGTGGACATGCTGCTCGGACTGGAACGCGACGACAGACATAGTCTGGAATTCTACAAGACTTTCGGAACCGCCATGCAGAGAAATCTCAAAGAATATGTAGGAAGAGGCGGAAAGCTGTTTGTCAGCGGCTCGTATGTCGGAACAGACATGGCCTCTCCGGAAGAAAGGATATTTGTCTCGGATGTACTGAAATGCAGCAGCGGAGGAAGCAACCGCAACTGCAATGGAAATGTGGAAGGCATGGGAACTACAATAAACTTCCATAACACCCTCAATGACACCCATTATGCCGCTACAGCGCCTGACGTCATTAACCCGACAGGCCCTGCCTTCCCTGTCATGCGCTATTCCGACGGCCGCAACGCCTGCGTGGCCTATAAGGGCCAGGACTTCCGCACGCTGACAATGGGCTTTCCCTTCGAGTGCATCAAGGACAAAGACAAACAGGTTTCCATCATGCGCGGCATCATCGACTTCCTGCTGAAATGACATTCTATCCATGCCGGACCGGCATAGGAATTATCAAAAAAATGACAAAACAACTAAAATATAAAATCATCATGTTTAAAATACAAGCCAACAAATCCGGAACACGGAATATCGAGATAACGGAAGAACACTTGCTGACCATCGAACGCCATCAGCTGATGATGGGACTTGTCGGCAGCAACGGATACGTGGACGAAACCGTATTGGAAAAGCTCAAGATGAACATCCGTGCTCTGCTGGAAACGGATTCGGAAAGTGACAAATCACTGCTTGACTTGTGTCTCGACGTTATCTACCATCCAAACATGAAGGCTTTCGGGCTCCAGAAACTGGTGACTCTCTATACAGACTGGCAGAAAGACAGGCCGCAGACAACAGACGCGGAATAAGGAGCTTATATGGAATACAGACTATCTGACTTTCTACCCACAACCCGAAAGGAAATGGAACTGCGTGGGTGGGAAGAGGCTGATGTTATCCTCTTCTCAGCAGACGCATACGTTGACCATCCGTCGTTCGGCGCGGCTGTAATCGGACGCACCCTTGAGGCAGCCGGATATCGTGTGGCCATCGTTCCGCAACCTGACTGGCATGGAGACTACCGTGACTTCAAGAAACTGGGGCGCCCGCGGCTCTTCTTCGGCATTGCCCCAGGCTGCATGGACTCCATGGTCAACAAATATACTGCCAACCGCAGGCTACGTTCGGAGGATGCCTACAGTCCCGACGGGCGCCACGACATGCGGCCGGAATATCCCACAATCGTCTATTCGAAGATACTCCGTCAGCTCTATCCCGACGTTCCTATAGTTCTCGGAGGCATAGAGGCGTCACTGCGTCGGCTCACCCATTATGACTATTGGCAGGACTCACTGCGCAAGTGTATCCTTTGTGACAGCGGAGCCGACATGATTATATACGGAATGGGAGAAAAGCCTATGCTCGAACTGTGCCGGCGGATGGACGACGGAATGTCCATCGGACAGATACAGGACATTCCACAGACAGTCTACATGGCCCGCAAGGAAAACATCCCGGGCGGTATCACGGACGATGACTTCGTTCTGAACAGCCACGAAACCTGCCTCCGCGACAAGAAGGCACAGGCGGAAAACTTCCGGCACATTGAAGAAGAATCGAACATGATGCACGCCCGAAGACTGCTTCAGCAGGTGGACGGCCGCTTCGTGGTGGTCAATCCTCCCTACCCGCCCATGACAACCGAGGAACTGGACGCGTCGTTCGACCTGCCTTACACTCGCGTACCTCATCCCAAATATAAGAACAAGCGCATCCCGGCGTATGAGATGATCAAGTTTTCGGTCAACATCCACCGCGGATGCTTCGGCGGCTGCGCTTTCTGCACGATATCGGCCCATCAGGGCAAGTTCATCACATGCCGCTCAAAGGAAAGCATTCTCAAAGAGGTGAAGAAGGTTATGGAGATGCCGGACTTCAAAGGCTATCTGTCAGACCTCGGCGGACCATCGGCAAACATGTACGGAATGGCGGGCCGCAACCGCAATATCTGCGAAAAATGCAAGCGTCCCAGCTGCATTAACCCGCAGATATGTCCCAATCTGAATACTGACCATCGTCCGCTTCTGGACATCTATCGGGCCGTTGACGCACTTCCCGGAATCAAAAAGAGCTTCATCGGAAGTGGCGTGCGCTATGACTTACTTTTGCACAGAAGCAAGGACGAAGAAATCAACAGGGCAGCAGCCGAATATACCCGCGAACTTATTTGCCATCATGTAAGCGGACGTCTGAAAGTTGCACCGGAACACACGTGCGACAATGTGCTGCGCCTCATGCGTAAACCTTCATTCAGCCAGTTCCATGAATTCAAGCGGATTTTCGACCGCATCAATCGTGAGGAGGGACTGAACCAGCAGATTATCCCCTATTTCATCAGCAGTCATCCCGGTTGCCGCGAGGAAGACATGGCCGAACTGGCCGTCACCACAAAACGGCTGGATTTCCATCTGGAACAGGTCCAGGATTTCACACCCACTCCCATGACAGTGAGCACCGAGGCGTGGTACACCGGATACGACCCTTATACGCTCGAACCCGTGTTCAGTGCCAAGACCCAGAAGGAGAAACTTGCACAGCGACAATATTTCTTCTGGTATAAACCGGAGGAACGCCGCAACATAGAGGCGTCATTGCGCCGCATCGGCCGCCCCGATCTCATACGGGAACTATGGTCGCAGCCGGCACGAAGCAACGACCGGAATACATACAACGGAAGAAACAATTCTTACGAAGGAAGAAACGACATAAAGGAACGGAAGAAAAGCAAGACGGAACGGAATACCCATGGAGATTATAGAGCAAAACATAACCCCCAAAAGCAAAACGGCAGAAACGGAAGACGGAATCGTGATTACTGACGATTTCGTCGCCGTTATTGACGGAAGCACGAGCAAATCGCCGGTCCGCATCGCAGACGGTTATTCAAACGGACGCTATTGCATGATGCTCATTGCCGGATTCATC
The DNA here is from genome assembly GCA_947177775.1 of uncultured Prevotella sp. Taxonomy (GTDB): domain Bacteria; phylum Bacteroidota; class Bacteroidia; order Bacteroidales; family Bacteroidaceae; genus Prevotella. The sequence continues at coordinate 35,348 of CAMWVS010000001.1, forward strand.
AAGCGGGCAGTTGCCTCAACCGGCGTCGAAGAATTTTGCTACGGACTGACCGCGACCATACGCGACCGCTATCGCGAACTTGACATGCGGCGTCTGGAAGAACACCCGGAAGAGCGTCTTACGGCGAGTTGCATTGTCTACAGCCGCCATCAGAGACAAATATGGATGATAGGCGACTGTCAGTGTCTCGTGGACGGACGGCTATATGAGAACCCCAAACCATGCGAAACCGTCATAGCAGAGAAGCGGGCGGCCATCATCCACAGCCTCATCGCAGACGGCAAGGCCACGGTGGAAAGCCTGCGGACCAATGACACGGCCCGCCAGGCCGTCATTCCGGAAATGATAGAAACCATGCGCGGCCAAAACCATGACTACGCTGTGATTGACGGTTTCCCCATTCCGATGGAACACGTGCGCGTCATCACTCTCACTCCGACACCCCACTCCATCGTCCTTGCCAGCGACGGCTATCCTTTCCTGCTACCAACACTCGCAGAATCAGAGGCCGCGCTACTCCGCCAGCTCACCGAAGATCCGCTCAACGCCTACACTTTCAAAGCAACAAAGGCATTCGTTAAGGGCAACAACTCCTTCGACGACCGCACGTACGTACGGTTTAGGATATAGAGAAATGAGAAAATATCATATAGATAAACGAGAAAATATCATATAGATAAACGAGAATCTATCATATACCTAAACCACCCGTCATTCCATATTATCCAGCATTCAACCGGACTCCAATCTCCCGACAAGACGTTCCCAAAACATCCTTTGCTCCCGTTTTAGCCACCATTGAACCGCTTTTGAACCGCATTTAAACCACTTCCGTGCTGCTTTTAAACCACCTTTAAACCGTTTTTTACCACTTTCGAGCCACTCAAATCCTTATATAAGAAGAAAATAATCACCCTTTTAAGGGACATTCTCACCTAAAAGCATTATCTTTGCAATAACTTCGGAGAGAAACCCGGAGATAAGCAGAGGCATTTAAGCTTTAGTTCTTGATTTCTAAAATTCGCCAAATCAAAGAAAACATTAAGAACAGATAGTGAAGAATGTCCCTTTGCTGTATTCGTATATGCCACAGCGGACAGAACAACTCTGCCCGTTGCCTACATATTCGGAACGGCGTGGGGTGATTATTTTTCTTCCATTCTTTAATGTTGGCGTGTTTGGCGATACGTAGAAATCAGAGAATGTGAGGCTATAATCAAGCTCCGCGCCTTTTGCGTATATATCAATTAACTACAAATCGGCCAAGTTTGACGGGGCTTGGAGGTGGGAAAAGAAATACGCCAATGAAGTAAACGAACATAATCTAAACCGTATTCTCTATATAAAAATTCAGTAATAATGGAGAGTTTCACTTTTAATATTTTGTATTATAATACACAATCCACACAATTCAACATCTGCTGCATAAATTAATTGTATAGATGCTATATAATAAAGAGAAATTGCAGCTATATTTGTAGTAAATAAAAATATAAATATTATGTTTCCAGTAATTCCATTTATTCCCGAACTAATAGGTCGAGGGTTGGTATTTATAGCAGCCGCCTATAAAGCCTATAAAAAGATAAAGGAGTTTTTTAATAATAATATCGAGTTCAAATACTCTATTGTTGGCATGACTGGTGCCGGTAAGACCACATTATTTGATATTATAACTCATGATGAACGTGCTAAAAACGGCGCAACACCAGCAAATGGTGAAACAGTAAAAGGGTTCAGTACTGCATTTAATGGTAAGGAGTACATATTCCGAAAAACTAAAGACTACTATGGAGATAAAGATTCAGCAAAGTATTTTGAAGCGTTATTTGAAGACACCAACTTTATTGTTTTTGTATTTGATTTTGAACGATTCAAAATCAACAATGGCGTAGATTATTCTTGTTCATACCAAGCATTGTTCAGCAGAAAACTTAATGCTGCTTGTACTGCTGCAAAAACAGTCAAATCAAGAGAAAAAAAGAATCTCAAAGACACAATGTTTGTGATTCTCGGTTCACATACTGACAAAATATCGTCCTTTGATAAAAAGAATGCGGAAAAAGACTTGATAGCTTTCTTAAAAGAAGAAGATTTTTTCGATTCTGTATCTAAATTTAATTATTCTTTTGTATTCGGAGACCTTACCGATGATAAATGGCAGAAAGAATTCTTATCTACTTATGTTTTTAGAAAATGAAAAGAGCTATTTGGATACAAAAACGCAAGGAAGCTGAAGATTCCAAGCTGATCGTGGACGACGGAACGGTCTACAAGGAGAGTGATGCGTCATACGCTTCAAAATTCGATGAATTTATCAATCATATAGGCAATGTCAAATGGGACTATGACAAGAACGGAACAAAAATTGCTTTGAATAAAGACAAATCCGTCATTGTCGCAGCCCATTTTGAAGAAACTGATTGGCTCGGAAGGAAAACCGTTTTCACCCATTTTCAGACGGACGAAAGAAATGTCATCGGCAATATCCTTGGCATTTCAGGACACACGCTGTGCGACGAAAAAAAGAATCTGATTGAGAATCAGATTAAGACTTTAATCAGCAAAAGAGCCAAAAAGCAATTAATCCTAATCATCATATCTTTAATCGGCTGTACTGCAATTGCAACAGGACTGATAACATTCTTTTCAAGAAACAATTAAAAAAACTATTATGGACGAGAGAAATTTAATATTAATAGGAAAGAACAAGGACAAAGACCTTGAATTCATACCATCATTTCAAGAACTTAAAAAAGTCAGAATCATGACCATTGAGGAAGCTAATAAAAACAAAGAACTATTTGTTAACACTGTTCCTCAAACCGGCCAGTCCTACATTTATATACCAGAAATAAAAAGATGTTTTTTAAATACAGAAAACATCGAGTTTGACATTGAACGGGCTAAAATAAGCATATTGTTTAGTTTCTGCAGAAAACTTGGAGCAAAAAAATGCGATTATGGATTGAGTTTTGCCCAAAATAAGTCTGAAACGACAAATAACAATACAAAAGTTGGAGCAGGCTATAAAGGCGTAGAAGGTAAAATTGAAGTTGATTACAACAACACAAATGGACAAAAGCTCAAAAATGAACTAAGAATGAGCTATACGTATGAGGGAGGACGTTACTCTTTTGATGAAGCCAAAAGTTATTTCGAACAATATCCATTCTTGAATAGCAATCTGGAATGTCAGGAATTACTGGACAGTCGGAATCCGTCAAAAGTATGTAACCAAATCAAAAAGTATGAAATTACGATGACTATTTCTCATGACATCAGTTCTGAAACTAAAGTAGCTGCAGGATTAGAAACCGAAACTCTTATTGAAGCGGGAATAAATATAGACAACCGATATACAAAGGAACGAAATTACACAGAAACAGTTTTGGCTCACTATACGATTGAATTTTAATAATAAGCTATTTTATGAAGAAAGAAAAAGTAATCCAAGCCATCTTGTCGGATGTTGAACTATATTCATCGCACTTCAATGTGTCTGACCTGTGGGAGAAAATAACGTCCATTGCAAAGAAAGTGGGAGCTAATGCCGTTTACGCAATGCTTCTGCTTTACTATATGTCCATGGATGAAAACGTGCCGACAATAGAGAAAGCGAAGATATACGGCGTTCTCGGATATGTGATACTGCCGATAACTTGGTTCCGGACATCTTGATGTTTGGACTTCTTGATGACTCTATGGCACTGAAATGGGCACTCGGCAAGCTGTATGACAACGTCACTGACGAAATGAAGCAAAAGGCATTGATGCAGCTTGGCGAATGGTTTGATGCGCCCGACGTGTCTTCCTTTGACACTTGGCAGATAAGCTGACCCACCACTATTGAACAACATATAGCACTCATAGACGCGCGCTCAGGAAGCACTCTACCCCAAAAGTGAATTTAAGAAGCCTCCTGGCACTATACAAAAAATAAATTAAGGAATAACAAACATTATTTGAATTATGGACAATCAATAAAGTTCGAAGAGATACTGAAATACGTAGACACGCATTTCGGTCAAAAAGTGAAACTGTCATTTGTTTCAGATAAAGAAATAACAGTTGCTATCGTGAAGCATATCCTGATAAAGGAAGTGACCATAGGAATCAATCTGATTGTCAACTCTGTCAACAACGATAAGATTGGTTTAAGCTATAAAGGCACAGGCATCGACCTCATCATCAAAGGCGCTCTGAACTTCATAGCACCACATTTCCCTGAATTTAATCAAGCAATAGAACTAAAGGAAAACAATAACCTGATTATTGATTTGAAGAAGATAGACAAACTTGAACCGGCTCTGAAACAGATTTCGCTTACATCCATTTCATTCTCTCCCTCTTCTGTCAATATCGGATGTGACCTGAAATAATCCAGTCACTGACATCATGAACGCCGAGATTCAGAAAATCATTGCAGCTCTGTCCAGACTTATGACGGGCTGCAATGATTTTTTATAAGTTTCTAATAATGGTAGAATCCCGCGGTAGAATAGAGGTAGAATTATTGCTTAGGCAATTCAAAAAACTCTTTATCTTTATACAGGCCGCAATTCTACCGTCAGCCCCATTGCAGCTGCTATTTTATATAATGTAGCAACTGTTGGAACAGTCAGCCCTCGCTCTAACCGCGATATATATCATTTATCTGCTCCTATACGTTTTGCAAGTTCCGATTGGGTCAGGCGAGCATTTTTACGTGCATCAAGTAATATTTGGGCATTATATTCTTCCCATGCCTTTTCCCTGTTTCTTTCTCTCTCAGGTGTACCTTCCTTCCCTAGAGCATCATCCAACCAAGCATCCAAATCGTAGATGTCTTTACTTATTTCCTTTATTTCCATAATACTCATTTTTTAGTTTTATCGCTTTATTGATTTCGTTATTCGGTGTTTTCTGTGTTTTCTTTTTGAACGCATTAAAAAGAACAACTATAGTATCACCATCATATATGAAAAAGATGCGAAACTCATTATTACCATAGGTCACACGAAACTCGTAAATTCCATCACGTATGAATTTTATGAAGTGCCGTGGCATCTTATTCTCAACCTTCAACAAATCCAGTGCACGCTGTATCTTACATACTTCATCTGCAGACAGTTTTTTTATGAATTCGCTAAAATAGTTTTTATATGCTATAATCTTTCTCATTATGCAAATGATAACAAAAGTTACACAGTTATACAACTATCACGTCATTATTTTGTCTTTTTCTCCTCCACCGCACCATCCGCTATATGAGAAACGACGGCGGATTACTTGACAGGTTCACCTAATATTTCCAAGTAGCGGCGCAGTGAATCCATTTCCGCCATTGCAACAACTCGCTGGAAAGGCATTGGATTGTGTTCCGTGTGTGACACTTCCAAAGCCTTATAGTAGCTTGTCTTATCTTCCATATTGCCTTTCAAGTTCACGAGCGTATATCCATTTCGCAACAGATACAGGTTCATCAGCAAGCGTGAGGTGCGGCCATTGCCGTCTATGAACGGGTGGATGCGCACAAGCTCATCGTGGAGATAGGCGGCCGTGAGGACCGGATGAACGTTGCTTTCCGTCATCTGTTCAAACCTGATAATGAAGTTCTCCATCTGTTTCTCTATAAGAAAAGGCTGCGGCGGAGTGTGGCGGCTACCGGATATCATAACAGGAACATTACGATAACGCCCTGCGTTTTCTCTGTCTATCCCATGCAACACAAGTGCATGGATTTCTTTTATAGTGCGTTCGGAAATCTCAATTTCCCGTTTTGCGAAGTCCTTTATATAACCGATTGCCTCGGCATGGTTTATTGCTTCGAGGTGTTCGCGCATTGTCTTGCCGGCAATAGTCACGCCTTCATTCACCACAAGTTCTGTTTCCTGCAGTGTCAAGGTGTTGCCTTCAATACGGTTGCTTTCATACGTATATTCAATTGCCAAAGCGTCTTCTATCTTTTTCATGGCCACGGCCGGCAGCGGACGTAACTCTGAGAGCCGTCCTTTCAGTGTATCACACTCGCGCAACAATGCTGTTATATTCTCATTCATAGCTGTTATTCTGCGTTCGGCACCAATTCATCTGATACGACAAAAGTCATTCTCTATCCGAATATGGTCACCATTTACATATTTCATTTCGGACTTTGCATCCAAAAGCGTTACTGTTCCTCTATCTCGAATTACTATCAATTCCACACATGCCTAATACACAAAAAGGTTTCATCTGCTTGATGAAACCTTTTTATGATAAGGTGATTCCGTAGGGATTCGAACCCTAGACCCACGCCTTAGAAGGGCGTTGCTCTAATCCAACTGAGCTACGGAACCCTTAAATCGGGTGCAAAGGTATAAATAAATAATAAGATTGCCAAATATTTGCGGGACTTTTGAATGAATTTATGAAAAAAAGAAGGAGATAAAGGGAGATATTAAGGAGATATAGGGAGATATAGGGAGATATAGGGAGGTATTAAGAAGATATAAGGAAGATAAAAGGAGATAAAGGACAATGGCCTTAGTTCAAGCAACACAAGGCATACGTCCTTTATCTCCTTTTATCTTCCTTTATCTTCTTATATCTCCTTTTATCTCTCTTACATCGTCTTCAGCGCCAGCTTCGACGTCTTCAAGCCGTCGGCGGTTACGGTCAGTGTGACCTTGCCGGCTTCACGTTTTGAACGCAGGATGACGGTGGCCGTGCCGTTGTAGAGGCGACGGGTGTTGCCGACAGTCAGTTCATCGCTCGTTATGTCACCGTTGATGACACCGACAATTTCCGCCGGACCGTCAACGGAGAATGTCAGCAGTCCGTGTTCGCCCTGCACGCGGCGGCCTTTCTTGTCGACGGCAGATACGCGGACATGCTGCAGGTCCTGACCGTCGGCACGCCATGTGGCGTTATCTGCCTCGGATTTCAGCACTACGGCATCAGTCGTGGTCTCGATACGGTGGCGGGCAACGACCTTTCCGGCCGTGCGGGCAACGGCCTCGATTGAGCCGGCCTCATATTTCACACCGTCCCACTTGATCTTGTTGCGGGTCTTCGGATCGCGGACATTCTTCTTCACGCCGACGCTCTTGCCGTTGACGAGAAGCTCAACCTCGTCGGCGTTGGTGTAGGTGTAAAGCGACATGGAGCTTCCAGCCTTGCGGTTCCAGTGGTCCGACATACGTTGCGTTCCGACCTTCACATCGTTCCAGACCGTGTTGTCGTCGCTGTCGATGATACCGATATGGACGACCGGCTCTTCCGGACGGAAGATGCTGCGAAGGAAATAAGCAATCGGTTTTGGCTCAAGCGAGATGTCGAACACGCCCTGTGCCCAGCCCTTGGCCGGCCAGCCGTTGGACTCACCCAGATAGTCAATCATGCCCCAATAGGCCAGACCGACAACCTTGTCAAGATCCATCTCGTAGTAGTTCGGTCCCATCATGGCCGTGTTGGCCTCGCTCTGATAGAAAATCATGTTGGGGAAGCGGCGGCCGTCGCCGGGGAAGTACATATAACGGTAGTTGTAGGACGCGATGTCGGTCTCATGAACCAGCGGAGCCGGCAGCGAGTCCGTCTCTAGACTGCGGCCGCGCGGGTGCATGGCCACGGTCACGGGGCGCGTCTTGTCATAGCGGTGGAGCAGTTCGCGCTGCAGACGATAGGGCGTCACACCCCAGTCGGCGTACGGCAGATTCCAGTAGGTCTGAAGCTCGTTTCCGAGACTCCACATCACGACAGACGGATGGTTGCGGTCACGGCGTATGAACTCAGGAACATCCTGCTGCCAGAGATTGACCCACTCGGTGCGTCCGCCGGCAAACTGCGTCAGCCACTTGTCGTACAGCTCGTCGACAACGAGCATGCCGTATTTGTCACAGAGGTCGAGGAACGACTTGCTGTAAGGGTTGTGGGACGTGCGCACATGATTGAAACCGTATTCTTTCAGCAGCTGGATACGCTTCTCCATCGCACGGGGATAGGCCGCCGCGCCAAGTGCACCGAGCGTATGGTGATTGGCTATTCCTTTCAGGATGACCTTCTTGCCGTTGAGCTTGAATCCGAATTCAGGCGAATATTCTATCGAGCGTACGCCGAACTTCTCGCTCACGCGGTCGGCCACCGTCCCGTCCGGACGCAGCAGCGTCACCACGGCCGTATAGAGATGGGGCGTCTCACAGCTCCAGAGCTGCGGGGCGGTGAGGGTGATGCTGTCGATGAGATGTTCGTTGATTTTCTGTCCGCGGTTGAAGGGGATGGTCTTCGTCGTTTCATAGACGGTAGTTCCTGCGCCATCCTGTATGGCCACGTTGACGGAGAGCTCCTTTATCTTCAGATAGCATGCCAGCTCGGCCTGTATCTTTACCGTAGCCTCACGGTCGCTGACACTGGGCGTGGTGATGTAGAGCGGATGGCGCGTGAAATACTGCTGTGGGTCAGTCACCACGAGATTGACGTCGCGGAAGAGTCCGCCGCCGGTGTACCAGCGTGAGTTTTCCGGCCGCTGCGTGTTGGCCTTGACGGCGATGACGTTCGGCTGGCCGTACTTGAGCAGCTTGGTCACGTCGATGTCAAAACCCACATATCCGTAGTCCGTCCCGCCTACTCGCTGTCCGTTGAGATAGACGTCGCCAACGAGCATGATGCCCTCGAAGTCGAGCACGACGCGACGGCCTTTCCACGAGGCGTCGGGCGTGATGGTCTTGCGGTACCAGCCGATGCCCATCTCCTTGAAACCGCGTGAGCTGAGGCGGCTCTTGACGTTGCTGGCCGCGTCGCTGTTGTCGGCCTTCTCCCCCTTTTCAGGCGCCACCCAGGGCTGGCTGATCTGGAAGTCGTGAGGAACTGTGACCGTCTGCCATGAGCTGTCGTCATAGTCAGGGCGCTCGGCTCCGGCGGCGTCGCCGGCATGGAAGCGCCAGTCGAAATTGAGTGTCTCCACAATCCGCGACGCGTCACCGGCCGCCACAGCGGGCAGCAGCGCCATCACGGCACAAAAGATTAATGCGATTCGTTTCATTTTTTATGTTTAGTAGAATTTAATTGTTTGTCTTTTTTCCTGAATCATGTCCTCGCCATGCAACCACTCACACAGAGGCCAACTCACATCCTATGGAACGGATTGTCTGCAATATTTCATTGAAACGCTCTTCCGAGGGCTTCTTTGTTCCACTTACATACTGTGCGAACAAGCTCTGTGATATCCTCAACCTGCGGGCAACGGCCGAAACGTTCAGTTCCGGATGGGTCATAAACAAGTCATACAGAGGATTGCTCTTCTTCTCATGGAAAAATCCCTCAAAGCTCAAATCCTCGTCAAGCTCCGGCCAATGGATGCCGTCATCGCTCGTTGTGAAATTGGCTCTCTGCTCTTGTGTAGCCCATTTCAGCCTTTGATAGTCCGAAAACTTCTCGCAGGCTTCCCGTCCGTCAGCCGTACGTATCCATATCGCGGTGTCCGTAAGCCAGACTTTTTCTATCCTGATAGTTTCCATCTTACTTTATTTTATTGAAAAACTTATTCCAATGTTCTGCTATCACTTCTTGGTTCTCCTCTATTATAGATTCGACAAGTTTCAGTTCCGACGGTTTCAGTCCTTTGTTCTGAACCAACGTAACGGGGAATATCGTGAACTTTGCTTTCGTATCACCCTTCATGACATGTACGTGTATCGGCTCATGGTCATTTGCATAAAACATGAACTTAAACCCGAAAAGTATAAATATCGTCGGCATATCTCGCTGATTATTAATTATTCCACAAAGATAGGTGATAATTCTATTACCCCCAAACTTTTTCACAACTATTTTGCTTTTCTTGCGAGTGCATCAAAATTGGTGGCAGACACACGGCTGCATTCATGGGAGACGCCACTGTGTGACATCTCTACAATTTCCTTCGCCACTCAGTCTGAGGGTGTTGCAGGACTATATAATTCGCCCAACTTGTAGGGACATCGCTTTGCGATGTTTATTGAATATCAACTGATTATGTCAACGTGCCAAAGGCACGTCCCTACAATTTCATTGTTTTGCGACACCCTCGTTGTGTGTAGTTCCTCAACTGTTAAAAACTCAGAATTAACCGGACAAATGCCTTCAAATCCTTGAAGAATTCAGAAATTAAAATCATTTGGTCGCAAATTCGCGAGTTTTGCGCGTGCATCTTTTATCGCCTGAACTACAATATGTTACAACAGAATCAGCAAAAGTGTGCAACAAAATCGGCCGTAAACATCTGCCGTAAGGGCCTTACGACCTTCCCGCGGGGCCCTTGTTGCATTGCGACGGCGGCCCCGTTGCAACGCAACAAGGGCCTTATTGCAGACCCGGGAGGGCCTCCTTGGTCCGCGACGGCGAAAAAGCGGGAGGCCGACGGCAGTATTTTGTCATAATTTCCGCACCGCCGCTCTCCAGAATTAAAAATTTCAAGTGTTAAATTCCGGGATATTTTTTTGAATTAGGAATCAGGAGTTCTGCAACATCCTCCGGCTCCTAATCCGCAACTCCCAATTCATAATTCAAAAATAAAGTGCCCCCGCTGCCACTTGGGGACAGCAGGAGCACCGATCAAGAGTAGTATGCAAACACTTTATTTCGTTGTATCTATGAATACCACCACTCTATTGAAATCCACCTCGTCAAACATCTTGTCTGTCGCGCCCATACCCTGTGTCGTCAGACGTGAGGCAGGAATGCCATAGCGCTTGACAAGAGCGTTCTTCACGGCAGTGGCACGTGCCTCTGACAGACGCTGGTTGAGTTCCATACTGCCCTCAGGAGAAGCATATCCCTTGATGAGAATCTTAGCGTCCTTATGATTCTTCATATACGTTGCAATCATTGAGATGCTTGCATACTGGGCCGCGTCGATAGTGCTCTTTCCCTGACGGAAGATGACAGAAGGCTGAAGAACGTTGGTTGTCTTTGTCTCGTTGACGATAACCGGCTTCTGGTTGCGCAGGCGGGTCTCCAAATCTCCGATTGTGCGGGCTGCGGCAGCTATCTCTACGTCTCGGGACTCTACGTCGCCGCGCAGTTCGTTGATACGGTCGTTAAGAGCGTCAATTTCTCCCTGGTCACGCAGTTCGGCAAGCGCGAAATTGTGGGTTCCGTTGCTGTTGCCCAGCTTATAGTTGACACCGACCAGCACTCCAAGCGCCGAATTGTTGGAATTGAAGTGGGTCTTGTCGCCGTCTACGTTCATTCCGTAGGTGATATTCGGCTCCACATAAATCTGCCATGCGCGGGCCTCACCGATGTTGAATGTCAGGTCGAGACCAAGTTTCGAGGTCATCACATTCTGACGTTGAGGAGTGTTTGAAGCAGTGCTGAAAGCGTGGCCCCAGCCGATTCCGTAGACTCCGACAACCTCAAAGACTCGTGGCTGACCGGTATATCCTCCGAAGAGATTGCTGAAATTGGTCGTACCGAGAAGCGAGACGTTGATACCTTTGACAAACGTTCCCAAAGGACGGGCTTCGCTGCCGCGGTTGTTGAAGTAGGCTTCACCCTCGGCTGCCACACCGAACACAGGAGTTATGTTGCGGCCAATACGCAGACCGGCCGACGGGTTGAGGTTCTTGAAGAGCGACGTGTGGGTCGTCTTTGCGTTCATTCCACCGTTGATACCAATGTACCAATTGTCCGTAAACTTGCTCTCCGTCAAGGTTTGAGCTGTCATCGCCTGTGCCGCCATTGTTGCGACTGCAAGCACCAATAATTGCTTTTTCATACTACTAACTTTTTAAATTGTAAAACTACTATTATATGTAATCACTATTACTTTTTTCTCCTTCTTGTTGTCTTCGCCTCCCGTTCGCCGCAGTCCGGCTTTCGGTTGTCTCTGACTGTTTTCTGATTGCAAAATAAGCAAATATCTTTCAGCCTGCCAAACATTTTAGACAAGCACAATATTTAATAACAGATTTACAGCAAACAACGGTTTTGGGGTATTAATTTTTTAAATTATAAAGTAAAAAGATATGAAACATCAGGCTTCTCCTGAAAACATCCAGCAGACCGCCGTCGTGCGGAATATACCATTCCGCCACAAAAATATGACAGACATCTTGGCTGAATGTCATAAAAGGACTAACTTTGTAGACATAATAAATCACAGCATGCGCCCGCATGCCACGGCGCCAACAGAAGGAGCGACAGAAAAGGAGCGGGCGCCATATTCATGAAATCAAACTCTGACACAATGAGAATACCCCTGAACACATCACGATGGTACGACCGTCTCCTGGCGGCATTCATTTTCTACACACGACTGCCGCTGTGGCGGCTATACCGTCCCAAAGAAGACAGTTTCCGCGGCGTGAATGAATTCTGGCCATTGACCGGATGGCTGACCGGCGGACTGACGGCCGCCGTTATCTATCTTGCAGCCAAACAGGTTCCCTACCCCGCCGCCGTGGTACTGGCCATGGCCACACGAGCCTTGCTCACCGGAGCAATCCACGAAGACGGCCTGCGCCGCTTCTTCGACAGCATGACATGCAGGACTGCAACCCCAAATCAGATTCTCGCCAGAATGAAAAGCCATATAGCAGGAACATTCGGCGTCGTTTCACTCGTTCTCTATGAACTGGCTCTCTTTGCCACTCTCTGCTCCATGACACCTTTCATGGCGGCCATAACAATCATGGCTGCCGATCCATACGCCAAGATGGTGGCCGGCCAGCTTACCATGATGATGCCTCACGTGCGTACGGAGGAAGAAATCCAAAACAGCCTTGTCTTCAGACGCATGCCAACAAGTGCCGGGATAGGTCTCGCCGCACAGGGACTGCTGCCGCTGGCCGCCTACATATATATAATAATGTGCAACGGAATGGATTGGCAGATGATTGTCTTCTCCCCATGCCTGGTAATGTACGGCCTCTACATCCTCATCAGCAGACAGCTTCACGGATATACGATTGAATGTTGCGGTGCCGCTTTTCTGCTCATAGAGCTGACTTTCTGTCTGACAGCAGCAGCCATTGCATGACGTAAGGAAGAACGTCCTATCGGACAGGAAGGCGTTTATCCCTCTTTTTTAACCGTTTGATATGGAAAATATAATATTCTTTCAATTTTTTATTAAAATAGTTTGCAATTTTTGAATATATTTTATATATTTGCATCGGTATATAAAACCTAAATTATTAATTTTTAAAAGGAAAAATTATGAAAAAGTTATTCTTGATGGCGGCCATGATGGTTGCGACATTGGCAGTGAACGCACAGGTGTATGTCGGTGGATCTCTGGGATTCGAGTCTGTAAAGGAGAACAAGGACGCTGACGCTCTGAGCAGCTTCTCTATCAAGCCTGAGGCTGGCTACAACCTCGACGAGAATTGGGCTGTAGGTATCCAGTTGGGATTCACCTCAGTTGATGTTGAGGAGGACGCAAGCATAAGCAAATTTGAAATTGCTCCCTATGCCCGTTACACATTCGCCAAGAGCGGTATCGCTTCTTTCTTCGTTGACGGCGGTATCCAGTTCATTTCTTACGGAAGCGACATGAAAGGTTCAACTTTCGGAATCGGCGTACGCCCCGGTATCAAGCTTTCTGCTTCTGAAAAGGTTGACGTCATAGCTAAACTCGGCTACTTAGGCTATTCAAAAGACAATGACGACCTCGGCGGTGGTTCTGCCTTTGGTCTGAACGTCAATAACACCAACGTCGAATTTGGTGTATTCTTCAACTTCTAATCCTGAAGAAACAAAAGATTCATACGGCGTCCGGTCCTCACAGACCGGACGCTTTTCGTTTGGCATCATACAGCAATAAGTCCGTTGCACCGTGATTCCACACACCAAAAGGGACATGTCGTACTCTAACTTAAGGCGAAACACGGCGGCATATCACACTTAATTTATTGCACACATAAAATGGATGTGCGCAATTTAACTAAATATCTCTTTAAAATAGTTTAAAACACTGATAAATTATTCGCTTTTTCTGATTATATCAGCTATCTTTGCATAATAAGGACTGCTTTCGACGGATTGTCATAACCCAAGACATACTACGGCGAAAATGCAGGTATAAATTGAAAATAACAATAATATATATAGAAGATGTTTGAGAATTTAAGTGACAGACTGGAACGCTCGTTCAAGATACTGAAGGGCGAAGGCAAAATCACTGAGATAAATGTTGCGGAGACGCTGAAAGACGTGCGCAGGGCGCTTCTTGACGCCGACGTCAACTATAAAGTGGCGAAAACTTTCACGGACACGGTGAAGAAAAAAGCTATGGGCATGAACGTGCTCACAGCTGTAAAACCGGGCCAGCTCATGGTCAAGATTGTGCATGACGAGCTGACAGAGCTTATGGGCGGAAAAGCCGTGGAGATGAAACTCGAAGGACGGCCTGCCATCATACTTATGTCCGGTCTGCAGGGTTCGGGAAAAACAACGTTCAGCGGAAAGTTGGCCAACCTCCTGAAAACAAAACAACACAAAAAACCGCTGCTCGTGGCCTGCGACGTATACCGTCCTGCCGCCATCGAACAGCTGAAGGTTGTGGGTCAAACCGTTGGCGTGCCTGTATATTCAGAACCGGAAAGCAAAAACGTTCTGGACATCGCAGCCAATGCCATACGTGAAGCGAAGGCCAAAGGCAACGACGTTGTCATCGTCGACACCGCCGGCCGTCTGGCCATAGACGAGGAGATGATGAACGAGATTGAGGCTCTCAAGAACGCCATCAATCCCGACGAGACGCTCTTCGTTGTCGACTCAATGACCGGTCAGGACGCAGTCAATACGGCCAAGGAATTCAACGACCGGCTCGATTTTGACGGTGTCGTGCTCACCAAACTCGACGGCGATACCCGCGGCGGTGCCGCGCTGTCCATCCGCACGGTGGTGACCAAACCTATCAAATTTGTAGGTACGGGCGAAAAGATGGAGGCTCTTGACGTATTCCATCCTGAACGTATGGCAGACCGTATCCTCGGAATGGGCGATATCGTGAGCCTCGTTGAACGCGCGCAGGAACAGTTCGACGAAAAACAGGCAAAGGAACTGGAAAAGAAGATACGCAAGAACCAGTTCGACTTCAACGACTTCATGAACCAGATTCAGCAAATCAAGAAGATGGGCAACATCAAGGATCTGGCAGCCATGATACCGGGAGTCGGCAAGGCCATAAAGGATGTGGACATTGACGATAATGCCTTCAAGGGCATAGAAGCCATCATCAACAGCATGACTCCAAAAGAACGCAGTCATCCCGAAATCATCAACCAAAGCCGGCGGATGCGTATAGCCAAAGGTTCCGGAACAAACATCCAGGAAGTCAACCGCCTGCTGAAACAGTTCGACCAGACCCGCAAGATGATGAAGCTGGTGACAGGAACATCAAGCAGCAAAATGATGCAGATGGCAAACGCAATGAAGAACATGAAGGGCATGCCCGGAATGCCGAAGATGTAGAGAATGTTACCTTATATATTCAAGGTGGAAACACACCGCATCTTACCATCTGACATTCACAATTTAACATTTACCATCTAACATCTAAAAGAAAATGCAACTGATAGACGGAAAGGCCACAGCGGCCAAGATAAAGGAAGAAATCGCTCAGGAAGTGGAGCAGATTGTAGCTGCCGGCGGCAAGCGCCCGCATCTGGCAGCAGTGCTCGTAGGACATGACGGCGGTTCGGAGACATACGTCAAGAACAAGGTGCTGGCGTGCGAGGCGTGCGGATTCAAGTCGTCGCTGATACGCTTCGAAGACAATATAACAGAGGCAGAGCTTCTAGAATGCGTGGACAAGCTCAACAAAGACAACGACGTGGATGGATTTATCGTCCAACTGCCGTTGCCAAAACATATCGACGAGCAGAAAGTGATAGAGGCCATCGACTACCGCAAGGACGTGGACGGATTCCATCCCATCAACGTCGGCCGCATGGCTATCGGACTACCCTGCTTCATATCGGCCACTCCACTGGGCATCATCACGCTCCTTCGCCGCTACGGCATAGAAACCAGCGGCAAGAAGTGTGTCATACTCGGACGATCCAATATCGTAGGAAAGCCAATGGCGCAGCTGATGATGCAGAAGCAGTACGGTGACGCAACGGTGACGGTATGCCACAGCCGCTCAAAAAGCCTGAAGGAAGAATGTCGCGAAGCCGACATCATCATAGCTGCCATCGGACGACCTGATTTCGTCACGGCAGACATGGTGAAGGACGGCGCCGTTATCATAGATGTGGGCACGACACGTGTCCCCGATGCATCACGCAAGAGCGGATTCCGCCTCAACGGCGACGTCAAATTTGACGAAGTAGCTCCCAAATGCTCTTTCATCACTCCAGTTCCGGGCGGTGTCGGCCCCATGACAATCTGCTCACTGATGAAGAATACTCTCGCCGCCGGAAAGAAAGAGTATTATAAATAAGGATGAAGAGCGAGGACTATTACGAGCGTGGCAACCGGTTCAGACGTGAAGGTAACTGGCAGGAGGCTATCAACTGCTATATCGCCGCAATAGAGCTTGACCCATGCAGCCCGGCCGTCGAGGCAAAACAAATGCTTGACGACATATTGGGCTATTATAATAAAGACATGTATAATCCATAAATACAGAGTGATATGGGAAGAATAAGAGGTGCCATAATCGTTGATACCGGCAGGTGTAAAGGTTGCGCACTATGCGTGGAAGCCTGCCCAAAGGACGTCATAGGACTGGCGAAAAAAGTTAACGTCAACGGATACGCTTACGCAGAAGCCGTCAAAATGGAAGATTGCATAGGCTGCGCATCATGCGGTATTGTGTGTCCAGACGGGTGTATCACCGTATATAAGAAAAAAATGGAGGGATGACAGCTATGGCAGAACAGGAAGTGACATTGATGAAAGGCAACGAGGCTATAGCCCGCGCTGCCATACGTTGCGGCGTTGACGGATATTTCGGCTATCCGATTACGCCCCAGAGTGAAGTAATCGAGACGCTTGCCCTCGACAAGCCGTGGGAAACTACCGGCATGGTGGTTGTGCAGGCTGAAAGCGAAGTGGCGTCAATCAACATGGTTTACGGAGCGGCCGGAGCCGGCAAACGCGCCATGACATCGTCATCAAGCCCCGGCATTGCACTCATGCAGGAGGGCATCGCCTATATGGCCGGAGCCGAAATCCCCGGCGTTGTGGTCAACGTCCAGCGCGGAGGCCCCGGTCTTGGCACCATCCAGCCCTCACAGAGCGATTATTTTCAGGCTACACGCGGCGGTGGAAACGGTGACTATAACGTGATTGTCCTCGCCCCGTCGTCCGTTCAGGAGATGGCTGATTTTGTAGACCTGGCTTTCGAACTCGCATTCAAATACCGCAATCCGGCAATGATACTGAGCGACGGTGTCATCGGTCAGATGATGGAGCGCGTTGTTTTGCCACCCTACAAGCCACGCCGCACGGAGGAGGAAATCAGACGCGAGTGTCCTTGGGCGACAACAGGCCGCACCAAAGACCGCCAACCAAATATCATCACTTCATTGGAACTGAAACCGGAGGTGATGGAAAAACACAACATTCACTTACAGGAGAAATACAGGAAGATACGCGAAACAGAGGTACGCTATGAGACATGGATGTGTGACGACGCCGACTATGTGATTGTAGCTTTCGGAAGTGCCGCACGCATATCCCAAAAAGCCATTGACATGGCACGTGCCCAAGGTCTGCGTGTCGGACTCTTCCGCCCGATAACGCTATGGCCGTTCCCTACCCGCGAGATAGAGGCCATCACACACGGCAAAAAAGGTGTGCTTGTTGCCGAAATCAACGCCGGACAGATGGTGCAGGACGTACGACTTGCTGTCAACGGAAACCTACCCGTTGAGCAGTTCGGCCGCCTCGGCGGCATTGTTCCGGAACCAAATGAGATAGTTGATGCTCTTCTGAAAATGAAGAACGAAGAGTGAAGAAAAAGAATTTGCTGGCGCCGTTCGCTCTGTGTGAGGGAAGTCATGAAGTGAATATTCTGTTTACCGTCCCTATAAGGAGTTGTAATGACGCAGCACTAAAACACCCATAAGTTATGAATGCAGAGTTAAACGAAATAATATCTCCGGAAAATCTGGTGTATAAGAAGCCGGAACTGATGAACGACGTTCCGATGCACTACTGTCCGGGGTGCAGTCATGGTGTGGTACACAAGCTGATTGGCGAAGTCATCGAAGAGATGGGAATGGAGGAAAAGACCGTTGGCGTCAGCCCTGTGGGATGTGCAGTATTTGCATACCGTTATCTGGACATCGACTGGCAGGAAGCGGCCCACGGACGTGCTCCGGCCGTTGCCACCGCCATCAAGCGCCTTTGGCCTGACCGCTTGGTATTCACGTATCAGGGTGACGGCGATTTGGCTTGTATAGGTACCGCCGAAACAATCCACGCGCTCAACCGTGGCGAAAACATTGTGATAGTCTTCATCAATAACGCTATCTATGGTATGACCGGAGGACAGATGGCTCCCACAACTCTCCTGGGCCAAAAAACAGCAACCTGCCCGTATGGTCGCAATGCCGAACTCCATGGCTATCCGCTGAAACTGACCGAAATAGCCGCCCAGCTGGAGGGAACGTGCTACGTAACACGCCAGAGTGTAGAGACCGTGGCAGCCATACGCAGCACCAAACGGGCCATACGCAAGGCATTCGAAGCATCAATGGCCGGAAAGGGCAGCTGCCTGGTGGAAGTTGTATCCACCTGCAACAGCGGATGGAAGCTGTCACCGCTCAAGGCCAACGAATGGATGAAAGAGAACATGTTCCCGTTCTATCCGAAAGGCGATTTAAAGGATACGTTAACCGAGGGGTAAGCAACTCTCCCTATTACTCCTAACAAAGAACACATATAATTATGGAGAAAGAAATAATAATAGCAGGTTTCGGTGGCCAGGGCGTACTGTCAATGGGCAAGATTCTGGCCTACTCCGGTCTGATGGAAGACAAGGAAGTTACGTGGATGCCGGCATACGGTCCAGAACAGCGCGGAGGAACAGCCAACGTGACGGTCATCGTGAGCGATGAACGCATATCGTCTCCAATCCTCAGCAGCTACGACATTGCCATCGTGCTCAACCAGCCGTCTCTCGAAAAATTCGAGCCGAAGCTGAAACCGGGCGGCATACTCATATACGACGGTTACGGAATCATCAACCCTCCGACACGGAAAGATATTGCGGTTTATCGTGTTGACGCAATGGACAAGGCTGCTGAGATGAAGAACAGCAAGATTTTCAATATGATTGTGCTTGGCGGACTGCTCAAGGTATGTCCTGTCGTGAGCCATTCCGGAATAGAGAAAGCCCTCTACAAGACTCTGCCCGAACGCCACCACGGCCTCATCCCGCTGAACATGCAGGCTTTGGAAGAAGGCGGGAAAATCATACACGAGGTATAGATATGTTGATTTGAGACAGTCTGAACAGACATGCAATTATAGTATATCAGCGTCTCTTTCAGGGAAGTTTCATAAGACTACTTATCACACAACAGGGATAACGGCCACCGTCCGTT
The DNA here is from genome assembly GCA_947177775.1 of uncultured Prevotella sp. Classification (GTDB taxonomy): domain Bacteria; phylum Bacteroidota; class Bacteroidia; order Bacteroidales; family Bacteroidaceae; genus Prevotella. The sequence goes on from CAMWVS010000001.1 coordinate 54,853, forward strand.
ATCCCTGTTATTGTGAAAATCCCACTTTATTTCCTTTTAGCTTCAGCCCGTTCACACCATGCCGTGGCCAGTTTTTCAGTGTATGCACTGTAAATGTCCGCCAATGCGCGAGTTTCGCGCGTGCACCATTTATTTTCCGAGCCACAGCGTGTTACGGTGATATTTGCTGAAGTGTGCAGTTTTTTATGGTTTTTATTCTGCCATAAAGCCCCTACTATCTTCCAGAGATGACTTCGTTGCATTGCGACAGTAGCCTTCGTTGCATTGCAACGAAAGCTTTATTTTAGCCCCTGGAGGCTTTTCTTGATTGAAAACAACGAAAAAACTGGAAGCTGGCTACAACAGAATGTCATGATATACGAGCAAAGGACGTACACCGCTACCGTATAGTGTTAAATATGGTTATATATACATCCCTTATATTTAATATTACTACCTTTGCAGTCCTCTATCCGGAGATGCTACGGACAGACGGCGATTGAGTCACTATTTATTCATACTGAAAGACTATGTTTTTTGCTAAATACAAAGAGCAATACCGGCAAAATCTGATGCTGGCATTGCCAGTCATGCTTACTCAACTGGGACAGATGACCACGCAGATGGCCGACAACCTGATGGTGGGAAACTACGGAGGGACCAATCCCGTTCCGCTGGCTGCCGTGTCATTCGGAGGCTCAGTCTCGTTCATTTTCTTCATCGCATCCATCGGTGTAGCCCTCGGACTGACACCGCTCGTGGGCGAACTCTACGTCAGAGGCGAGCACAAGCGTTCGGCCGTGCTGCTACACAACGGCATACTCTTTTATGTCCTGCTGGGCTTCATCTGCTCCGCCGCCCAATATGCCGCGATACCGCTGATGAGCCACATGGGACAGCCGGATGAAGTCGTGGAGATGGCCATACCATACTATAAGATGTTGCTCGTCAGCATGCCTTTCATTATGCTCTTCTTCGCTTTCAAGCAGTTTCTGGAAGGCGTGGGCAACACGAAGGTGGAAATGGTGGTGACAATTATTGCCAATGCCGTCAACATCGCCCTTAACTGGGTGCTGATTTTCGGCCGAATGGGCTTCGACGAGATGGGAGCCACCGGAGCCGGAGTATCAACGCTGACAGCGCGCATCCTCGCCTCCATACTTATCGTCGGCTGGTTTGCCAGCCGGCCAAAATACCGTCCCTACCTCAGCGGATTCTCCCTCCGCCGGTGGTCATGGACGACAATCCGCAAACTGATACGGATGGGCATGCCGATATCGGCACAGGCATTCACGGAGTCATCGGCTTTCGTCGGAACGAGCATCATGATGGGATGGCTGGGCACGGAAGCGCTCAGTGCCAACCATATTTCAATCACTGTGAGCAACTGTTCGTTCATGATCGTGATGGCCCTCGGTGCCGCCACGACCATCCGCGTTTCCCACTGCTACGGCATGCGCGACATTCCGCAACTGTCGCAGACCATCAAGGCTTCATATCATCTCGTACTGCTGTGGAACGCTATTGCCGCCGCCACATTCATATCGCTGCGCTTCGCCATTCCGGCCATGTTCACCCAGAACGCCGAAGTTATCTCCATCACGGCCTCACTGCTCATCTATGCCGCTATGTACCAGCTGTCCGACGGTCTCCAACATGTTTCCACCGGAGCACTGCGTGGCATTCAGGATGTCAAGATTATCATGCCTATAGCCGTCATGGCCTATTGGATTCTCAATCTGCCGGTTGGCTATCTGCTTGCCTTCCACTGCGGTATGGGCCCTGACGGACTCTTTGCCGGATATGTGGTCGGATTGTCAGCCGCAGCCGTGCTGCTGATTTCAAGAATAAGAAAGAAGATAAGGTATATGCGGACAGCCTGAAAACAGGCAAAACATAAACCGGCCGAAACGTCAGCGTGAATAGTCATTCAGTCACACTGACGTTTCGGCCGGTTTATGTTTTGCCCGCATCGTCATTTGATTGTGTCGATGTCGCGCTTCACGTTGTTGCGTATCTTGGTCAGATATGCCTTCATGCTCTCAGCATCCTTGCTGTCAATGATGTCAAGCAACTCTTTCAGCTCGCTGCGTATCTGCTCTACCTGTCCGCCGGTGTAGGGATTGAAAAGTATTTCCTGCAACAGATAGTCGTCTTCGCTGAGCACTCCCTTGGCTATCTTCATGTGTCGCTTGAATGTGGTTCCAGGCGCATCCTGATGTTTCATCACCGCCGCGAATACGAAAGTACTGACAAAGGGTATGCTCAACGAGTAGGCCACGGTGCGGTCGTGCTCGTCGAAGTTGTATTCATAGATGTTAAGCCCGAGTTTGGAGTAAAGGTCTTTGAAGAATATACGGCCCATATAGTCGCCCTCGCTGATGATGATGGCGTTCTCCTCGCTGAGTTGCTGCAAATTGGCGAAAGTGGGGCCGAACATCGGGTGTGTCGACACGTAGCGGCGGCCGCTCTGCTCGTAGAATTCCTTCAGGCCGGTCTTTACCGAGGCTATGTCGCTGATGATACAGTCGGCTGGCAGATATGGCAATACTTCGTTGTATGCCGATATGGTGTACTTCACGGTGACGGCGTTGATGACAAGTTCGGGACGGAAGTCTTCTATCTCCTCAAGTGTGGTGAAACGGCGGCAGTTGTACGTGAAGCGCATGCGCATCGGGTCTTTCTCGTAGACGGCTGTCTCATGGTCAAAACTGAGCAGGTCAAGAAAAAAACTGCCCATCTTGCCAGCTCCTAATACTAATATTTTCATTCTTTCAGACAATGGGAATGAGGACGCGAACTGGCGTTCACGTCCTCATCCGCATGATTACTTGTTGATTATTTCAAACTGCTGTCTTATCGACTCCTGGTGTATTTCCTCGTAGACCCGCTTTACGAACATAGAGTCCATGCCGCAGAGTGAACCCTGAGCACCGCGCTTGTCGAGTATCTCGTTGTAGCGGTTGGTCTGGATGACGGTCATGTTATGCTCCTTCTTATACTGGCCTATCTCGCGGCATACGCGCATACGCTTGGCCAGAAGGTCCATAACCTGATTGTCAATCTCGTCAATCTGCTTACGCAACTGGACGATGCCCTCTGTGGTCACAGACTCGTCACGGAGCACAAGCAGGCTCAATATGTAGTCAAGCACGTCGGGCGTAACCTGCTGTTTTGCGTCACTCCATGCAGAGTCCGGGTTGCAGTGGCTCTCTACGATGAGTCCGTCGAAGCCGAGGTCCATAGCCTGCTGGCAGAGCGGGGCCACCAGTTCGCGGCTGCCTCCGATGTGGCTCGGGTCGCAGAAAATGGGCAACGCCGGTATCCGGCGGTGCAGTTCGATTGGTATCTGCCATGTCGGCAGATTGCGGTATATCTTCTTGTCGTAGCTGGAGAAACCGCGATGTATGGCTCCCAGGCGCTTCACGCCGGCCTGGTTGATGCGCTCCAGCGCCCCTATCCACAGTTCGAGATCTGGGTTGACGGGGTTCTTCACAAGCACGGGCACGTCCGCTCCTCTCAGCGAATCGGCCAAAGCCTGCATGGCAAAGGGATTGGCCGACGTGCGCGCGCCAACCCACAGTATGTCCATATCATATTTCATGGCCATCTCCACGTGCTCAGGCGTGGCCACCTCAGTGGCTATGAGCATTCCGGTTTCCTTCTTGACACGTTCCATCCACGGCAGCGCAGTCTCTCCGTTGCCCTCAAATCCACCCGGCTTGGTGCGAGGTTTCCATACTCCGGCACGGAAGATGTGGCAGCCCTTGTCGGCAAGTTGCCGCGCCGTTGTCATCACTTGCTCTTCTGTCTCGGCCGAACATGGGCCGGCTATCACGTACGGGCGCTCGTTGTCGCTCGGCAGTTGGAGTTTCTCTAATTCAAGTTCCATTGTTATATTGTTTTTTGTTGTTTTATTTTTTAAGTTTTTTATGGGAGAGTATGGGATTTTTATGGGAGATTGTGGGAGAAATAGGAGATTATGGGAGGAATGGGACATTGCGAAAATCCTTCGGGCATAAGCAATACGTCAATTCCTCTTCACCAATCTATCGCAGCCCGCCCTCCCCTTGGGAGAGTTGGACGAGGTTTTCATCCCAATGCCTTTATCCTCGCGAGAGCCTCTTCCAGCTTCTCTTCCTTGGCGCATAACGATATGCGGATGTAGCGTTCGCCGTTGCTGCCGAAGATGAATCCGGGCGTTATGAAGACGCGGGCTTCGTGAAGTATGCGCTCGGTAAGGTCCTCCACATTATTATATACGTCGGGGATGCGGCCCCATAGAAACATTCCCACCTGCGTCGGGTCATACGTGCAGCCCAACACGCGCATTATTTCCTCGGCATAACGGCGGCGGCGGGAGTATGTGGTGATGTTGGCCTCGCGGTGCCATTCGTCACTGTTGGCGTATGCCTCAGCGGCAGCGAGCTGCATTCCGCGGAACGTTCCACTGTCGATATTGCTCTTTATCTTGAGTATCCAGCCGATGAATGTGGCGTTCGACGCGCACATTCCCACGCGCCAGCCAGGCATGTTGTGGCTCTTCGACATCGAGTTGAACTCAATGCAGCAGTCCTTTGCGCCAGGAATCTGAAGCAGCGACATGGGATTATCGTTGATGATGAACGAATACGGATTGTCGTTTACGACGACTATGCCGTGGCTACGGGCGAAATCTACAAGCCTTTCGTAGGTCTCACGCCGCGCGTTGCCGCCTGTGGGCATGTTCGGGTAGTTGGTCCACATCAGGCGGACACGGCTCAGGTCCATCTTTTCCAGTTCGTCAAAGTCGGGCTGCCAGCCGTTGTCCTCACGCAGATTGTAGTTCACCACCCGCGCGCCGAGTATTTTGCTGAGCGACGTGTACGTTGGATATCCCGGGTTTGGCACGAGCACCTCGTCACCGGGATTGACGAAAGCGAGTGTCACGTGAAGTATTCCCTCCTTCGAACCGATGAGCGGCTGTATCTCCGTTGCGGCGTCAAGCTCCACGCCGTACCACCGTTTGTAGAATCCGGCCATGGCCTGCCGCAATTCAGGCGTGCCCGATGTGGGCTGATAGCCGTGGCTGTCGGCACGACGGGCCACTTCGCAGAGCGTCTCGACGGTCTTCTCCGACGGCGGCATGTCAGGACTCCCTATGGCCAGACTGATGATGTCGCGACCCTCGGCGTTCATCCGGGCCACCTCCTTCAGTTTGCGGCTGAAGTAGTATTCGCTGACGAGCGAAAGACGCTCGGCGGGCTGTATGCTATTCTGATTGTTTTCCATCTTGATATTCTCCTAATATTTTCAGTTCCTTGGTCAATGGTGCTATCGCGTCGATGCTCTGGCGGTAGCGGGTCAGATTGTCGTAAGTCACGTCCACGTAGAACATATATTCCCACTCGTGACCGATAATCGGAAGCGACTGTATCTTCGTCATGTTTATCTTGTAGAACGACAATATGCTGAGCACTTGCGACAGCGAGCCTTCCTCGTGAGGCAGCGAGAAGACGAGACTCGACTTATTCGTCCGGTCGAGCGAGCGCAGGAAGTCTGCCTTGCGCGGATTGCACACCACGAGGAAGCGGGTGAAGTTGTGCTTGTTGTCCTCTATATGGTCTTCCATAATCTTCATTCCGTAGAGCCGTGCGGCACTCGCGCTGCATATCGCGGCCCATCCGCGGTGCTGTCCCTCGGCAATCTCCTTGGCCGAACCGGCGGTGTCCTCGCTCTCTACCGCCTTCATCCGGGGATGTCCCGACAGGAATCCGCGGCACTGCATGAGCGCCACCGGATGAGAGTGCACCTCCTGGATCGTGTCCCAATCGTCCTCCGGCAGACAGCAGATGCAGTGGGATATGTGGAGTTTGTGCTCTCCGACAACCGTCGTTCCCGAGTCGCGCAGCAGCTCGTAGTTGTGGAGCAGGCTTCCGGCGATGGTGTTTTCAATGGCCATCATACCGATGACGGTGGGGTCGCGCTTTATGTTCTCAAACACTTCCTCGAACGTGGCGCAGCATATCAGCTGCACCTGCTCGCCGTCGAAATACTGGTTGGCCGCAATGTCGTGGAACGACCCTATCAGTCCCTGTATCGCTATTCTCTTCATCTGATGTTCTTATTCTTCTCCTTCTTGTTCTTTATAACTAAAAAATCCCGCCTCATCGGTTGTGAAGCGGGACTTGACTGTATTCATCTCTGTGATGTTGTCTTATCATAAGTTGAAATCTACACGCAACTTCCCGCTTCACAATTCCTTGCAAAGTAAAAGTAAAAGCTGTAAAAGTATGCGTCGAACTTCTTCATTGTTTATCTCTCGTTTTGTTTATCTGCTTGCAAATTTATAACATTTTCACGAAACATGCAAATAAATTGCAATATTTTTAGCCCTTTTGCTTACTTTTCTGTTATTTTGCCAACATATTTTCATACTGACTGCGGGCCCTCAGTTCCCAGAAAGCGACGGCCGAGGCGGCGGCTACGTTGAGCGAGTCGACACCGTGGGCCATGGGAATGCGGACGACATAATCGGCCTCGGCAATGACGTCATGAGGCAGTCCGTCACCTTCAGTTCCCATCACGATGGCCAGACGCGGCTCGGCAACGAGCTGCGGGGAGTCGATGGAGACGGAATTGTCGGTGAGAGCCATCGCCGCAGTGCGAAAACCGAGGTCATTGAGGCTGGAGAGCGGACCGTCCAGCCACGTCCACGGAACGAGGAACACCGAGCCCATCGACACGCGGACGGCACGACGGTTGAGCGGGTCGCATGAGTTGCGCGTCAGCAGCACGGCGTCAATGCCGAGTGCGGCTGCCGAACGGAAGATTGCTCCGATATTGGTCGTGTCCACCACCCCATTGATGACGACGACACGGCGCGCTCCTTGACAGACGTCCGCTATGCTCCCGGGCTGCGGCCGTCGCATGGCGCAGAGCACACCGCGCGTCAGAACATATCCCGTCAGCTCGGCCAGCAGGTCGCGCGAGCCGGTATATACGGGTATGCCGGCGCATCGGGAGATGATGTCGGCTGCATCGCCGTCAATGTGTTTCCGCTCGCAGAGCAGCGCCAGCGGCTCATATCCGGCGTCGAGCGCCACGCGTATGACTTTCGGACTTTCGGCGATAAACACTCCCTTGGCGGGTTCGAGGCGGTTGCGCAGCTGGGCCTCGGTGAGCGTACCGAAGACTTCGACACCCGGATGGGACAATGACGTTATTTCGATTATTGGCATTTCTCTTCTCCTTTATTATGCTACAATAGCTGATTCACAGTCCCAGCGGATTGATATTGCTGTAAGCCTGACGCACCTTATGCTCGACACCCTCAGCCGAATATTCGCCGTTGATGTCTGCGACCTTCTCCGGTTCCAGCTCCAAAACGGTCTGCATGTCTGCCTTTGCTCCGTTCATGTCGCCCTTTTCATAGCGTACCGCCCCGCGCTCGCGGAAAGCGTCGACACAGAACGGATTGACTTCCGTCACCTTATTATATATATCAATGGCAGCATCGGCATTGCCGCGCTTGCGTTCAACACGGGCTTTTAGCAGCAGGACATCCTCATTCTCCGGAGCGATATCCATCAGATGGGTAGCATCGGCATCGGCTCCGTTGACATCGCCCATCGAAAGCAGAGTCCGGCCACGCAGCAGCCATGCCTCACCCATATCGCCGTTGAGGGCTATGGCCTTTGTCAGCATGGCTATCGCGACAACGGGATTGCCTTGTCCGACGTACGCCTGAGCATAGAGATAGTGGGCGCGGGCGTTCTCCTTGTCCGCCGCCATGGCTTTCTCACACGCTGCCGCCATAGCCTCGTAGTCCTCCTGCATGTATGCCACCTGTGCCATCTGAAGATGGACAGCGGCATTTTCCGGTTCGGCCTCAGCCAGAACGCCGAGATGTTCGCGGGCCTCGGCCAGCTCACCGGTGCGTATCAGCGCCTGCGCCAGATAGTCGCGCACCTCCAGGTCCTCGTGTATTGCGAGCGCCTCGCGATAGCACTTCACGGCATAGTCCGCCTGCCCCATCTTCGCCGCCTTCACTCCATCATACTTGAACATGTCAAACCGGCGGTTCTCCTCCGCCTTCTTTTTCTCTTCGGGAGACTCTTCGCTTCCCCCGAACAAAGCCTTAAATATATTCATCGTGATATTTTTGTTTTTGTTCCAATCATAAAAATACGCATATCGGACAGCTGGTCATCTCATCTTTCCGGTGTTTAATTCCGATTCAAGAGAAGAAAACACATATCCGGGACTCTGATAATACAGCCTTGCATGTTCGTCCATAACCTTCTTGCATGTATCGGAATTGAGCACGACGGACAGCGTCTGCTTCATGTTCAAGTCATGACGCCGTCCGAACTCCATGATGAATATCACAGTCCACTCCATCTTGTCTTCCACATCATAATCCATAATATGCCCATACTGCTTATTTGTTCTGCAAACTTACACAAAAAAAGTGAGTTACAGGCCCTATCCGGATGAAAAATTGTCATTCATGCCAAATGAGACATACTGCCTTACAGAACAGCGCAGCCCGACGTTAACGTCCTCCCAGCCGCGGCAGCAGGAAAGCCACCACACCGAGCAGCGGCGTATAGGCGCAGAATGAGTAGATGGCCTCGATGCCGTAGGTGTCGGCAAACAGTCCGAGAATGGCGCTGGCTATGCCGGCAACGCCGAAAGCGAAGCCGAAGAACAGACCGGAAACGAGGCCGAGCTTGTTGGGGAGCAGCTCCTGGGCATAGAGCAGGATAGCCGGAAAGGCTGACGAGAGCATCAGTCCCGCACCGAAACTGCACACAACGGTAGTCACGAGGCCTACATGGGGCATGGCAAGACTGAACGGGGCACAGCCAAGAATGGACACCCAAATGACGAACTTACGTCCGTAGCGGTCACCGACAGGCCCTCCGACAACAGTGCCGATGGCCATGGCCACGAGGAAGACGAAGAGCAGTATCTGCGATGTCTGGACCGAAACGCCGAAGCGCTGGATGAGATAGAACGTATAGTAGTTGGTCAGACAGGCCATATAGATATACTTCGAGAATATAAGGAGCATGATGATGAATATCGTGAACACCGTCCGACGCCCCGACAACGGACGCTTCACACGCTGTCGCATGGCCGCGGGCTCAGCCTTGATTTTCTGAAGATATGCCCCATACCAGCGGCAGATTGGCACCATTGTCATGAATGCGAGCATGGAGACTACAACAAACCACACGACATGGCCGCGGCCATAAGGCGCGACAACAAGCGCGACGAGCAGCGGCCCGACTGACGTTCCGAAATTTCCGCCCACCTGAAAGAGCGACTGTGCCAGTCCGCGGCGGCCACCGCTGGCCAGCGACGTTATCCGCGACGCCTCGGGATGGAGCACCGACGAGCCTATGCCGACAAAGGCGACGGCCAACAGCACCATCCAGAAACTCCAGGCCTGAGCCAGAACTACGAGTCCTACGGTGGAGAAACACATGCCGAAAGGCAGGCTCCACGACAGCGGCCGCTTGTCAAACACGAACCCGACGACGGGCTGGAACACCGACGAGGCCAGCTGATAGACCAGCGTGATGAGTCCTATCTGGGAAAACGTCAGCGCGAGGTCGTCCTTCAATATCGGGTAGACGGCGCTCACAACCGACTGCAACAGGTCGTTGAAACAGTGTGAGAAACTCAATGCCACCAGCACCGGCAGCGCAATTTTCTTCGTGTCTATCTGACGGTTATTCTCCTTTGCCATAAATTCAGAATCTTTTCGGGGTGCAAAGGTAGGCAAATTTTCCCGTTGGAACATCAATAGTAACGATTTTGATGCACCACGGATATATATATCAGGTTCATACACACATACCCAAAGACGTATTCCCCGTGGATGAATATCCCTGCCGAAACACATCTTTATTTTTTCAGGAAAGCGGTCCTTTCCTTCAAATTGACTAACTTTGCAACCGACTTGCAGCCCATTGGGGCTAACTTCGCAGTCTGAAAACAAAATCATTATGGAAAAGAAAACTATAGCTGTGCTCGGCATGATGTGCGCCGGATGCGCAGGAAATGTGGAGAGGAAACTGGCGTCGTTGGGCGGTGTTGCCTCGGCCTCCGTCAACCTTCCGGCGCGGACGGTGTTCGTGGAGTATGACGGGAATGTCGTCACGACAGAACGGATGAAAGAGGAACTGGCCGGAATCGGTTATGACATGGTCATCGAGGAAGACCGCAACGTGGAGGCCATAGAACGCCGGGCCTTCGTCATGCTGAAAAGGAAGGTCGGCGTGTCGTGGACGCTGGCCCTGCTCGTCATGGCGATAAGCATGGGGTGGCTCGACATCGGCAGCTCCGCGACGGCCGGTCAGACAATGATGCTGCTCGCTATGGCCAACATGGTGTACTGCGGGCGGCAGTTCTACGTCTCGGCATTGCGCCAGCTCCGCCACGCCACGGCAAACATGGACACACTCGTGGCCCTGAGCACCGCCATTTCGTTCGCATTCAGCGTGTTCAACACGTTTTGGGGAGACCGCTATTGGGGCACATGCAGCATCGAGTGGCACACCTACTACGACGCTTCGGTGATGATCATCACGTTCGTTCTCACCGGCCGTATGCTCGAAGAACGGGCCAAGCGCGGCACGGCCTCGGCCATACGCTCGCTTATGGAGCTTACACCGAAGACGGCCCACCTCGTGGACCGCACCGGCATTACCGACGCCCCGCTGTCAGCACTGCAGCCGGGAGACACTATCGAGGTGAGACCGGGAGAAAGGATTCCTGTCGACGGTGTGGTTACGGAGACGGCGGCAGGGCGCAATGACGGCGCTGAGGCCCGTCTGCCCGAAATCGACGAGAGCATGATCAGCGGTGAGGCGCGGCCTGTCGGAAAAGCCGAGGGCGACAATGTTCTTGCCGGAACAATCGTGAAGAGCGGCACGTTCAGGTTCAGGGCCGAGAAAGTGGGCGCAGGAACCGTGCTCGCCAACATCATAAAGATGGTGCAGGAAGCGCAGGGCTCCAAAGCTCCCGTGCAGAGAATAACCGACCGGATAGCCATGATTTTCGTACCGGTGGTGACCGCCATATCCATCATGACGTTCATCCTATGGATTGTCTTCGGAGGCATGGCCGCCCTACCCCATGCTCTTCTGTCGGCCGTATCGGTGCTGGTGATTGCCTGTCCGTGCGCTATGGGACTGGCCACGCCCACAGCACTCATGGTCGGCATAGGCAGAGCAGCCAAACGGAACATTCTCATAAAGGACGCTACGGCGTTGGAGAGCCTGCGCGGGATTGACTCCATCGTGATTGACAAAACCGGAACACTGACCATGCCTGACACGGAAGAAGGACGTCACGAACGGCTGAAGCCCAACGCCCACGAGGCAATAAAGGAGCTTCAGAAAGCCGGAATAGAAGTCTACATGATGAGCGGCGACAATGAGGAAGCCGTGGCGCAGATTGCACAGGAAGCCGGAATAAGCCATTGGCAGAGCCGCGTGATGCCGCAGGACAAGGAAAATCTGGTGAGAAAGCTGCAACAGGAGGGTCACAAGGTGGCCATGATCGGCGACGGCATCAACGACAGTCAGGCTCTTGCGGCCGCTGACGCAAGCATAGCGATGGGCCAAGGCACCGACGTGGCCATGGACGTGGCGCAGGTGACACTCATGGGAAACGACCTGCGGCGTATCCCCGAAGCCATCGAACTGTCCAAAAGAACGGTCGCCATGATTCACCAGAATCTCTTTTGGGCATTTATATATAATATTGTGTGTATTCCGCTCGCTGCCGGTGCACTCTACGGTGTTGTCAATTTCCAGATAACGCCAATGTGGGCAAGTGCCCTGATGGCCATGAGCAGCGTCAGCGTCGTGCTGAACAGCCTGAGACTAAAGAAATGAAGAACTAAGAGTGAAAAAAAGAAGACGTGCCGATGAGCAAATTACTCGCTTCGCTCATCAGCACGTCTTCTTTTTTTTTCACTCTTAGCTCTTTTTCATTCGTCCGGAAGGAACAGCGGATCCTCCGGCATGACCATGACGGGCTTCTGCTCGTTCATCTTCAGGATATCTTCGGGAACATATTTCTTGTCCACAACGAGGCGGAACATGTATTCACGAATCCAGCGGTCGGTCATAATCATGCAACCCTGCTGGCCCCACGATGCGCCCCAACTGTTCTCCACCTTCCATTTCGTGGCCTTGCCGTCGGCGTCGAGATCGACAGCCGTGAGAGTCATCGCGTGTGTCGAACCGCTGTCGTATGTGCTGATGCGCTCAGCCTTGTCCATTCCGAAAGTCGTTCCGAAAAGACTTCCGTAGTCATAGTTCTCCGTGTCGCCGTAGCCGCGCTTGCGGTCGAGCATCTTGCCGACGTCATAGGAAGTGTAGAGCTTGCGGCCGTCTTTCAGCGAAGCGATTGCCATCTTCTCAATGTCGTCCATCGGCAGATTGATATATTTCCAGTTGTGACCGTCATACGTGTGGCGGTTATACTCCACCTCGTATGTCTTGTAGTATTCGCGGCGCGGGTCGTTCATCGCCATGATGAACGTACCGTTGAGCGGTTCGCCCACCACTTCCTTATAGAAAGACATCGGAGTGTATTTCTTCGCCTCGCCGACCGCACGTCCTTTCTTGTTCTTGAAGGCATAGGTGAACTCTGTCGGCGGCTCTCCGATGGTAAGGGCGAGCATGCGGTAGACCGTTGCGAGCATCTTCGTCTTCTCGGCGTTTATGGCCGACTGCTTCTTTCCGTCGGCCACCATCTTGCGCAGCTGCAGGCCGTATTCACGCAGTTTAGACGATATGAGGCGGCTCATGCGGCTCGTGTTGTCACTCGAAAACGTTTCCGGCATCACCGACTTGGGCACAAGACCGTACTTGTCGGCAAGGTCGGCCACGCCGCAGAACGTACCGCCGTCGTTCAGCGGGTTCTTGAAGAAGAACTGGACGCGCAAGTCGTCGATTGGCTTCTTGCCCGTGTCGACGATGCCCTGAAGGAAAAGATTGGCCTTCTCCAGCTGGTCCCAGAAGAAGAGATAGCTCTGGGAGAAGTCCACCGTCAGCGAATCGGTGCGTTTGGCGAAGTCTGCCCTGAGCACGTTCATGCCGCTGAACATCCAGCAACGGCCTGAACTCTGCTGATCGGTGATGGACTGTGACGGTGTCTCGACACTGAAATAAGTGTCCAGTTCGCCGGCGTTAGCGTGGTTCAGTGCTAAGTTGTCAATAGAGTTTGAGGCGATGGCGTTGGCCAACGCACGGTCAGCCGGCGTCGTCAGGCGCACTTTGCTGATCTCGTTCAGCATCTGCTGTGAGATACCTCCGCCTGCCGTCTGGGCCGCTGCGGCCGCACTGAAAGCGAGGGCGAAGGACAAAAACATTGTTCTACTGTTCATATTTACTTGGTTTTCTCGTTCGTTTGGTTTGTATTTACGGTTTGTTTTATTTCTATTTACGGTTCGTTCGGGTTCCATTTATTGTCCGGCGAAATATTTCCAGAGCGGTGCTGCCATAAGCGCCTGCCTGATTTCGCCGCGTTCAAGCATCTCTCTGACCTCTTCACGGCTGAACGTCCACACCTCGATGTCCTCCGTGGCGTCAAGATGCTGGCCTGCCACCGGCTCCACACCGACGGCAAGGAAACAGTGGGTGACGTTCGTGCAGGTGCTCGCATTGGGCGAAACTGTCATCAGCTCGCGCCACTCTCCGCCCGCGAATCCGGTCTCTTCGAGCAATTCGCGGCGTGCGGCAGCCTCCGGTTCCTCACCTTTCTCCATCACGCCGGCCACAATCTCAAAGCATGTCTGCCCCAGCGCGTGACGATACTGGCGGACGAAAAGCATACGGCCGTCACGGGTAACGGCTATGACATTGACCCAATCGGGATACTCCAGCACATAATATTCATCATTGACAGCTCCTGTCGGAAGTTCGACGGTGTCCCGGCGGGCCGTCAGCCACGGGCGGCGTATGAGATATTCGCTCCGCAGAGTCTTCCACGTCATGTCGCGTCCATTCATATTCTGTCCCTCCATCCTATTTCTTTGTAGGTATATGGATAGTCTTCATCGTGCCTGACGAAGACGGAGTTGTGGTGTTAGGCGAAGACACCGCGGGAGTCGAGCCGCCACGATAGTATGTCATAGCCTCCGGCATCCAGCCCTGAATGTTCGCAATGCGCTTGGCGTCGCTGGGATGGTCGCTGAACAGCGACGAACCGCCGCCCGAAGCAGAGGCCATGCGCTGCCAGAACGGAACGGCCGCCTGCGGGTCATAGCCGGCCATGGCGGCGAAGATGAGTCCGAGATGGTCGGCCTCGCTCTCCTGAGAGCGCGAATAGGCGGCCGCACCGAGACTCGAACCGAGTCCGAAGACGGTCGAACTGATCTGCTGGACGTTTGTGCTCGCACCGGCACCGCTGAGCACTGTGCCCAATATCTGGCTGCCATACTGCTGTTTCACCTGATTGCTCAGCCGCTCGGCCGAGTGGCGCGCCACGGCATGGGCAATCTCATGGCCCAGCACGATGGCCAACGCGCCCTCGGTCTGGGTGACGGGCAGCAGACCCTCATAGACAACAATCTTTCCTCCGGGCATACAGAAGGCATTGACGTTCTGGTCCTGAACGAGATTGAACTCCCACTGATACTGCGACACGTCGCCGGCCATACCGTTGCTCTGGAGATAACTGACCACGGCCTGCGCCAGCTTCTGACCAACGCGTTTGACCATCGCCGTGTTGGCGGCGTTGACCGACGGCCGGGCCGACTTCATATATTCCTGATACTGTTGGTTGCTCAGGCTGAGCACCTGTTCGTCGCTGACCAGCAGATTCTGTTTCCGCCCTGTGATGGGCACAGTGCTGGTCGTTCCGCATCCGGTCACGACGGCGGCCACTACAGCCAACAGCAAGACTTTCACTTTCTTCATATATTCATGTTCGTTTGTTCCCCTTCCATATCGCGTCTATATATAATAATGTAGGCATGCACCTATCATAATGCAAAAGAACGAAAAAAAAACGAGAAAAACGAAGATGAAGCCGTCAAAAGAGCGCAAGAGACGATTTTTGGGCCATGCCGACAAAAAAGCGGAAAGCCGTGAGACGCCTTCGGCAGACGTCGTCACGGCTTTCCGTTATATGCACATTCTGTGTTATTTGAGACCGCGGTTCACGAGAGTAGCCTCCATCAGGAGGGCATATTTCTCATACTGAACGGGCGTGAGCACATACTTCATGTACTTCAAATCGCGGCTTACGGCTGCATCTACCAGCGAACTGCGGTCATCTTTGCCTGCCTGTGAGGCAATCATCATCTCTCCGCAGAAAGCACGATGGATGTCGGCAACGGTCTCCATCTGGTCTACCGTCAGACCGAGTGTCTCACCGAGACGACGGATATTGATGCTCATGTCGTAGGTTGCGGCATCACTCATACTGTTTGTGTTCTCATTCTCAGCAAATGTCACGGTCATTGTCAATACTGCCATGACAGTCAAAAACAATCTTTTCATCTTTGTTACCCTTTCTTTTTTTAATTACTTACTACTAATACTACTACTGACTATTCAGTCTGTGTTGTGTTATCCTTTTGTTCTTTTGACGGTGCAAAGTTACGTCGGTTTAATCCAACAACAAACATTTTATCTATTGTTTGCGCACACAACTGCCTTTTGTTGACCTAAATCAAGGAAACGGTGACATAATGACATCACGGCGGGAATCCCTCGTCGCCGGTGCGAATGATGTTCATCACACGCATCACACCCTCTGCCCTATCGCCGTGGCCGACGAGAATGATGTCGTTCACGCGCAGATTGTCCACGACATCGTCGTGGCGCGAACCGACAAAGACAGCCTGAACCGAAGTGGCCGAAGCGGCGGCATAGTCGAAGCTGTTGTTGCGGACGAAGCGCGCCGACGAACCACTCTTGACCTTAACATTCTCAAACACGGCGTCCACCTCGATATATAGATATGATAAAGGTATTTGTCACCGGAGCTGACCGTAACGGGAACCGACGCACCCGGATTGATGAATATAGCCACGTCGGAAACATCTTTTTCGTCTTCATTACATGAGAAGAACGTCAGCGCGAGCAGAGCAGGAAAGAGTATTGTCAGAATTCTGTTCATTGCGAATTATGAATGTTTGGTGTAAAAAAATAAAAGCCGACGGCCGCATTTCCTCACGGAAACACATGTCGACGGCTTCATCAAAAGAAAAAGTTATTTAAATTTATACGCGCGCACCTTGGCCACACGCTTTGTCGTAGAATCGAGGAACAGCACGTCATAAAAATATCACGAAATTTAACATTTGGAAATTCTAATTCTGGAGAGCGGCAAAGCCGAAATCATTACATTCCGCCATCGTCATCCTCTCGTTTTTTCACCGTTGCGGAGCCGTAAGGCCCTCCCGGCTCTGCAACGGGGCCGCTTTCGCATCACAACGGGGCCACCGTTGCAACGCAACAAGGGCCCCGCGGCAACCCCGTAAGGCCCTTACGGCAGATGGTTTCGGCCGATTTTATTGCACATTTTCACCATTTCCGCCGTAACATGTTGTAGCTCAGACGATAAAAGATGCACGCGCAAAACTCGCGAATTTGCGGCCAAATGATTTTGATTTCTGAATTCTTCAAGGATTTGAAGGCATTTGTCCGGTTAATTCCGAGTTTTTAACAGTTAAGAAGGCCACATCTAAGAGCCCCACACAAGAGCCCCATACAACCTCCCCAAAGTGGAAGAGACAGAGTGGATAAAGGGAATTGTGGAGGGTGTTGCCGCCCGGCGACCTTACGCAGATTGCAAATCCGCTACAGCGTGAAGTTATCTTCCGGACTGCTTGACAATACAACTCCGTGTCTGAAGTGTCTCCGTGTTCAAAATAGAAACTTCTTATAATTAAAACCTTCGCGCCTCAGCGTCTTTGCGTTGAAATTGCCTCGAAATAAACATAAAATCTTCGCTTTCCAGTGTCTTTGCGCTGAAAAGATGGGCGGTTTGTTGATTTTAATGCGTATCTTTGCAGCCAAGTGTCTGAACACACCGCCGCAACACTCCGCCGCAACGATAAAACGACGGCAAGGCGACAATAGCAAACGACGGAGGACAGACCCGAAAATGAACAAGAAAACAATAATATCATAAGAAAAGAAAATGGAAAAGCCAATCAACAAGTACATCACCGTTGACTATCAGCTCTATACCGTTGACGGCGACAAGAAAGAACTCGTGGAAAAGACTACGGCAGACCGCCCGTTCCAGTTCATCAGCGGTTTCGGCGTGACACTCGACGCTTTCGAAAAGCATATCGTCGCGCTGGCAAAAGACGAAACTTTCGACTTCACCCTGACCAAGGACGAGGCCTACGGCGACTACGAGGCCGCACGCGTGCTCGATCTGGAACGCCAGATGTTCTGCATAAACGGCCACTTCGACCACGAACACATCTATAAGGACGCCATCATTCCGCTGCAGAACGAGGACGGAAACCGCTTCTACGGCCGCGTGCTCGAAATCGGCACCGACAGCGTCAAGATTGACCTCAACCACCCGCTGGCCGGCAAGACACTCAACTTCAAGGGATGTGTCAACGAGAGCCGCGAGGCAACCAACGACGAGATTCAGGGCATGATCAACCGCCTGAGCGGTGAGGGATGCGGCTGCGGATGTCATGGCGGATGCCACGGTGACTGCGGAGACGGCGACTGTGAAGACGGATGCCACGGCGGCTGCGGATGCCACTAAAACCCACCACATACAAGAGAACGACGCATGAGAAATTCTTTCGGTAACATATTCACACTGACTACATTCGGTGAGAGCCACGGTCCGGCCGTAGGAGGAGTGGTCGACGGCATGCCGGCCGGCATCGACATCGACCTCGACTTCATACAGAGCGAGCTCGACCGGCGCCGGCCGGGACAGAGCCGCATCACGACCTCACGGAACGAGGCCGACCGGGTGGAACTGCTCAGCGGCGTCTTTGAGGGAAAGTCGACGGGATGTCCAATCGGCTTCATCGTCCGCAACACAAACCAGCATTCGCAGGACTACGAGAACATGCGCTGTCTCTTCCGCCCGTCACACGCCGACTTCACATACACAGAGAAATACGGTCTGCGTGACCACCGCGGCGGCGGACGCTCGTCGGCTCGCGTGACCATCAGCCGATGCGTCGCCGGAGCCTTGGCAAAGCTGGCCCTGCGTCAGCTCGGCATCAGCATACAGGCCTATACGGCACAGGTGGGCGACATTGCCATAGACCCTGATTGGCACAACCATGACCTCTCGCTGACGGAGACAAACGCCGTCCGCTGTCCCGACCCGGAAAAAGCGGCCGAGATGGAGGAACTGATATGCCGAGTCAAGGCCGACGGCGACACCATCGGAGGCATCATCGCCTGTGTCATCAAGGGATGTCCCGCGGGACTCGGCGAACCGGAGTTCGGCAAGCTGCACGCACTGCTCGGCGCCGCGATGCTGAGCATCAACGCCGTAAAGGGTTTTGAATATGGCGAAGGATTCGGCGGCGTGACCGCACGGGGCTCCCGGCAGAACGACATCTTCACCGCTACCGACGGACGGATAACGACCGCGACAAACCGCAGCGGGGGCATACAGGGCGGCATCAGCAACGGACGGGAGATTTTCTTCCGCGTGGCTTTCAAACCAGTAGCAACGCTGCTCATGGAACAGCAGACCGTCGACAAGGAAGGAAACCCCACTACCTTCACCGCGCGCGGACGCCACGACCCGTGTGTCCTTCCGAGGGCCGTACCTATAGTAGAGGCAATGGCGGCAATAACGGTTTTAGACCAATATTTGGTCAATAAAACAACAAAACTGTAAAAAAGTGGATTAAAAATGCAAAAAGCGGCAAAAATATTTGCCGCTTTCATTTTTTATTCGTATCTTTGTATCGCTATTGAGGGGTTGGGAAATTCTTTAATAAGCTTTAGTTAAGTCTAGTTTAGTTTTTGTGTTGGTTTAGGGCGGCCAGTTGGTCGCCCTAAAATTTTGTATATACCCCACAAAGCAGGGTGACTTGTGTATCTTCACAATCTCACAGGTAAAGGAGGAAGGCTACAGCGTTGAACGCATAGAGGAGCTGACAAAGATAGGCACCCGCCGAAAAGAAAGACGGGACACAGGCGGCTCTGTGTAGAAGAGACTCAGCCATAATGAACAGCACGCCAAAAGTTTTGTGTCTAACTTTTGGGGTGCTGTTAATAAAAAAGGACGGCCCCCAATAGAAAATAACACAATCCATAAAAAAAGTCCGCCCTGAGGAGAACGGTTCTCCTTAAGGCGGACTTTTTTATGATTGTCGGAATATTACTACAAGACGACCTTGCGTGTGATTACCTTGCCTGTTGCGGTTGTGGCACGCATGATGTAGAGACCCTTGCCCGGTGTGGCTACACGCTCACCGGAAATGGTGTAGTAGTCAACGCGGACGGGAGTTCCATCCATGCCTGTAACGGTACTGATACCGTCTGTGTCACCACCGAAGTGATATTCAAGACCGATGATGACACACTGTTGCTCACCGGTGTTCTTGAATGTCACGATATCGGGAACGTTTGCAAGATCGAATGAGACCTTGCTCGGATTAGATGTATCCTTCGTCGGAGCAAGTATCACGGAGTTTTCTTCCGTATAGGCTGTTCCGGCGACGTTAGCCCAATAGGACGTGCGGTTGGCTGTTGCCACATTGGTATAGCTCCAAAGCGTTATCTTCGTAGCCTTGGCACCTGCGGGCATGAACACACTCTCCTCTGCGCCGTTCGACAGCTTGATTGTCGTGCGTGTGAGAGACTGGCCGTTATATTCAACATTGATCTTATCACCAGCACTGAAGTTCTTAGCGAGGTTGCCCGTAACAACGAGCGAGAAGCCTTCGGCGTCATCACCCTTTGTTCCGGTCAGCATGTTGTTAGAATGTTCACCGTCATAAGAACCAAGCGCCATATTGCCCCATGTGAGCAGGGCTGTCTTCGTCTCGCCTACAGGGTCCGGACCCGGATCCGGTTCTTCACCGCCGCCGGGGTTCTTTTCGCCGCCGACAACCTTGATGGTTCCGTCAGTGTAGAGAGAAGAGAGGTCCCATGTCTGACCTTCACCTGGAGTAGCAGGAATGATTTCAGAGAATGTTCCGGTGATGGTTCCACCGGCGAGGTTGAACACACGATAAACCGTTGCGTCGTATGGAGCCTTGTCGAGTCCGTCTTCAGCAAGCACAAGGGCCACACCCTCACCTATCGTCATATTTCCTTTAAGTGTGAGCGAGTTGCATGCTGTTGCCGAAACGGGGATGCAGACCTTTCCACCCGTTGCTACGTTGAGAGTCTTGGCCAGCGTGAGAGTACTTCCGTCGATGAGCGTATCGCCTGCAAAGACAATTCCTTCGCTTTTCACAGACACGGCTCCGCCTACAGTTCCCTTACCGGCCAGTGTGGCATTGGCATTGACTGTGTATGCTCCGGTACCGCTGTTGTTACCATTTACGACAAGGCGTCCGCCGCGAATCTGGGTCGTACCCTTGTATATGTTCTTTCCCGTGAGGCGCCAGTCACCGGAACCGACCTTCTCAATGCTCGTCGTTCCGTCCTTACCGCCCTGGCAACGGCCATCAATGACACCGGCAAAAGTCTCGTCCGTATTTGCCGAACCTACAATCCAAGTTCCGCTTCCGGCGTTCTTAACGTCAAATCCGGAGAGGAATGTGCCGGCTGCACCTGACAGACCACCGAGATAATATGTCGACTGGTTCTTGCCACCGACAATCTGAGCTTTTCCTTTCAAAGTGAATGTTCCGTTCTGGATACCGTTTCCGTTACGTACGGCAAACTGGCTGTTACCGGCAGAACCGGTTCCGTTGACAACGACGCGGCCCGTAAACTTGCTCCAGTCACCCTCGATGTATTCACGAACCCAGTTAACTTCCCACTCCAGCGTACCGCTACCGCTCACCGCCGACTTGATCAGGCAGTTACGGAAGAACGACACGTAGGAATATGTGTCATCCGTAGCCTCGATGGGGAATGTGTATGTGGGGTTCTTGTCGTTCGTACTGTTTGTGGCAAACGTACCGCCCGCCATCACGAGCTTGCTCACCGTGCCGAGTCCGGCCTTGGAAACAAGTTCGCCGTTGAGCAGCACCTTGCCGCCTTTCATAATCAGATTGCCGTCGTACTTGAAGAACTCGGTGCTGTTGACCGTTATCTGTCCCGCACCGTCGACAGTCAGATCGCCCGCTCCTTCCAAAGAACCGGACATGCTGAGAGCGGCCGCCTTGTTAACGATGTTGAACGTCATGTTGCCTTCGAGCGTAGCCGAACGGTTGGTCGACGCGCTTGCTCCGGTGTACTTATATGTTCCGCCGGCCCAAATCCAGTTCTGTGCAAACTCCATCGATGCACCGATACCGCTGGGCACACCGCCGTTGGCGATGCTTGAGAACTCGTAAGTACCGTCGTGCAGCACCGTTGCGCCTTCATAACTCTGAGGGGTCTCGACGACGAGCGAACCGCTGCCGGCTTTGTTCAACGAAGCTGCTCCGGCAATAGAACCGGTTCCTTTCAGAGTCACATCAGCGTCGCCCTTCACAACAACGGCAACCGGCTGTACGCTTTCGGTGATGTCCACCTCGATGTTTTCCGTCGGGGCGATGAGCACATTCTTGCCGTCGGTGTATGTCTCGCCATTGTTCCAGTTCGTTGAAGCCAGATTCCATGCGCCGCTACCGCCTGCCCAGGTATAGTCGGGGGCAAACGTCTCGATGTCGACAACATCAACCGGAACAGGATGTGTCTTTGCCGTCAGAGTGTTTGAATATTCCGAAACATTCTCACCGGCAAACGCGCGTACACGCACATTATAAGCTGTGGCCGGTTCCAATGATTCGTCCGTAATCGTAAAGACGCTGACATTGGCTTCCGTACGACCTACTTCCACAAATTCCCCGTTCTTCTCCAGCTCAACGATAAAGCCATCCTCGTTGTCGGAATAGTCGAGCCACGAAACGGTGATGGAATTCTGTGTAGACTCCTCATGCTGCAGGCAGAGCGGTGCTCTGAGGAAATAGTCGCGGTCCTCGCGGGTTATGCTGTTGATGTAGTTCTCGATATTGGCATATCCGTTGGCGGCAATGGTCATGGCGTCGTTCTTGTTCGGGTCGGTGCCGTTGGCCTCCTCCCATGCGTCGGGCATACCGTCGCCGTCGGTATCAATGCGCTTGTTGCCGGCCCACATGTTCCACGTGTCGGGTGCACCGTAGATAAGCGACTTCTCGTCATATATAAGTGCGCCCTTCGTTCCGAACGAATAGACCTCGTCTATCATGTAGCAGTCGGCCAAATCGCGGTAAGGCAGCGAGGCACCCACCGTCGGAAGAAGATTGTCGACAAGCGTATTGCCAGGCCATTTCTCAAGTTCAGGATAAGCGTATGGTGTGTCCTGACGGTCGGCAGCCGAGTAGTCAGTCACCAACGACGGGTCAAACTTGCCGTCCATGTTGCTGTCCTGCCAGTTGTCATCGCCGTAGAAATGGAAGTTGTCGTTACCTCCGGTAAATGCGGCACCACCCTTCGCCGGTCCGTTGATGAAGAGGTTGCTCTCTATGTTGCAGTAACTGTCGCCACTGGAGTCACCTCCCATGTTGTATGCGGCGTTCTTCCAGTTGTAGACGATGTTGTTGACATACTGGTTGATTCCCTTCACCTTGTTGTTACGTGTGCTGTTGTCGCAATAGAGGTTGCGGTAGAGCGTAATGTTGTTTGACTGCATCAGTCCTCCGGCGGAGTGTGTCATGAGACCCTGTCCCATGATGGTGTTGGAGATCGTTATGTTCTCCGGATTCGCTCCCTTGCCGTCGGGGTTGATCGAGAAGGTTTCGTCAAGTCCCCATGAGAACGAGCAATGGTCGAAAATCATGTCAGTTCCATTGGCAATACCGGCGCAGTCCTTTCCGCTGTCGCCCACCTTACCCATGCGGAAGCGCATGTAGCGCACGATGGTGTTGGTGGCACCGGAGAACGAAACTCCGTTACCGTAGACGGTGATTCCCTCGCCCGGGGCTGTCTGACCGGCCACATAGAGGTTCTTGGCAAACACGATGCGGCTGTTGATTCTGATGACACCGGCAACATCAAAGACGACAATGCGGTTCGGCTGACTCACGGCGTCACGCAGTGAACCGGCTCCGCTGTCGTTAAGGTTGGTCACATGGTAGACAGTACCAGTGCGTCCGCCCGTGGCGAAACGTCCCCAACCCTGTGCTCCGGGGAACGCCAGCTGCTGAGCGCTGACGCCAAGGCTGCCGCACAAAAGCAGCGAGCCGAGAAGCAGAGTAGTTTTTTTAGTTTTCATATAAATCTGAATAATTTGGTTTTCAGCTAATAGTTTGATTTGCAAATGTAATAAAAAACCATGACGCGCGGTTATCTGTAATCAAATAAACCGGCTTAAAATCAAAAAACGAAGAACTGCCGCAAACGGCAGTTCTTACATTAATATCATGCCTCCAAAGCACCGACAATCTCCGTCACCGAACGGCAACCATGACTGTCGAGCCACGCCTCTATTCCATCGCGCACCTTAATGGTTACAGCCGGATCGAGGAAATTGGCCGTACCAATCTCCACAGCTGTCGCTCCGGCCATGAGGAACTCTATGGCATCGGTGGCTGTCGATATGCCTCCAAGTCCGATGACAGGTATCTTCACAGCACGCGCAACCTGCCACACCATACGCAGGGCGACGGGCTTCACAGCCGGGCCGCTCAGTCCGCCGGTGCCGATACTCAGTCGCGAGCAACGACGTTCGATGTCGATTGACATGCCCATCAGAGTGTTGATGAGCGAAACGCTGTCGGCACCCTCTGCCTCGCAGGCACGGGCTATCTCGGCGATGTCGGTCACATTGGGCGACAGTTTGACAATGAGAGTCTTTCCGTAGCGGGCACGGACAGCACGGACGACGCTTGCCGCTCCCTCACATGTAACTCCGAAAGCCATTCCTCCGTCATGGACGTTTGGACAGGAAATGTTCAGTTCGATGGCCGGAATACGCTCCAAAGCGTCGATGCGTGCCGCACACTCGGCATAGTCTTCCGGCGACGAACCGCTCACATTGACAATCATGTTGGTATCAATATTCTCTATCTGCGGATAGATGTTCTCGCAGAAATAGTCAACACCCTTGTTCTGCAGTCCAACACAGTTGAGCATTCCGTGGGCCGTCTCGGCCATACGCGGATAGTCGTTGCCTTCACGAGGGTTCAGGGTCGTTCCCTTCACGATTATTCCGCCGATGCCGTCCAGCGGCACAAAATCGGCAAACTCAAGACCGTAGCCGAATGTGCCCGACGCCGTCATCACGGGATTTTTCAGGCACAGATTGTTTATCTTTACACTCAGATCTGCCATAACAGTTTCTTTACATTAAACACCGGACCCTCCTTGCACACACACAGATTGCCCACCGTGGTCTTCTCCACGCAGCACAGACAGGCGCCAACGCCGCAAGCCATCATATTCTCCAGCGAGGCCTCACAGCTGATCCCTGCCCCAGAGGCATAGCGGGCAACGGCAACCATCATCGGTTTGGGACCGCAGGTTGCTATACGGTCAAACCGCGGCTCTTCAGTCAGGACTGAATGATTGGTCACAAAACCGCGTTCACCGGCCGAACCGTCTTCCGTTGTCACGCACACGCGCCCGTACTCTTTAAAATATTCCAACTCCAGCAAATCGGCCTCACTGCGCGCTCCAAGCAGAAAGGTTGGCTCGCAGCCCATCCGCTTCATCTCCGCACCCATATAGAGCAACGGGGCTACGCCGACACCACCGCCAACGAGAAGCACCCGCTCTGACGGGGTCTTAGGCATAGTGAAGCCATTTCCCAGAGGCAGGACACAATTCAGACTTCCGCCTGGCTTCACAGATGCTATGCGGCGGGTGCCGTCACCGACTGTAGCCACAAGCAACCAAAGCTCATTGGCTGCACGGTCTACGAAATTGATGGATATCGGACGACGCAAAAAGGTATCGGCCGTTCCGTCGGCGCGCACCTCAACAAACTGGCCGGGACGCATTTCGGGCAGTGGCTTGTCGTCCGTAAGCCTGATCAGCACATAACGGCTGTTGATGCGTTCCACCGATTTGACCGTAAGGTCGAGGATGTATTTCTTCATTTTCACTATCGGATTGTTTTTTCGTTCCTATTTAAATATTCGGTTTGGATTTCCAACTGCAAATTTATACAAAAAATCCCATTAAAAGGTTTACCGGCGACAGAAATAGCACATTAAGCCACGACTCTTCCATCACGACTATTTCATCTAACCTGCAATTAGTTTTATTACACGGGCCGTGTAACAATGTTACATGAGCCGTGTAACAATGTTACGTGGCCCGTGTAACAATGTTACGTGAGCCGTGTAACAATGCTACGTGGATCGTATAACAATGCTACGTGGGCCTGACATTCTGTTAGCCAAATGGGATAGCCGCGATATCGGACCGGCTCAGACATCCCGGCCTTGTCCGACCGTCGGCTCAATGGTCCTTAGACGGCACAAACGTCTCGAACGTAAGGTCGTCAAAATAGATTCGTATCTCGGTAATCTTACGCTGCGGTCTGTCAATATATTTGACTTCCTCACGGATGATCTCCGGGCGCATATTCCGTCCGCTATCATGACTATGAACGTCCGTAGCCGTCGATGGGGGAGCGGAAATATCGGACGTATCAAAATCGAGCATCGGCTCCGTCATCTCGATCGGACGTTCACCGGTACCAATTGAGCCGTCTTCCGGTTCAACATACATGTTACCGGTACCGAACATGAGCCAATCAATGTTTATGTTAGGTATTTTCTTTTTTATCGCTTCCACCGTGTTCAGGGTGGGACGGGTCCGCTCGGTGAATATGCCGCTAAGTGAAGCGGGGGACATTTCGATGAACTGGGCGAAGACCTGCTGGCTCATGTTGAGCGACTCCATTATCTGTCTGATTCTATCTTTCATAACCGTTAAGTGGTCTTTATGGGGCATTTTGCCCCGGTTTCTATTGCGTTTACAAAGGTAAAGCATTTTTTTGAGACTCACAACAAATGCGTATTGGATTTTATTCTGTATACTATGAATTTGTGTTTTTATATTTGTAAATCCGCAACATGGTACCAACCATTTTACCGATTTGCATTTGCAAAACTGAATTTACACACCGGAAACAATATAAATGTTTAGTAAAGTCTTTTTGGCTAAATAACTGATATTTAGCAGGCTATTTACGAACATTTAACGGCTATCGACCCTTAAAAGGACCTTTTTTAACCAAATGCGGCCTAATATTATATAAATAGCTTTGCTTTTTACACTTAAATTATTGGCATTTAAATAATTATAGTAAATATACTGACGCTGTATGATTATTCATTCAAGGTTTTAAATCGTAATCTTTGAATTTTAATATTCACATTTTACAATTCCGTAAACACACAACACAAATGTGAATTCAATATTTTAAAGTAAATATTGACGGCCCAGCGATTTGTATTTACATTTTTATATTAACAGAATGAAATCTTAATAAAAGCTAACTCTAAATTCAAAAGAAGCCGAAAAACGAAAATGCGCCATTTTTGAAGAATTCCGAACGACGGGCCGAAAAGTTTGAAATTCGCGAAATTTGGAGGGGGTAAAAATGAGTAAAGTCCCTGATTTCTATGGTAGTTAGGTCAAAAAAAAGCGTTCTCACGAACGCTCAAAATAGAAAAAATCCAGCCGGAAAATGGCCGTTTTTCAGTGAAATATAAAGAAAATTAACTCTTTTACGAGCTCTTCAGGGGGTGTATTGGGGTTATCAAGGCCCTTGCTTTTGGCATCTATGACCCTAAATTGGGAAATTATCTGGAGAACTTTCATTCCCGTGTAATTCTGCATGCCAGTGATGTAATCCTTGGCAGCCCATGGAGAACGCAAATCGAGCCACTTCGCAAGCGCCTCCTGGCTGTTGCGTTGGGGACAATAGAACGCGATCATGAGGTTCTGAAAGTAGTTGAAAAGCATCGGGAGAAAACTGTAGAGGCTTCCGGCTTTGGGATTTTCGTTGAAATATTTCACAATCTGATTTGCCTTAAAGACATCGCGTCTGACCACAGCGTCGCGCAGTTCAAACGAGTTGAAATCCTTGCTCACACCAATCTGCCGTTCCACTACCATAGGAGTGACGCGACGGTCGTTTTCCGGCAGCGAAATGAGCAGCTTGTCAAGCTCCCCTATCAGCCTGTTGAGGTCGGCACCGATTGAGTCGGCAATGATCTGTTGGGACTTCGGGTCTATGCTCGCGCCATGCTGTCGGAGGTATGATTCAATGAAAGCCGGCAGGTCGCGTTCGCGCATCTTCTTGCTCTCGAAAATCACTCCAACCTTCTCCACCGTTGCGGCCAGTTTCTTCCTCCGGTCAAGCACGCCGTTCTTGTGACACATCACGAGGATGGTCGAGGCCGGCGGGTTCTTGAGGTATGCCTCCAGTGCATCCGTATTGCGGATGTTCTGCGCCTCTTTGACGATGATAACCTGATAGTCAGACATCATCGGATATCGTTTGGCGGTGTCGGCCACCTGTACGGCCGAGACATCAGAGCCATACATGACCATCAGATTGAAGTCACGTTCTTCAGGCCGGAGCACATTTTCGGCGATATAGTCGGCTATCTTGTCAATATAATAGGGTTCCTCGCCCATCAGATAGTATATCGGCGAAAACTTCCGGGCCTTCAAATCGGCCATTATGCCGGCGTATGTTGCAGTATTGTTGTCAGCCATTTCGTTTTCAGCTAATTATTTATTACTTTTGCATGCAAAGTTAGTGAAAAGCCGAGACAATATAAAAGGAATTACGTCCTTTTTGCTGCAGCAGGAACGTCCGGACGACGGAAAACAATAAAGACACTATAATAAAACGGCAATGACATTGCTGCAATATGCGGCTCGAACGTCATCACGAAACGGAACACATATATAATAAGGTAAAAAGACATTTGTGACATGTATCAGCTGAACCTTCCGCAATATGACATCAGAATCGGCGAACAGGCCGGTCGGCGCACCATCCTCGACGTGTTGCGCCGCAAATATGTCGCCCTGACACCCGAAGAATGGGTCCGCCAGCATTTCGTCCACTATCTCATCGGCCACAAAGGCTATCCGCAGGCATTGCTGGCCAACGAGATTGAGCTACGTTCAGGCAACAAAAGACTGCGCTGCGACAGCGTCCTTTACGACAGTTCGCTCAGGCCGCGCATGATAATCGAATATAAAGCCCCTACCGTCGCCATCCAGCAGAAGGTTTTCGACCAGATTTCGGTCTACAACATGCTGCTCCATGTCGACTATCTCGTAGTGAGCAACGGCCTCAACCATTATTGCTGCCGAATGGACTACGCCAATCAGAAATATGTTTTTCTACGCGACATACCGGCATATCAGGAGCTGTAAGGCGGCTATAAAAAAATCCGTTTCAGGCACACGGGGTAGAGACCAACTCTTGTATTTGTCCCTACCCCATGTGCCTGAAACGGATTTTTTTATAGCCGATGGCGTTTCAGCAGCCCCTTTGCTGCCTATCTTTCTATAAATTCCACTCCGCTGAAATTCAACAGATACATTCCTTTCACCGGTCTGCCATCCATGGTCTCTTTCCACTTCGGCATGTTCTTGAAAATCCGGTAGCCCTCCTTTGCGAATTGGCGCATACATTCCTTGCGTACCTCGCCCTGTTGTTCTGTGGTATATTTGGCGAGCGCAGCCGTGTTAATATGTGTCAGCTTACAGTCTGTCGCCGTAATGTCCGTTATGCTGCCGTCGGGATTCAGGGTGTAGATCATCATTACATGTCCGGCAGCCTGCAGTTCGCTTGCCATTTCCGGATATTGAAGATGCCGGTTTATATACTTTTTCATTGCCTTGCCACCGCCCGGGAACCGCTCCAAATCGGCCTCAGACAACAGTTTGACACCTTCCGGTGCACCGTCGTTTGTACGCAACGTCTTCTTCCGGTTCGCAACAGCTTCCGGCGCAATCGTTTCGAGGGTCCGGCGCAGCTTGTTTGCCACGACCGTTCCGAGTTTCACGCGGCCATCAGGTCCGATGAGATAGATTGTCGGAATCCAGTTGACATGATAGTCCTTGGCCACCTGCGTCTCCTTCCACGGCTTCTGTTCGCGGTGCTGCATCCATGTCATCGCACTGTCGGCCACACACTTGCGCCACGCCTCCTCTGTCTTGTCGAACGACATGCCGATGAAGACGATGCTGTCAGAAGCGAAATGGCGGTTCATCCAACGTATCTTCTTTATATCCTTGCGGCAGTCCGGACACCACGAAGCCCAGAAATCGAGCACGACATACTTGCCACGCAGCGAGCTGAGCGACATTCCGTCATAGTCCGCACCGGCGTTTGCAACAACAAAATCAGGGGCTTCCACACCGGGACGGAGCAAATCCGCAGCATATTTCTCGTCGGCGTCGCCCTGTGCCTTTACACTGAGGAGCGAAACAAACAACAGCACAACAGCCAACAGCCGTCTGTCCACCACCCAGAACCGAGCCAGACGGTCTGCAAAATTCTTCTTCGTTCTCATTTTTATCACTTTATGTTTAAAAACTAAATAAATCTGTTATATTCTGCGCAAATATACTTAAAAAAATCCGTTTTACCCCCCCCCGATTACTAAAAAAGTATAAAAGCCATTCGCTCCCTTTCATTCGCTCCCATTCATTTGTTCCCATTCATTCGACTCTTTCAACTCTACCATCACCACGCACATCCTTGTCATTATTGGAAGCAATGTAACAAATTCGCTTGAAAGTCTTCTCCGATTGTCGCTTTATAAGAATATAAGACCATATTCCAACAACACCATCTCAAATTCCGGTGTTAAAATCAGATTAAATCATGGTTATTTCGGACACACGAAGTTAATCTGTGTTGCAATAATAAAAGATAAACCATTTTTGATAATCATTATCCTTGAATATTTTGCGGGGAACGTCCGCACCGCTATCTTTGCAACATGTTCACCGGAAAACCACGGGAACAGGACAAGGACATGATTAAGTAGTAATGATATATAATGGTAGTAATGTGATAGTAAGGGATTTGATAGTAAGGTAATTGGGTTGTAGTCAGTAGGATAACGAAAGCCGGAGCGACGCTCCCGACATCCGAAACGAATCGTGATAAGATTTGATTCGGATGTCCGGAAAGTCGCTCCGGCCTTATTTTTGCCCCTGACGAAAATGGCCTGACGGGCGGATTATCTTATGAACAGCAGTTCGCGATACTTCGGCAGCGTCCATAGGCCGTCCTCGACAATCATTTCCAGACTGTCAATCTCCTCCCGGATGGCCTCCATCTTCGGTTCAACCGTGTCGTGGTAGGCGATGGCACGCTCGTGGATGCACTCAATGCGGTTTGCCACGCGGCGAGCCTCGGTCAGCTCCTCTACAAGACGCTCTATGGCCTCAGTGCTCTCGGCAATCTGCTCAATGAGCTTCATATTGCGGGCAGAGAGCCGTTCGGCCTTCTCGGCGGAGAACACGGCCTTCATACTCTGCACGTTGCGGATGAGCGTGCTCTGATAGTGGGTTGCCACGGGGATGATGTGGTTCATCGACATGTCGCTTATGACGCGTCCTTCTATCTGAACTTTTTTCACGTATGTCTCCCACTTCACTTCGTTGCGGGCCTCCAGCTCCTTGCGCGACATTACACCAGTACGTTCAAACATCTCTATGCTCTTCGAGTCGAGGTATCTCTCGAAAACTATCGGACAGCTCCGCTCCGTGTCCAGTCCGCGGCGGCGGGCCTCATCCACCCACTCCTCGCTATATCCGTTGCCGTCGAAACGTATTGGTTTGCAAGCCTTTATATCCTCCCGCAATACATCGAGAATAGCACTTATCTTGCTTTCGCCCTGCTCCATGAGGGCATCTACGCGTGCCTTGAAGTTGACAAGGGCTTCGGCCACAGCCGAGTTCAGGGCGATCATCGCCGACGCGCAGTTGGCCTCCGAACCGATTGCGCGGAACTCAAAGCGGTTGCCGGTGAAGGCGAAGGGGCTGGTGCGGTTGCGGTCGGTGTTGTCGATGATGAGCTGGGGAATCTGCGGGATGTCAAGCTCCATGCCCTGCTTGGCCTTCAGATTGAACAACTCGTCCTTATCGGAAGTCTCGATATGATCGAGCAATTCGTTAAGTTGCTTGCCGAGGAACGACGATATGATGGCCGGCGGGGCTTCATGGCCTCCCAGACGGTGGGCGTTTGTGGCGCTCATGATGCTCGCCTTCAGGAGTCCGTTATGCTTGTGGACGGCCACGAGGGTCTCGACGATGAACGTCACGAAGCGAAGATTCTCCTCCGGTGTCTTGCCGGGGGCGTGGAGCAGCACACCGTTGTCTGCACATAGACTCCAGTTGTTGTGCTTGCCGGAGCCGTTGATACCGTCAAACGGCTTCTCATGAAGCAGTACGCGGAAACCGTGATTGCGGGCCACGCGCTTCATGAGCGACATCAGTAGCATGTTGTGGTCGACGGCAAGGTTGCATTCTTCGTATATCGGAGCCAGCTCAAACTGATTTGGCGCAACCTCATTATGGCGCGTCTTGCATGGTATTGCCAGTTCGAGCGAGCGTATTTCGAGGTCTTTCATGAAGGCCTGGACGCGGTCGGGAATTGTTCCGAAATAGTGGTCGTCCATCTGCTGGTTCTTCGCACTCTCATGGCCCATCAGTGTGCGGCCGGTGAGCATAAGGTCGGGACGGGCAGAATAGAGTCCTTCGTCAACAAGGAAATATTCCTGTTCCCAACCGAGATTACACTTGACCTTGGTCACTTCGGGATAGAAATAGCGGCAGACGTCGGTTGCGGCGCGGTCCACGGCATGCAGCGCGCGCAGCAACGGGGCTTTATAGTCGAGCGCCTCGCCGGTATAGGAAATGAATATCGTCGGGATACAAAGCGTGTCGTCGATAATGAATACAGGCGACGTGGGGTCCCATGCGGAATATCCGCGTGCCTCGAACGTGTTTCGTATACCGCCGTTGGGGAACGACGAGGCGTCCGGTTCCTGCTGGACGAGGAGCTTGCCGCTGAAGTTCTCCACCATGCCGCCCTTGCCGTCATGCTCAACGAAAGCGTCGTGTTTCTCGGCCGTACCTTCCGTCAGCGGCTGAAACCAGTGGGTATAGTGGGTCACACCCATCTCCATGGCCCACTGCTTCATGCCCGCAGCCACGGCGTCGGCAATGGAACGGTCGAGCCGTGTGCCGTTGTCAATGACGTCTATGAGCTTGGCATAGACATCTGCCGGCAGATACTTGTACATCTTCTGACGTGTGAAGACGTATTTGGCGAAATACTCCGACGGCCTTTCGGCGGGAGCCTTCACCTCGACAGCCTGCTTCTTGAAGGCTTCTTCTACTACCTGAAATCTTAAGTTTGAAGACATTATCATATTTCTTTTTGGTTGTCCTATTTAAGTGAAGAATGAAGAGTGATGAGTGAAGAGTTCTGATTTGTTTTTAGCTATGAGTCTTATGCTGACAGTAGGATGATCCGATTTTGTTCATTCCAAATAAAGCTAATCAGAACTTTTCGCTCTGACCAAGTATCGTGGGAACGGCGGTTGCATGTTCTCCATTCTTTTATTTTCTCAGTCAATGAATCTCTTCGTTATCCCGCCATATTCCTCAATCCGGCGGTCGCGCAGGAAGGGCCACCAGCGTCTCACCTGCTCGCTGTGTTTCATGTCGATGTCAACGATGATGCTCTCTTCCTCGTCCGTGGAAGCCTCATAGAGTATCTCTCCCTGAGGTCCGGCGACGAACGATGTGCCCCAGAACGTGATGCCGCGCGTCTGTCCCGACGGATCCGGCTCATGGCCTACGCGGTTGACTGCCACCACCGTTAGCCCGTTGGCAACGGCATGACCGCGCTGAACGGTCTGCCATGCACCGCGCTGACGCTGCTGTTCCTCTGGAGCGTCGCTGCTTTCATAGCCTATAGCCGTGGGATAGATAAGAATCTCTGCGCCCTGAAGAGCCATCAGGCGGGCGGCCTCCGGATACCACTGATCCCAGCAGACCATCACGCCGAGACGGCCAACGCTCGTATCAATCGGACGGAAACCGAGATCGCCGGGCGTGAAATAGAACTTCTCGTAGTATGCCGGATCGTCCGGGATGTGCATCTTCCGGTACTTGCCGGCTATGGTTCCGTCACGCTCAATCACGACTGCCGTGTTGTGATAGAGACCCGGCGCACGGCGCTCGAACAGTGACGTAACGATGACAACACCGTATTCGCGGGCCAGTTCGCCGAACATATTTGTTGAAGGGCCGGGAATAGGCTCGGCCAGTTCGAAATTGTCAACGCTCTCCACCTGGCAGAAGTAAAGCGAGTTATGAAGTTCCTGAAGAACAATCAACTCTGCTCCGCGCTTCGCCAGGTCGGCCACGCCTTCAGCCAGACGCAGGATGTTGTCGCGCGTATCGGCCGTGTTATGCTGTTGAAGAAATCCTATTTTCATGTCTTAAACGAATTTTTATATTAATGAAAGTCCCTCCTTTCCTCCCCTACCGGAAGGAGAAGGGACGGCGAACGTGCTTTCAGATGAAATTCTTTTCCGTCTCCTCTCCATCCCGCAGGGCAGGAAGGGAGGGATATTGCATTGTGCAGCAATGAAGCGAACCGTGCTGCCGGATGACGCTCCGGCAGTCAATGCCAACCGTCTCGCGGTCCGGAAATGCCTCGGCTATGATGCGGAGAGCCTCACTGTCGGCGTCCGGCTGGGCGTATGTGGGGCAGAGCACGGCACCGTTGACGACGAGGAAGTTGGCGTATGTGGCCGGCAACCGTTCACCGTCGTCGTCATATATCGGTGAGGGCGACGGCAACCTGAGCAGGCGGAAAGGCCGTCCGTCGGACGTACGCAGTGTCCGCAGCTGTTCTTCCATGCGCCGCAATTCGTCATATTGCTCGTCCTCGGGGTCGTCACAGCCTACATATAACAATGTGTCGCCGGGCGCCACACGCACCAGCGTGTCTATATGACCGTCCGTATCGTCGCCCGTCAGATTGCCATGGTCTATCCAGACGATGCGTCGGGCGTGCAGACGGCGTTTCAGTTCCACCTCTATCTCAGCCTGGGTCATCGGCTGATTTCGGTTTGGAGCCATGAGACAGCCCGTCGTCGTGAACACCGTGCCGCAGCCGTCGCTCTCAATCGAACCTCCTTCAAGCACGAAATCAAGATGGTTCTCATACTCTCCCGCAACGATTCCGGCTTCATGCAGCCGTCCGTTTATGGCGTTGTCGAGCGCAGCCTCAAACTTCCGGCCCCATCCGTTGAAGCAGAAGTCAAGCAGCCGGAGGCCTCTACGGTCGTCGGTAAGCGTGATAAAGCCGTGGTCACGCGCCCAGGTGTCATCCGTAGGACACGCCAGCGTCGTGATGCGGCCCATCATCTCCTCTGTAGCACCGCCACGCCTGATTTGCTCCAACGCCTCTTCTGGCGCCGGGGCAACAATCAGCAGCCTCTGGCGGCGGGCTATTTCAATAGCCATTTCTACATAAGTCCGGGTTATTTCGGCCAATATGGGCTGCCAATCGGTAGCCTCATGCGGCCATGTCAGTTGCACCGCGTTCTGTGGTTCCCACTCGGCGGGCATTCTCAGTCTGTCGTTCGTGATATTGCTGTCAGTCATCTCGTCCTGTCACGGCATTTGTAATTACGCCGCAAAGTTACTCTTTTTTTCCGAGATAACGACGCTGACGGACCTGTTTTTATTGGTGGCGTGGCGAAGAGTGCGCCATAATATAATCAGCCGTGCCGACTTTTTTGAATTCAAAAGATTCGGCACGGCTAATAACACGATGCATCAAACCGATATATTGATCATATCGCTATCTTTGTCAGACACGTTTGATTATGTCAAACCGTTAGCTGACAATATTGCCGTCAGTTCTCCATCCGAAATATTCTCGCGCTCAGACTTGTCATAAATAGTAAGAAGCAGGAGTTCTGTATCCGTCTCAGCCACAACAATACCATAAGTGATGCCCCTTGCTCCCCCGCTTTTCCCTTTGCCCTTCGACGATATTGCCATTCTGACCTTACGGAGATTATTCCCAAGTTCAACGCCCTGCAGCGGATTTTCAGAAAGGGAAACATTCAATTTCTTCAAATCATCTAGCAAAGACCTATATCGTTTTGCCAACCGCTTCATGGCTCTAATGAACTCTGGAGTAACCTTTATATCACAACTCATATATCGCTTCTTCCAGAGTTTTAAACGTCACTTTCCCTTCCTTATATTGCTTCAGTTCCTTACAAGCAGTGTTAAGACCGTCCAATATCTCAGCCTTCGTCATACACACCTCTCCCTCGTCATCTTCTGCCATTGCCGTGTCATCCGGTTTTCCCGTTGCCACCAGCTTATCAGCAAGCCATTGACGATCACGTGCGTTTAGCGATAATGAATCAAGAAACGCCCATATTCCATCTAAAGATACAGTTGCTTTTCTCATTATTATATATTATCTTGTTATTGCCGTCAGTCCTATCGCCCTGTCACGGCATTTTACGTTACACCGCAAAGTTACTCGTTTTTTTCGAAATAACGACGCTGACGGACGTGTCTTTATGGGTGGCGGGGTTGTGAGTGCGCCATAATATAATCAGCCGTGCCGACTTTTTGATATTCAAAAGATTCGGCACGGCTGACAACACGCTGCATTAAACCGGTATATTGATTATATAGCTATCTTCACAGTCATGCCTTTCAGCTTGACGATATAAACGTGGCCACATGCAACGGATATCGTTACATTACCAGCCTCCGACTTTACCGAAGCCACGAGCATGCCCGCTTCGTTATATACATTGACCGGTTCACCATCGTCAGCACCAGAAACAACGATGCTTTCCCCTACTCCATAAACCTTTGCCGCATTGCTCTTTACATCCGAAACGGCCGTATTGTCAGCCTCGAACGCTACCGAGAGTATCGCGTCATCATAGATTTCTTCCAACACCAATGCGCCGTCTGCACCAACCTGAGACATTATGTCCGTGCCGTTAAACGTAACGGTGTGGAGTTTCCAACCAACGGCGGGTTCAACATAGAACAGATAACTGTATTGTGTAACAGCCATCTTCAGGCATCCGTTTTCCGCATGCTTTATTGTGAGCAATGCCGGTTTTGCCGTTACTTCGTCCCATTCTACATCAACGGCCATGCTTCCCTCAACATCAATTATCAGCTTACCATCGACAATCTCACTCGTCATATCCACACCGTTAATCTTTACGGAACCGAGTTCAAAATTTCTGTATGGAACAAAGCACAATGTAATCCGGTCACCTTTCTTAACCGTCGTTATCACGTTTTCGTCTACTATCTGTTTGCCGTCTATCTCAACAATGCCACCATAATATTCATAGATGCCATTGACAACTACCGAAAAAACATCATCGCTGATGCTTGCGTCCTCCTCTATATTGAAGAAGTTATTCCAGTTATCCGCCGCCATATACTTTTCTTTTGAGCCGGCCGGAACTTTCAGCGTAACATTGAGATATGTCTGGGCATCAAATGCATCTTCATCAATCTTAATCGGCTGTGGATTACTTACTGTTATTGTTTTCAACTGAGGACAATTCTTTATCACACCACGTGAAAATTCAACAACACTTGCTGGAAATATTATTGTTTCCAAAGCCTCACATTCATTAAACACACTGAATAGTTTTGCCACACCCTGCGGTAATACGACATTTTTAAGACTATTACAACCTTGAAATACACTATATCTACTATATCCGCCATTGTATCCCAACGTTTTCAGGTTTGGGAAATTAAATGTCTCCAACGCTCTGCTAAAACAGAATGCCCCATGCCCAAGTTCCTCCACTCCTGTACATGAAATTTCCCGTAGACTCCCACAACCACCAAAAGCATCAGCTTCTATTGTTTTCATGCCTGCAGGTAATCCAACCGTAGTCAAAGCTCCTGAACCAAAACACATGCTATTCGGAACCGACGTTTGTTTTTCGCCGAAATAAATCCTTTTAATAGCAGAATACTCCAATCCGCCTCCTATACAATAACGACCAACATACGCTTCTTCAGGAGAAGCCTCACTAAAATCCAAACTCTCCAAAGGCACATCACTATCCTCAATAACCAGCTTTTCTATCCCTTTTGCAGAAATCTTAGCCCGAATTATGTTCTCCGGTATTGTCAATGTTCCCAATATAGCTCCACAGAAAGCGGATTTATCTATCTCTATCACAGAAAACAACTTTCCTGAATATTCAACACTGCCCGGCACTCTGAAATCTCCGGTGTACACCGGATTAATCCATCCATCCTCATAAACGCTCTCATCATAAGTCAAGGAAACAGTCCGGTCGGTTAACGAAATAATATTGTAGTAATAACCATTAACCTCAAAATCATAAGCCCTACCGCATATAAAGAACATCGCGAGTATGGCAGAAAAAATAATTCTTCTCATTCTTTTATCATGTTTATAAAAAAGGCGTGCAACCATTCTTTATGCCTGTTTCCATTCTGGGTTACCGCCAAGTGACCCTCACAACTAACAAGCACAGAACAGTTCACGCCCAAACGACGTGAACTCTCAGTCTGCTTGTCCTCAGTTGTGAATGTTTGGCGGTATTCAGAATGAAGAGAACAAGAGCTAAAAGCTCAATATTTATATATGTTCATTTCAAGTCATGAAAGAATGGGAAACGCTTTTTCGGTTTGTTTGTTGTGCCGCACATCTCAGAGCGGCTGATTTTAATAATTCTAACCTAAGGGACACCACTTCCCGAGTGTTTTCATCCCTCTACTTTCGTTTCTCTTCTTGTGATTTCTGTCAGTTACCTCCTTTTTTATATGGTTATAATTTGTCCAGGCCGCACATCTGTACGAACCTGAACGGAACGTTCTCTGCTTCCGCATATAACGGGAAGATGTATGCAAAGATATGGAATAAATCCTGAAACGACAAGAAAACGTCACGAAAAAACATTAATGTCCAGCATAATCCATCATCATCGCTATTCCATAGATTTTTTCCACCTATGACGACTCAAAATAAGTTCTGACCGCAAAGAGGAACTGGTCAATGAAGGCTCATTTGAAAGCGGCGATATTGTTTTGCTCGTAGAACATCAGTATTGCTTTTTTATCTATAGAAGAGTCATACAAATATGCTTTATCGGCTTAAAACTACTAAAAAAACCGCGGAAAGAATGATTACTCACGTCATTCCTATTCTTCCGGCACCTCCACGCCCATAACAAAAAGACATGGCGCTCCGGAACGGTCGTCCCGAAGCGCCATGCCACGATTATGAACACCTCCTTCACTTTTTATTAAACAATGATGCTATATACAACAAGACTACGGCACCCACTACAGCCGTACATAACTGACCGATCATTCCGCCCCATGTCATGCCGAGCAGTCTGAACATCCAGCCTCCAAAGGCACCTCCGACGACACCAAGAATTAGATTGATTAGGCATCCGTAACCGCCGCCGCGCATTATCTTGCCGGCAATGAATCCGGCTAAGATTCCGATAATAATTGATCCGATAATTCCCATAAGCATTGACTTTTTAATACATTAAACAATACTGTTATCCTAAACCCGCCGTCATACATATTCCATTCCGACTATGATTGTGACCGCTACGCTGGCATTCGGCAACCGAATCATGATGACTGTTCTCCTCACATAGTCACGATCCGCATGTCTTCCGGACATTCTGTTGAAGCGGCAGGATGATGCAAAGATAGGGCCGCATCCCGCTATGGCCAAAAATAAACCTGTAATGAATATCAAAAAAGGTTTATCTTTGATTTCATAAACATAGATTAACCGGCAAGCCGGTGTCACTGAAGTATTTTTCACAGACACAAACGGTGATTGTCGCCATTATATCGTAACTTTGCCACATGGACAATGACTTCCGGTCATGGTCTGCAGACAACAGTCAGACAGACTCGGGCCGGACGGATTAGCTTACTCCGAATGTCCCGTAAAATAGAAAACGAATTTAAAACATCAATAAACATGAACAGAATAACAGAACTTTTCGGCATCCGCTACCCTATCGTACAGGGTGGCATGGTCTGGTGCAGCGGCTGGAGGCTTGCCTCCGCGGTGAGCAACGCCGGCGGACTGGGACTTCTCGGAGCCGGTTCGATGCACCCGGAGACCCTTCAGGAACATATCATGAAGATGAAACAGGCCACCGACCGGCCGTGGGGCGTCAATGTCCCGCTGATGTATCCGGAGATTGACCGTCTGATAAGGCTCATCATGGATAGCGGCGTGAAAATCGTGTTCACTTCCGCCGGAAGCCCCAAACGGTTCACGCCTATGCTCCACGAGGCCGGCATAACCGTAGCCCACGTTGTTTCGAGCAGTCTTTTTGCCCGCAAGTGTGAGGAGGCCGGAGTCGACGCCGTCGTGGCGGAAGGCTTCGAGGCCGGTGGTCACAACGGCCGTGAAGAAACCACGACGATGGCGCTCATTCCGCAAGTGCGCCAAGCCACATCACTGCCATTGCTGGCCGCGGGCGGTATCGGCAGCGGACGGGCCATGCTGGCGGCACAGGCACTTGGCGCCGAGGGTGTACAAATCGGTACGCTCTTCGCGTTGTCGACAGAAAGTTCGGCTTCAGAAGCCTTCAAACAGCGATGCATCGGGCTTCCGGAAGGCGGAACAATGCTTTGTCTGAAGAAACTTTCCCCCACCCGTCTCGTCCGCAATGGTCTCTTCGACATTATTGCCGAAGCGGAAGCCGACGGAGCCGGAACAGAAGATTTGCGCGAGATTCTCGGACATGCGGCGTCAAAACGTGGCATATTCGAAGGTGACACGGAGCATGGAGAACTGGAAATAGGCCAGATCGCATCGGCTGTCAACGGGATAAGACCGGCAGGAGAAATCATCGACCGGCTTATAGCCGAATACCGAGAAGCCCTAAACAGCCTGACTGGCGCCGCTTTCTGAACGGTCTGTCCCCATTATGAGTACTCCTGTTCCCATTACAAGCGGTCCGCAACGGTCATGACGACACGTTGTCATGACCGTTGCGGACTACGGAATATCCCTATACGCAATCAGGCCGTGACGTCCTTGGCAGATGTCACGGCCTGATTGCATTTGTCCTTCACTGCGACAGACTATTTTCCGCCGCTGTCTTTCTTTCCGAATTCGGGGTCTATCTTGAGAAACGCCGACACGGCGAATGTCAGAGAGCACGTCAGCACGACGATGATGAAGAACATCCGGTAGCCAACGGTCTCCTGAAGTGCTCCGGCAAATAGCCCTGGAATCATCATCGACAGGGCCATCAGGGCCGTACAAAGGGCATAATGGGAGGTCTTGTGCTCGCCGCGGCTATAATATATAAGGTACAACATGTAGGCCGAGAAGCCGAAACCATAGCCGAACTGCTCTACGAAGACGCAGACATTGATGATCATCAGGTCGGTCGGCAGGGCATAGCTGAGATAGACATAGACGACGTCAGGCAACGTGATGGCACATACCATCGGCCACAGCCAGTGCTTCAGACCGTCCCGGCTGGCAGCTATGCCGCCGAGAATTCCGCCTATCGTGAGGCCGACGACGCCCACTGTTCCCTGGACAA
Organism: uncultured Prevotella sp.; assembly: GCA_947177775.1. Classification (GTDB taxonomy): domain Bacteria; phylum Bacteroidota; class Bacteroidia; order Bacteroidales; family Bacteroidaceae; genus Prevotella. The sequence goes on from CAMWVS010000001.1 coordinate 95,588, forward strand.
GACCATATTCTGCAGGCGAAAGACCCAGTCCGCCGTTGTGACCGGCGTCGATGAGGAACAGCGCCGAGACCTTGGCCAGCAAGCCTTCGGGCATGCGGTAGAACAGCATGAAGCAGATTCCGGCCCACACCTGGGGTTTGCGGAAAAAGGTTACAATCGTATATTGCAGTTCGCCGGCCAGCTCACAAGCCGTCATCGTCACCCTCCGGCGGTCCTCGTCGGGACGCGGCAACACCCAGTTGTGATACAGCCACAGGGCTATGAAGAGGCCCGCCATGAAGTAGAACATGAGGCTCCACGAATAGCGGACATTACGGGTGACGACCTCCAGATTTCCGGCCAGCATGACGAGGAGGCCCTGTCCGAAGATTGTCGCTATGCGGTAGAACGTCGATCGGATGCCGACGAAGAGAGCCTGACGGTGCTGATCGAGGCCGAGCATGTAGAATCCGTCGGCAGCTATGTCGTGTGTGGCGCTCGAAAAGGCCATCAGCCAAAAGAAACAGAGCGTTCCCTGAAGCCAGAACGGGCCGGGAATGGTGAACGCCACGCCACCCAACGCCGCACCGACAAGCAGCTGCATGGCCAGAATCCACCAGCGTTTGGTCAGCATGATGTCGATAAACGGACTCCAAAATGGCTTTATGACCCACGGAAGATAGAGCCAGGAGGTGTAGAGGGTGATGTCGGCGTTTGACATGCCCAGCCGCTTATACATTATCAGAGATATCGTCATGACGGCCACATAGGGTATGCCCTCTGCGAAATATAGTGTGGGCACCCATGCCCAAGGATTGCGGATATGTTTCATTTTCAATATGCTTTTGTTATCACGGCACCGCGATAATAGTGCAACAGGATGTTGTCATAAGTGTAACCGCGCGCTCCCATGACCGCCGCGCCTATCTGGCAGAGACCGACGCCGTGACCCCATCCGCTGCCGTTGAGCACAAAACGTCCCGGAACACCGTCGGCGATGTCAAGCCGTTCTACCTCAAAGGCGCTGCTGTAGAGATGGCTTTCGCTCAGCGTACGGCGTATTTCGAGTTCCTTTCCGATGGTGAATGTCTTCTTCGAACCCACTATCTTCATCCGGCTGATGCGCCCGCTGCGGCCCCGCTCCAGCGGGATGAGGTCGATAATGTCTCCAAAGTCGTCCTTCATATTGGTGCTGACGAGACGCGCCATCTGCTCCTGCGTATATTCAACGCGCCACCGGTAGAAGTCGGGCGTCTCGCAGTCATAGTCGTTGAGTACCTGAGAAAGTATCGCAGGGTCCTTTGTGTCGCAGAAGTCATGGCCCGACTGGTCACAGTCGCGAATGGAGACAAGATATGGTTTGGGCGTATCCTCCCAGCAATACTGGAATTCTTCCGTCACGCCGCCGCAGCATTTACTGAACCGTGCGTCGCATATTTCATCGCCGTAGGTCAGTATCTGGCCTCTGGTGGCCTTCACTGCCTCCGCCACGGCACGGTTGTTGGCGCGCGTTATGCCCTGATAGCGCTGACAGTGGTCGTCCGCACAGACATCGAAGATTGTGTGGTCTTCACGGTCATACCAGCGTATCAGCTCGTCGTCTTTCTTTATGAAAGAGAAAAAACTGTCGTGGCCGTCCTTCAGCCGGCGCCGCTTGTCCATCTGGGCGAGCAGCCAGCTGCGCGAAATGACGGCGTGGGCCTTTAGAAACTCCACAGAGGACGTGGCCTTCATCTCGCTCGATATGACGCTCGTGAGGTAGTCCTCGACCGGCAACTGGTTGATGGCCGTAATCCGGTCGGCCTCAACGACAAGCCTCAGCGTGCCCCCGAACACCTGCGTCTCCTTGCGCTCCCAATGGAAATGGACGCCTATGACAACGTCATGGAGCGAGAACGACGCTTCGGCGGACTGCGGAGTGAATGTCAGTTCGCGGTAGAGGCTGCCGTTCCAGAGTATTCCGCCTTCCGAGAACTCCACCGACTGCTCGCCGCTGATAGTCTCGCCCTTGGCCGTGTAAGCTCCGTTGAGAGCAAAACATATGCGGCTTCCGCTAACGATACCGACGTTGACTTCTGGATTTGAGGGACATCCGGCACCGGCGAAAAATTCCGGCGACGATGCGGAAGAGCCGTTGGAAGACTGTCCGGAAGCCGATGCTGCCGTCGCGTTACGGCGTATCCGTTCCGTTACGGCTCCCATATCGTCGTCCGTCAGCGACACTTCGCGCAGGATGGCAATCGCCTTCTCCGATGTCAGCCGGACGTAGTCCTCTTCCCGTGGCGTTATGATAAGTCCCGCCATGTCCAGCGCTCCGGGACTGACGAGAAACCTGTCGTCGCCTTCGGCAGAATAGCATGCGGGACGATGCTTGCTCCGCGGCAAAATGACGGAGACATAGCCGTCAGACGTGCGCCAGGCCACGATGTTCATTCCTGGCTCCATTTCGTCCTCATCCTGCGGCAGTGCGTCATAGACATAGCCGAAAAGACGTTCGCCGGCCTCGCTGGTAGCGGTGTGGATGAGCAGTGCGGCACATGGATAGTCGGCCACCTGCCACACGCCGTTGCCCTCGCCGTCCTCTTCTACAACGGGAACGAGATTGCGGCAGAGACGCTGCCATTCTCTCTGAAGTGGCAGAACGCCCGACGTTCCGGCCTGAAAATGGGCATGGTCGGGAGCCGACGCGCCACACCGAGGGCCGTTGTAGAACACCGTCTGGTCCGGATAGTCGTCCAGCAGACGGTAAATCTCACCGTAGTCGCCACGGATTAGCTGCGGGCGGTGGCTGCGGGCGGGAATGGTGAAGTGCATTGGAAGTATGGGGAAAGGATTGACCAGCAGTTCAAAACGGTCGTCGATGATTTTCTTCTGTTGTGCCGCCGGGCGGTTGGCTTCGCAGAGAAAACACGGTCGGGCAGCTATTGTGCGGCTGTCAATGGATGCTCCTGTGGAGACGATGCGTGCAGGATTATGCTGCGCGACAAACGTAAACGTGTCGCCCTGAAGCTCGCGGGTGACAACACTCTGAAGCTCACGGTAGCGCCGGCGGGTGTCATCCCATGTCTCCAGCTGGCGGTTGAAAAAGCGATGAAGCGATGAGTCGGCCTGAATATCGGCCTTGCCCTGAAGCATCCGGCGGCGAGCGGAAATCTCCAGCGTGCGCAGACGGTCTTTATAAAGATTGTTGGCGTTGATGCGGTCCACACTCAGGGCGGCGTCGCTGTTGCCCGACCATCGCCGGCAAAGATAAAGTTCGTCATAGATGCGGCCGATACGGTAACGCCGCGAGAATATCAGTCCGAGGGCATAGTCCTCTCCGTAGCTCGTGTTGGGCAGCTGTATCTGACGCAACAGAGGAGTGAAGAAAGCGCGCGGAGCACCCAGTCCGTTGATGCGAAGGGCATTGTTAGGCCCGTTTTCGTCCGTCCATTCACGATGGGCGATAAGCCCCGGCGGCAATGTGTTGAGTTCAAAGTCGCACATCCGGTAGGAACCTACAACCATTGCAGCCTTCTGACTGCGGAACGCATCTACTATCTTCTGAAGCGTATGTTCAGAGCTGTAGAGGTCGTCGCTGTCCAGCTGAACTGCAAAACGCCCGCAACGGCTATCCCCGACGGCCACATTCCAGCAGCCGCCGATGCCGAGGTCAGTGCGGGAAGGGATGATATGGACGAGGGAGCCGTCATTCATCATCGCCTGTATCGCCTCCGTTGTTCCATCCGTAGAATGATTGTCAACAACGATGACATTGTAGGGGAAATCTGTTTTCTGGTTCAGTGCGCTGCCGATAGCGTCGGCAATGGTCTTCACGCGGTTGCGAACAGGGATTATGACCGACGCCTCGACAGGAAAATCCTGCTCTTCAAAATCAGGGCAGATATAGTCGGAAGTGTCTATCCGTGCCCCTATGGCACCGAGATGGGCGGTCACCGCCTGTTCCATTTCGACCTGCACGTCACGGTTGGCAGGATTGACATAGTCAAACTGCTTGACGCCGCTGGCCCTCAGATCAGTTTCCTCTTCCGTGTAGAGATATTCGTTGATGTGGAACAGCTGACCCTCACGGCTGAGAAACAGCCGCAAGTCATAGAGTCCGGCATATTCGTAGGACACCGACGCCGCTTCCGCCGCATAACGGTGGAGCAGCTCTGTTTTGACGAGCAGGAGCGAGCCGAAATCGAAATCATCCCGCACGCTGCCTTCCTGATAGTCTATCACGGGATGGGCCATGCGCTCTCCCTGACGTATTTCCCAGTGGTCGCTGTAGACCATGGCCGCACCTGAATCTGCCGCCACACGCAACAGTCGCTGCAAAGCGTCCTGACCGAGATCAAGCTCCACAGGGCGCGTGAGCATCAGAACATATTCTGCCGTGGCACGCGCGGCCACCTCACGCAGTGTTTCCGAAGATGTCATACGACCGGCAGCCATCACCGCGCACCCCTCCGGCACGCCTCCGTCGGCTGCCTGCTCGGGCGTCATCACCAATGTTATGTCATGCACCGTCCGGCTGTCGCGCAACACCGTCACCAGCGGAGCCATACCGCCGGAGGCTGCACAAGCCATAAAACAGTCTATTTTTCCTCTCATGATTCGTTTTCTTATTATTAGGTTTCTCCGTCGGGTGTCCACCACCCTGCTATTATATATAATAATATGTGTAAGCCAGGACGAACTTGTTCGTCACGGCCGACATTATTTCCTGCAAAGTTAACCGATAAATCTGACAAATGCAAAAGTTAGCCCGTCAAACATCGGATGCCCATGCGAGAATATCAAACGAATTGGGGTCAATCCGAAAATCCTGTGGGTATTATTATGTTAATAGCCTAAAATAATCTATCTTTGCGGTTATCTTTTGAAGTGACTCAGGACTTTCCTCTGCGTGGCAAGCCTGCTTATCTCCATGTAAGACATCGTCGCTGGTATGACAAGTCTACCAGTGAAACTTTTTCGGACTGACCCTAAATTTAACATACCCACAGGATTTTCGGATTGACCCGTTATTAAGCGTATCAACCGTTATGAACAGACATCCTGTTCGGAATTTATGAAATAAATCTGTTTTTAGGTATAAAAACAAAAAGAGGATACCAAAGTATCCTCTTTCTTGCGGTGCGTACGGGACTCGAACCCGTGACCCCATGCGTGACAGGCATGTATTCTAACCAACTGAACTAACGCACCATTTTATTTCTTTTCTCGGAAGCATCGCCATGTTTCTCGATTGCGGGTGCAAAGGTAGTGAGTTTTTCGGTAACCACCAAATTTTTCGGCAAGAAAATGCAGAAAAAGATTAAAAAAGTTGTTTTTCTATGCTTTTCATGCGTTTCGAGCGAGAGAAACGGGGGGTCGGAGAGTTTCATGCAACAGCGGATTTGTGGACCAACTACAGCGTGGATTGGCATTATCCATAGACAGTCCGTTTTGACGTCCGGACGCAGAAGCGAGACGATTTTTCTGAAAACCAGGAAAACAAAGATGCAACTATAAGGACAAAGTATCTTCGCGTACCGGCATCTTTACATTGAAAAAGAATTGTTAAAAACTCGGAATTAAGCGGACAAATGCCTTCAAATCCTTGCGATATTCTGAAATGAAAATCATTTGGCCGCAAATTCGCGAGTTTTGCGCGTGCATCTTTTTCCTCCTGAACAACAGTGCGTTACAACAAAATCAGCAAAAGTGTGCAATAAAATCGGCAGAAAACTTCTGCCGTAAGGGCCTTACGAGGTTGCAACGGAGCCCTCGTTGCATTGCAACGGTGGCCCCGTTATGATGCGAAAGCGGCCCCGTTGCAGACCCGGGAGGGCCTCCTTGGTCTGCAACGACAGAAAAACAGGAGACTGACGGCGGCAAAATGTCAAGATTCCAGCCTTGCCGCTCTCCAGAATTAAAATTTTCAAGTGTTAAATTCCGTGATATTATTGCGACAGTGAGAAAACAACATGAAACCCAACCAACACTGAAAACCCAACCCTCCCAAAGGGATGAAGCCTGATATGCCTTTTTCCTTGTAACAGCAATTGCCATTCATCATTCTCTTCAAGGAATACTTCTATGTTCTCGATGCCCGTAACCATCTTTACGACATCATCAGTTATCATATTGGCTGACTTTCGCATGACAATAATTACATATTGATATACTTCACTGGATTCTGGCTTTTGCCATAGAAAGCAGTTACATCTTTTCCAATGTAAGTGGTATGTTCATCCTCAACCCCCAAAAATTCACTCCGTCCAATGTGGTTCGGATCTTCCGTATATTTCCAGTCAACAGGATTATATACTTCTTCCACAATACCGTTGACGATTGCCAGTACATGAGTAGCCTTTCTTGCGCGAGTTATATCAACCTTCCAATACTTACGAGTCATCTCATACAGATTCTCCCTTTTCACTTTCCCTACTTTTACACACATGATGCGGTCTTCGGGATTGGGAATTAGTTCTTTCTGATTCATATCATTATTGAATTTCTTTAATGAATTTGCTTGTCTGTCATCCATGGACTCAGACGTTTCAAAGCCATGCGAAGATGACGTATCAGTACGACTTCGCTCTATGACTTACGTCCAAGTGTACCTTGTCCACCAAGTACCTCATTGTCAAAAGCATACAAAGACTTCCATCCAAGCTCTTTTTCCAAGAGTTCGGCTGTTGGTTTCTGTATCAACAGGTCTTCGATATAGTCTTTTGCCATAATCATATTTAGTCCTTCAATGTCGGGACGGGTATTGCTATCTCGTAGAACAATACAAGTCCTTTTACGCTCTTGTTACATAATTCCTTCAACGGAACTTTGAGGAAAGGATTAATTATTCCTCTACCTTCCTTTGGATATATTATCACACAAGGAACATTTGGAAGTAGTGTCTCCTCTGATACATTATCATAGCCTAAATATTTAAGTATTTTCAAATCACGACTATATCCACTCAACTGTCTGACAACATAAGTTTCAAGTTCTTGCTTCTCATACTTCGGAATATACTTAGTGTCGAGTATAGCCTTGAAAGATTGTGAACGATAGAGAAAATCCGGTTTTCCTGTCAAACTGCTGAACTGATAGACAATCTTGTTCTGATAGGCCTCGTAAAGCAATCCGTAGACATAATGCTCGTACAGCAAAGACATATCCAATATGAATGGTACAACACTGTCTTCTTGAGATGAAACCTTATTAATACTGTAGTCGAAATGCCTGAGTATTGTTTTGGCGAGTCTTATGGCTTCGGCATATTCCTTGAACAGTTTATGTCTTCTAATTAGACTTACTTCCTTCATATCTACATCGCAGTTCACATTCTCAAACTGAGCAAGGCATTTTCTCAAAGCGAGTTTTATCTTGTCATACCGCTGATTTCCTTCGCCTATACTTTGCATCATCCTTTGTGTATAAAGAATCGCTTTCTTCAGCAACCTGTTCTCAGGAATATCCACCGAGTATTCGTCATATTCACAATAGATGCGGTCATATCGTTTGGGAATAATGTTCCTTCTTTCATTCTTCATCAATGCGATATGTCCTTTCACCTTCTTCTGGTTCTCACTATGATGAACATATCCTCGTTTCAGAGTTTTAATTCTACTTACCACTCCGAGGAAATGGAGCATAATAAGCGGACTTAACACGCCTTTGAGTGACGGTGCGTTGATTGAAGGTTTATCATAGTCGACTGAATAGATTTTAGAGAATGACTCCAAAGCCAAGTTAGAAGAAAAACAAGTCATGAACATTCCAAGAAAGTCAATGTTTTCCATTCCTCGCTTTGCTGTCACTATTAAAGCCTCTTCATTGTCAACCCATTCTGCTCCAATTTTATACGACGCGAAGTAGCCCCATTCATCACTATTCAATGAATGGGTCCAAGAAATCAACGAGAGCTTATCATATTTCTCGTGGCGTTCTACTTTCAACTGTTCGTGTTCTTGGAGCTTATGCATTACTGTTATTCTATGATGTCCTCGCTTTCTGCAGTTTCGCTTTTCATTTCAAACGGCTGAAGATTTTTCCAAGCATCAAACGCCTTTTTCTTCTCGTCATTCTTCACATTAAGAATACCATCGTTTATGTATTCGGCAATAAGTGGGATGACCTCATATTCAATCTTTGTAGCCAATTCGGTCTCATCATCTGCCATGAAATAACAATGACCTACCATTAAGTCATCAATACTCATATCACCACAGAGATGCTTAGGATCCTCGATAAATTTCTTGATGTTCTCAAACAATACAATAGCTTTCTTCTTCAGTTCTTCATTTCCCATGTCGGTGTAGCACTTTTCTACTACCGATACATCAGATTTCAATGTTATAAATGCGAAGCGACGACGGAGTGCATAATCCAACGTGCCAGTACTACGGTCTGTTGTGTTCATTGTACCGATGATGTAGAGATTGCTTGGCACTACAAAATCATCGGTTTCTCCATCATCGAAATTCTTTGAGTATGGTAATTTTACAGTTATAGGGTGAATTGTATTCTCGCCAACTCGTTTATCAGATTCGAGTAGAGTTATCAACTCTCCGAAGATTTTGGCCACATTTCCTCGATTAATCTCATCTATAATGAGAACATAGTTCTTCGCCTCTGTCTTTTCCACATTGTTATTAGTCTCTTTGTTTTTCTCTGAGAATTTCTTTATCTCTTCATAAAGAGGATAATAATAGATAGCATTTCCATGGAATTTTGACTGGCTATCATAAGCTGGTTTTATATCTAAATAACTTTTTATAGTACCTGACAAGAAATCAGCATAGTCACGAACAAACATTCTTTTTGATAGAGGTTGTGTAGAACCAGTTTCACCTTGCCCAATAAGAATACTGTTAATCTTTCCACGTGATCTTGAGATACCACGCATCTTCATTTTGCTCTTAGGGTGCAACATGATAGCAGCATCCTCACCATTACAAGCCAACTTTGCCAGTTCTTGTTCTACAAAGAAACAATAACTGTCAAAGAGTTCTTCGTAGTTTACTTGTTGAATTGTTGCGGTCGAAGATCGTCTAAGATTTTCTAAAGCATCATTGCATATCTGCTTGAAAATCCCATCATCTACGCGATACTCCATGCCAATCACATTCCCATCTTTATCCTTAACAGGAAATGGTTTTAGACCTTCTACAAAGTCTTCATATTCCATTGATTGATGAAACGTACAAAATGCAATCTGGTGTTTCTTCCGCAACTCCTCATATCGTTCCATCACAGCCTTGTGGTTGGTTAAATCAACATCTGTCACACCGATTACCGATAGTGCAATGGCTGCTGTATTATAGGTTTTTCCTGTACCAGGAGCACCTTGAAGGATGATATTCTTTTTCTGCTGAAGAAGAGTTGCATATTTGCTGATATCGTTAAGCATAGTTTTATCTGATTCTGATAAAGTTATTGTTTTCTCCATTTCTCCCCCCACTGTCCATACTTGGAAATAATAGTTGGTGCAATCTTTTTGATAGTCTCCAATGAAGGCTGTGCTTTATTGGTACACCACTTGCTGATAGTTGCAGGGTCTTTTTCCATTTGTTATGCTAACCATTTTGCTGTTTTTATGCTGTTCAGCAAGCACCACTTTCAATCTATTGAGGTCGTTTTTTGCCATTTTGCGAAAATTTTATGGGGTAAAAATACTATTTTTCCATGTAAAACGTGCAAGAATAAACAAAAATATGACAAAATGCAGCCATTTTCTTTGATCTTTAGTTCAATCGAGACTAATAAATCGCAAAATCAATACCAATAGATGTAAGATTGAAAGCTACAGCTAAAATCAAGACAGTGATTTGTCACAAACCTTATCCCCAATTTAAGTACCAAGTTTAGATATCGAAGCGTATAAGCAATTCAATATAATCATTCCACAATCACCAATATGGTGAATTTTCTAAAATTGCCCTCAGAGTTATTACTACTTTGTTATCCAACAAATCAACATATCTATATAACTATCTTATAATCAACACTAATATACAATCCTATAGGATAAAAGCCAGATATGCCTTTTTCCTTGTAACAGCATTACAGTCAACGCTGACATGGGACAATATAAGGGATAAAAGCCTGATATGCCTTATACCCTTGTGAGCATCAATGGCATATCAGGACCACCTTCTGACCTGAACTATATGCACTTAAAGCCACAAAGAGATGCGGGCTGCCTGATATCATTAACATTTAATGAAACCCGCCTAATGCTTTTGTTTTAATTTTATGGACATTTATTTGCCGTTACGCAGAAATTAACTAACTTTGCATGTGTTATTATACATTATTAAAATATGAAGAATACGATTATTGCCGGCCCGTGTGTCATCGAGTCGGAAGAACTGCTCGACACGGTGGCCCGCGAGCTGGTCAGAATAAACAGTCTGACGGGTGCCGACATCATATTCAAAGCCTCCTTCGACAAGGCCAACCGGACGTCCATAAGTTCGTTCAGAGGTCCTGGTCTGGAACGCGGAATGAAAATGCTTGGCGACATCAAGAGCCGCTATGGGCTCAAAATTCTGACCGACATACACGAGAGCTGGCAGGCAGGGCCGGTGGCCGACGTGGCCGACGTACTCCAGATTCCGGCGTTCCTCTGCCGTCAGACCGACCTACTTGTGGCTGCGGCGCGCACGGGACGCACGGTCAACATCAAGAAAGCCCAGTTCCTGAGCGGCCATGACATGCACTTCCCGGTTGAGAAAGCCCGCGACGCCGGTGCCAAGGAGGTCTGGCTGACGGAACGCGGCAACATACACGGATATAACAATCTGGTGGTAGACTTCCGCAATATCCCCGACATGCTCGAAATCGTGCCCACGGTCATCATGGACTGCACCCACAGCGTACAGCGCCCGGGAGGCGACGGCGGAAAGACCGGAGGCGACAGACGCTTCGTCCCGCAGATGGCAATGGCGGCGAAGGCTTTCGGAGCTACGGGCTATTTCTTTGAGGTCCATCCCGATCCGGACCGCGGACTGAGCGACGCGGCCAACATGCTGGAACTGGCAAAGCTGGAAAGTCTTGTCCGCAGGCTGATGGAATGACCAGAAGACACCGCCGCAGTTCTCCGTCCGAAGAATGACAGACCGACATCTGACGACAGGAAGAAACATGGAGAACAGGCGAAAAGGGACTAAGACATGAAGAATTCATAACCAAAACAAAGAAAATCACCCCGAAAAAATCCACGGGCATCTCCCATCGGAGGGAAAGCGGTCAGATTGGAATGTCTGTAGAGGGGCCATATCACTATGACAACAAGAGAATATGCCATACAGTGCATCAAAGACGAGGCCGAAGCGCTGCTTGACCTCATACCAAAAATGGACGAGAATCTGGACCGCGCCGTCGAACTCATGTACGGCTGCCACGGCAAGGTCATAATCACCGGTGTGGGCAAAAGCGGACACATCGGAGCAAAGATTGCCGCCACGCTGTCCAGCACGGGAACGCCATCGTTTTTCATCAATCCGCTCGACGTCTTCCACGGAGACCTCGGAGTCATGACGCGCGACGATGTCGTGCTGGCCATCTCCAACTCCGGAAATACGGACGAACTGCTTAGGTTCATCCCGATGGTGCTCCACATGCAGATTCCGATAATAGCCATGAGCGGCAATCCGGACTCGCTGCTGGCCAAATATTCCACGTGCCACCTCAATGTTAGCGTGCGCCGCGAGGCCTGCCCGCTCAATCTCGCCCCGACGAGCAGCACGACGGCCATGCTGGCCATGGGAGACGCGCTGGCCGTAGCACTGATGGAGCGCCGCAATTTCCGCCCGCAGGACTTCGCTCAGTTCCATCCCGGCGGCGAACTTGGCAAGCGGCTGCTCACCACGGCACAGGATGTCATGCGGACGGTCGACCTGCCCGTAATCTCGCCTGACATGCACCTTGGCGAAGCCATCATACTCGTGAGTAAAGGTAAACTCGGTTTGGGAGTGGCAATTTCCGACGGACGCATACGCGGACTTATCACTGACGGAGACATCCGGCGTGCTATGGAAAAATGGCAGGCGGAGTTTTTCGACCGCACCGTGAGCGACATCATGACCGAAAAGCCGAAGAAAGTGTCGCCACAGACAAAAATATCGGAGATACAGAAGATTATGAACCGATATAAAATCCACTCCGTGCTTGTGGCAGACAAGGACGACAGGTTGCTCGGCATTGTCGACCACTACTCGTGCATGATTTGAAAATAACGATACGCATACACCACTATCGACAACTCCGTATTATACATGAGACAACTGAAACGAATACTGTGCATCATGCTTCTTCTGCTGCCCATGACGGCGGCAGCAGTCTATCTGTTCAAGACGCTCGATGCGCGCAACGGTCTGAACAGCAGTCAGATCAACTGCATAATGAAGGACTCGCGCGGTTATGTCTGGTTCGGCACGCCGGCCGGACTATACCGCTATGACGGATACACCTTCAAATACTTCCAATGCAACTCCCAGGACGGTTCCTCGCTGCCGGACAGCTATATCGTGAGCCTGCAGGAGTCGCTGGACGGAAACCTGTGGGTAAACACACTTTCAGGCCTATGCGTCTATCACCCGCAGACGGAGACGTTCGAACGAGACATGCGTCAGGTGTTCAGCAAAATGGGCATCAGCAACATTCCCGACGTTGTGTATATCGACAGCCACAAGAATCTATGGGCAGCAATACCCAAAAAAGGAGTCATGGCGTACAACATGCAGCAACAGCTGCTCTACGAGTTCGGCTACACAAACGATGCCCACGGTATTCCGGAAGGCAAAATATGCTCCATCAGCGAGTGTCACGACGGTGCGGTGATTGTTTATGACGACGGACGGTTGGTGTGCTGCGACGTCATGCACCAGCAGCAGACCGTCTGGCAGACGGATGCCGTTGCCGCAGCACGGCTGCGCAAAACGACATCGCTGAAAGCTTTTGCCGACCAAATGGACAATATCTGGCTCTATGGCCAGGGCACACTCATGCTCTATCGGAAAAATGCAAACACGTGGGACATGTCTTTCGGTGACCGCCTCGGAATGACCGGCGTGGCCGAAGACCACGCCGTCAACGGTATGGTTGGAGACAGGAAGGGAAACATCTGGATCGGTACGGACCAAAAGGGGCTTTTCTCCATGAACGTCAACACACACGAGCTGGTGGCTGTCAATCCACGGGGACTGAACGACCTCACATGGAGAAACGACGAGAAAAGAAGCATTCAGAGTCTCTACGTGGACGATACGGACCTTCTTTGGGTCGGAACGGAGAAGTCGGGAGTAGCCTTCAGCGGTCAGAACATATATAAGTTTGAGTCCGACCTCTGCGGCGACGTGACTGCCTTGGCGCAAGACGCCGCCGGAAAAATGTGGATAGGAACAAGCGGTCAAGGTGTGATCGGGTATGACGGTCCTTTGGCCAGCAAAAAAGTGTCAGCAATGGCAGCCACAAACGACGGCAGCCTGTGGGTCGGTTCGAAACGCAACGGACTGACGAGAATCAAGGACGGGGCAAGCACGATATATTCCGCCGCACGCGACAGTATGCGCACCATCATCAATGACAGAATCAACGCCCTGTGCACAGACAAGACGGGAAACCTCTGGATTGCCACCTCGGGAGGACTGCAGGTCTTCAATCCGAGAATGAACACGTTCTCCACATATACGAAGGAGAACGGCAAAATAAACACAAACAACGTTACCACGCTCTTCTACGGAAAGGGGAACAATCTCTTTGTCGGCACAGGAGAAGGATTGGTCATACTGAATCTCTCAACAACAGAAAAGACTTTGCTGACCGGAAACTCAACCAATCTGAAGACTTTCACCAACAACTATATCACCCAGATATTCGAAGACTCCCGCGGATTGCTCTGGATCGGTACGCGTGAAGGCATCAACGTGCTCAATAGGGAGAACGACAGCCTCAACTATATTACCGAGAAGAACGGACTGGCGAACAACTGTATCAGCGGACTGACAGAAGACAAGGACCATAACATCTGGGTAACAACGACCAACGGTGTTACCCGCGTGGTCGTACAGCGCAACCACGAGAACGGAACGTTCAACTACGGACTATACAACTACGACACTTCCGACGGTCTGCAGAGCAACGAATTCAACAAGGGAGCCATCCTTACACGCCGCGACGGAAACGTCATGATGGGCGGACTCAACGGTGTCAACTGGATGCGCCATCACAACAAGGATGACAAAGAGACTCTGCCACGCGTCATGCTCACACAACTGTTCTTCGGAGATACCGAAGTGCTAATAGGTCATGAGTATGACGGCAACGTCCCGCTGCCGCAAGCACTCAACGAAAGCAACAGAATCGAACTGACAAACAGCCAGAGCACATTCACAATCAAGTTCGCGGCCGGCAACTACAATCAAAGCGAAAGACTCCAATTCATGTTCTGGATGGAAGGATTGGACAACGACTGGCACAATGGCGATGCCCTTTCCCATGGTGTGACCTTCCGGAATCTCGCCAGCGGAAACTATAAACTCCATGTCAAAGCCATCAGCGCAGACGGCGCAATCAGCAATCAGGAACGTGTTCTGGACATAACCATACTCCGCCCTTGGTGGATTTCATGGTGGATGATAATCATTTATGCCGCCGTTCTGGCCATAATCGTATATCTGTGGATATTCGGTTTCAAGCGCATATCGTATCTATGGTCGAAGAAGAAAGCCATCATCCGCGAACTGGCATTCCAGCGCGAGGAAATCAAGGCGGCCAGCGACGACCTGCGCCAGCCGATGGCGAGAATGACATCCATCATCGGCAATATGGCCGAAAGAGAAAATACGGTTGAAGGAAAGGAGCAAATCAACTCGCTTCACTTCCAGATGCTGCAGATCATCACACGCATATCGGAAATGCAGACGACACTGGAGAATCCCGAATCGAAAGCTTCCGCCGCTGCAACCAACAGGATGCAGCTCAACGACAAGGGCGAAGTGGAAATCATGAGAGCGGATGTAGAGACGCTCACGGCTGACATAAAGGTACGCCAGGGCGACCCGACGACAAAACAATATAAGGTCATCGTCATCGACAACAACGACGAGTTCCTCCGGTTCATCATGGCCCATCTGCGCAATGTCTACGACATGCACGCCTACAACGACGTAGGCAAAGCTCTCGAAGACCTTGAAGTGCTCAAGGCAAGCATCATCGTATGCAAACAGGACATGCCCGGAATGAACGGCAGCGAACTGTGCAACCGAATCAAGATGAACCCGAGAACGGAAAACATAAAGTTCGTTCTCATGACCGACGGCGTGCTGACATCGGCCGACATGCACGATATGAACATCACGCTGAGCGCCGACGACTATCTGGCCAAGCCGTTCAACATACAGGAAGCCACACTCCGCTTCAACCGCTTGCTGGGCCTCGCGCCCGAAGATATGCCCGACGGACTTATCGAAGGCAAAGAGACGAGACGTCTGGAGACCATCAACGCCAGCATGACGACTGCCACAATCAACTACGACAACATTCAGGACAGCATCGCCGGAACAGGTGGCAAGACGGCAGACGACAGCGACGCTACGGCAGAAAACTACGCTGAATGTCAGGAAACAGACGCTCCGGCCGGACTGGACAGCCCCGAAAGCACCCGTGAGAGCTGCGGAAGCTTCATCGAAGACATTGTCGAGAACACTGCACAGAGCGAATATGATCTCTATTATGCCGGCGACGTAACGATGGGAGACTACACCATGAACGGCATTATGGACCGGAAACTGATGCAGAACGTCGAGCAATATGTGCTGCAGAACATGAGCCATGGCCACATAAGCCTTGAAGAGATGGCTTCGGCCATGGGAATGGGACGTGTTCCGTTCTTCCGAAAGATAAGAAGCATCACATCGAAGACACCCGCCGAGCTTGTCAGGGAACTGCGTCTGAAGCATGCCTGCACGCTGCTGGCACGCACGGACATCAACATGAGCGAACTTGCCATAAACCTCGGATTCATGACCGCAGAGAACTTCGCGGCCATATTCAAGGACAAGCACGGCATGTCACCATTGGAATACCGACTTAAACATCGTAAGAAACAGGGATGAAATCATTTATAACCATCGCTTGTCTGCTACTGCCCACGGCCAATGTGGAGTCGCAGGCAAGCTATTATGCTATACACACAAGCGATTACACTATACAGAAAAGCGGTTCTGTAACACAGACAAAAGACAATCCAGCCATTCACAGAAGCGATTCCGCCATTGTGAAGGTACTTGAGGATAACGGAATAACGTTCAGTCATAACAACAGCGTGACGCTGCTCACCACCGGACAGGCCAAATTTGACGACATGTTCGAAGCCATCCGACAGGCCCGCAGCAGCATCCATCTCGAATACTTCAACTTCCGCAACGACTCCATCGCGTCCGAACTGTTCGGCCTTCTACGCATGAAGGCAGCCGAAGGTGTTGAAGTAAGAGCCTTGTTCGACGGTTTCGGCAACGACTCCAACAACCAGCCGTTGCGACGTGAGCACGTTGACAGCCTCAGACGGGACGGCGTTGACATCCACGAGTTCGACCCGATACGCTTCCCGTGGGTCAACCACATCTTCCTCCGCGACCACCGAAAGATTGTCGTCATCGACGGAAGCATAGCCTACACGGGCGGAATGAACGTGGCCGACTACTACATCAACGGAACGGAACAGGTGGGAGAATGGCGCGACATGCACTGCCGCATAGAGGGCGGAGCCGTCAACCAGCTCCAGATGATATTCACAAGGATATGGCAGAAAGTCACCGGCGAAGACCTCTGGCGGCCGGAATATTTCCGTGCATACACGCCGGAACACTTCGACGGCCTTGCCCCTGACACCACGGCGACGGCCGGCCACAAGACGGTGGGCATCATCAACCGCGAACCGCGCACATCGAACAAGATTATCCGTACGTTCTATGAAAACGCCATCAACTGCGCACAGGATTCCATCAAGCTCATCAATCCGTATCTGACCCTCAACCACAAGCTGAAGAAAGCACTGCGCAACGCGGTCAAACGCGGCGTGAAAGTTGAGATTATGGTATCGGCAAAGAGCGACATACCTCTGACTCCGGACTGCGTATTCTATAATGTACACAAGCTTATGAAGCGCGGCGTGGACGTATGGCTCTATCAGCCGGGCTTCCACCATACCAAAGTCATCATGGTCGACGGCCGCTTCTGCACCGTAGGCAGTGCCAACCTCAACTCCCGCAGCCTTAGCTGGGACTACGAGGAAAACGCCGTCATCATCGATCCTAACACTACCCGCCAGCTCGACAACCTCTTCGACAATGACAAGAAGAAGAGCGTCTACCTCACGAAAAAGACGTGGAACGAGTTCAGGACACCATGGCAGAAATTCGTCGGATGGTTCGCCCATCTGCTGGCCCCCGTGTTATGAAAAACTGCGTTCTGCCGACACCATAAGGCAACAATTTGAATGGTGTCGGCAGAACGCAGTTTCTCTGATTCCAACATATCGTTTTCATTGCTTCAACCGCTTTCGGCCAAGTATCCGGAGAACGTCTTTCAAAAACCGCAGCTCAATCCTGATTTCATCTCATCATCTCGGCACACACGACGTCAAGCATCATTTCCAGTTCAACCTGCGTCACCCCATGCTCCAGGATAAACTTCAGTTCGGTTCCGACAATATCTTCCTTCGCCTTTTTCCGCATTCCGAAGTTGCTCTCGTTGGGATAGCGCATTTTTAGATAGGCTGCAAAACTTTCCGCCGCAGCACGGTGGTTGCCGGCGAACCACTCGCAGTAACCGTTGTTCATCCGGTCGTTAGAATCCATGACCCCACGGCTGCCAAGTTTCTCATATACACGTCTTGCCTGTTCATACTTGCCTGCTCCAACCAACGCGCGCGCCATCACGCGGCTGACACCGACATTGTCAGGATTCTCATAGTCAAGCCGGTAGAGCACTTTCAGGGCTTCGTCGTATTCCCACAGATTTGTCAGACATACGCTGTAGCTCAGCGCATAGGTCATTGTCTCAGGCGAGGCTGCCATCAGACGGGCATAGGCATCACGCGCTTCGGCATAGCGTTCCTCGTAGAACAAAGCCCGCGCATATCCCTTCAAGGCCCGGAGTTCATCCTTCTGCAATCTCAGTGCATGCTCAAAACAGTCTGTCGCCTTCATTTCATTCATGCGGGAATCCAATATAACGCCACCGCTACGGAGCAAGACATGACCAAAGAGCATGTAATACTGATAGTCTTTTCCTTTGTCGCTATAGTTACATATAACCCCTGCAACCTCATCATACATTTTGTGTTTGACCATGAATGAGCCTATTTCACCGAAACGACTCTCCAACTCAGTTCCACGGAATATACGTTTTGAGAAAAATACATATTCAGGAGAGCTCTTTCCGACGGACTGAATGTCAAACGGATTGCGGAACTGACTCCGCGACGGGAACAGCCGGAAGAATCGATAGAGATCCTGAAGATATGTTCGGCGGATATAGGCCGGTGTCTTTGTGTCTGTCTCGGACATGCGTCCGAAGCCGGCTATATCCCCGTTGTCAATGATGCTGCGCATGCTTTGCGGTATGCGCTCCATCACCTGACTGAATGCCAGGACAAAAGAATACTTGTCACTGTTGCAGAACGATCCTCGGTTCATCATCATACCGAGGAGACGTCCGTGTCCCATACGCTCATAGATAGCGCTGACAGCCGGATGTTCGGGATAGAAAGGGACAAACCAGTTGCTCACGCTGCTGAAAAACGGGAAACGCTTCATCTGTGAGAATCCGCCGAAATAAATGTCCGAGCCGGCTTTCTGCATGTCCACCATCTTGCGGAATCCCTCCTCCACCTTTTCCATGTTACGCTCCGAGGCCTCCGGGTCGAGAATGTCCTGCATGGGGTCTTCGGCTTTCTCCTCAATACCTGTGGGCGTGATATGGAGATTGTTGTGCTTAAGCAGGTCCGGCATAATCTCCTTCTGTATCTTCTTTGTGTCGCTTTCCGCCATAACACAGTAGAACAGCTGTATCTGCAGCTCGGTCAGTTCGTCCCTCACGGCCTCATCCTGGAGCATCTCTTCGACCATCTGCCGCTGTTCAGGGAAAAGTCCTTCGAATTCCTCTTTCACCGAAAGCACCCATCCCACGAGAGCCCTCTGCCGGACGTTCTCGTCCGTGCTCCGCCGGTAGACCGTGACAAGAAGACGGAACTTGTTTATATCAAACATGTTCATAGTGCTCAGCATCAGCGCCGAAACAATTACCTGCTGGTCATTCGTATCGACCGTCGGCGAGAGCAGAATATCTTCGTAGGCCTCGGCCATTCCCTCGTTCCACTGCTGCGAGGTCCATATATGGTCAAAAAGGTCGTTCATCAGCCGCTGGCGGGCGGAATAGAAGTCGTTCTTCTTCTGTTTTCTGACGTGTTCCGGCTCAAGTTCAAGCATTGCCGCGTCAGTCACAAACCCCTCCAATGCGGCGCGGAGAACAGGCATAGACCAGTCGCGTCCGGCTCCGTCGATGCGCCGTCTGACTGCCGACGTATATGGCGAATGGGCCATATCGTAGCGCACATAGGCATCTGCCGCAAGCCTGTAGGCACGCCTCCTCAGCACATTATGGATACTTTCAAGCTGCGGGTCGCGATAGCCCGTTGCCCAATATTCAACCATACGCTCATAGTCGCTGCGCAGACCGTCCAGCCGTTCATCCATGTTAAGCTCCGGATATTTACACACGAACGCGGCCAACTGTTCCAGGGCCACGCTCAGCTGACCTTTGTCGAGCAGCAGCATTATATCGTCCAATTCCTTATTTGCCTCCATCGTCATCTATTGTTGTTGCGTCATCAGCCAGTTTTTCTTTCAGCCATGCCTCGGCACGGTCTATATCCTCCTTGCGTGGAACCGCCGCATGTTCAAAACGAATGTCCTTCGGAAGAGCATCGGCTACATCCTCTCCTACACCACACATCCCGGCTATCAGCTTCCTATAGCCTTCCAGACCGTATTTACTTATGGAATCGCAGGCCATGTCGTATGCCTTCATCAGAACTTCAATCTGTTTCCGCCGTGCAGTGTCTCCTATCAGCTCATGTCTGACGGCCATCGCTCCGAGCCTGATTCCCGTACGTCGCGAGTCCATCAGCACAGGATTTTTCTGCATACGGGCCGCCGTAGCCTGCGGTTCTGTGAGCAACATTGCGTCCATCTCGTTGTTTTCGAGCATCTTCAGCCTCAGAACTATGTCGTTGACCTGAATTCTGAACACCATCTCGGGAACCAGTCCGACACTGTCCACGGCATAGTCGCCGAACATGTCGGTTGCCGAATAGCGCGTCATGGCCAGCATCTTGTCGTTGAGTTGCTTCAGCTCCTTTATGCGGGCGTTGCGATTGGTCAGCAACTGCCAGTAGGCTCCGGTCGCAGTGAGATATTCCAGCGGCATTCCCTGGCCGACAATTCGCTGTCCCCTGACAAGGTCGGTGACGAGTCCTTCAACTTTCCGTCCCCTCAGAGCCTCGTCGCAGTCCATCCGTGCGGCAAATCTTTTCAGTCTCACGTCGGCTCCCAATGCGGCAAAAAGACCGTGATGACGGGCCACGTAGAGCGGCAGACAGTCGAGAGTCGGTGTCACGGCTATCTTCAGCGCAGCAGAATCCTCACGTGCCAGTCTCTGGCTTTCTGCACGCGTGAGACGCTTCTGCTCCTCATACGACTGCCCGCAGGCGGCAAGCAGTGCCGTTGAAACAAAGATCAGGATTATATGTTTCATATATATAATGTGTCTTCTTTTGATTCTATATACATTTGTTGTTGAGTCGTATTGTCACTCAAGTGATTTACATAATATGCCATTAACCGAAAAAGGGCGCCCAACGTATTATAATATACACGAGCCGCCCTTCCGAGTTATTAATGTGCGATATTAGCCTTTATCACGCTGCAAAATTAATAAATATTCTTCAAACTCAAAACGTATTTCCAATAAATACGCCCCTCAGCCCATCTTTTTCGCCACAGCCGACAAGTTGCCGACAGGTCAATGAGTTTACGCGCCACGGCCAATGCAGCATAAACAGCTAAGACACATCATCCCGACCGGCGATATCCTGAATTACAAGTCCGGCAATGGTCAGACCGAAGATAGCCGTGATATGCATAAGCGAGCCGTTGGCCTGTTTCTTCGGTGTACGTGGCGCAGCAGATGGCTGCTGAATGATGTCCGGACCGGACATAGCGGCGGAAGAAGCGGCGTTTTCTATGTCTTCAGCATCATCTACGGGCTTGTTCTCCAGCCGTTCGTCGCTGTAGACGCAGAGGAATTTTCGGGCTGGACGGCTCTTCGCTTTCTTGAACCTCTGGCGCAGCGAGCGAGCCAAAGGACATCCTTCCACGCGCCAGAACTCGGCCACCCGGACGCGCGTCGGGTCAATCTTTAGCGCCGCACCCATCGACGAGAAAAAACGGGCCCGCGTCCGCGTGGCCATCTCGATGAGCAGCATCTTGTCGCTGAGCGAGTCGATGGCGTCTATGATATAGTCGTAGTCGTCAAGACGGAAGCTCTCCGCCGTAGCCTCCGTGAAAACCTCGCAGCGGGCATCTATCTCCGCCAACGGACTGACCGTCAGCAGATGGTCGCGCAGGGCGTCGACCTTGACCTGTCCTACAGTCCCGGTGGTGGCCATGAGCTGGCGGTTGATGTTCGTGACGCAGACGCGGTCGCAGTCGACAATGGTCAGACGGCGCACTCCGGAACGCACAAGACTCTCTACACACCACGACCCGACACCGCCAACTCCGAAGACTATCACACGCACACGGGACATCTCCTCCATCACACCGTCACCCAAAAGAAGCCGGGCGCGGTTGAATATTTCTTTCTCTTTCACCATGTTCTCCAATCTTGTTTTGAGGCTGCAAAGGTAGTCATTTTATCTGTTTATCGGTAATTTATTTTGTTTTTAGCCCGATTTACAGTAAATTTGCAGATTATAAAGATTTGAACAAACAATGGATAGCAGTAAGAAAGTGCTTCTCGGCATGACTGTCGGCGAAATCAAAGAACTCGTCACCGGTACCCTCGGCATGCCAGGATTTACGGCGGGCCAGATAGCGCGGTGGATTTATTCCGGCCACGTGAGGACCATCGGCGAGATGACCAATCTGTCAAAAGCCAACCGGGCGCGGCTCGAAGAAGTATGCACGGTGGGAGCGATGGAGCCGGCCGACTGTCAGAGATCGGTTGACGGAACGGTCAAATATCTCTTTCCGACGGCTGGAGGAAAGTTTGTTGAAACGGTATTCATCCCCGACGGCGAACGGGCCACGCTGTGCGTATCGTCACAGGTGGGCTGCAAGATGAACTGTCTGTTCTGTCAGACGGGCAAACAGGGCTTCGAGGGCAACCTGACCGCCACCGACATTCTCAATCAGATCTATTCCCTGCCAGAGCGCGAACGACTGACCAATGTCGTCTTCATGGGACAGGGTGAGCCTATGGACAATCTCGACAATGTCCTTCGGGCCACCGAGGTGCTCACAGCCGACTACGGATACGGGTGGAGTCCGAAACGCATCACGGTCAGCAGTGTCGGCGTGAAGAACAAGCTGAAACGATTTCTTGACGAAAGCGACTGCCACGTGGCCGTCAGCATGCACTCGCCGCTCCACGAACAGCGCCTGCAACTGATGCCGGCGGAACGTCAGATGCCGATAAAGGATATCGTCGAGCTGCTCCGCCGGTATGATTTCACGCACCAGCGGCGCATTTCGTTTGAATATATAGTGTTCGACGGACTCAACGACACGATTGCCCACGCCCGCGAGATAATCCGTCTGGTGAGCGGACTGGAATGCAGGATAAACCTCATTCGCTTCCATGCCATACCCGGCGTCGACCTCCACACGACGGATGACGGAAGGATGGAGGCAATGCGCGACTATCTGACGCAGCACGGCGTGTTCACCACGATACGCGCCAGCCGCGGTCAGGACATATTCGCCGCCTGCGGACTGCTGTCCACGGCCCACAGGAACGGAGAGCGCGGCTTATGAAAAGACGGCCCGCGAGGAACACGCTCCGGATTGCCACAGGCCTGATGACGGTAGTGGCTGTGTTGCTGCTGACGGGCTGCAAGGACGCTGGCGGACTGAAGCCAAAGAGCGGCGGACAGCCTTACGACGTGGTCGTGACGGGCGGAGACTCTGGAGCGGTGGCCACAGTGGGCGACATGCTACGCTCCGTGACGGTGGCAGGACTTCCGCAAAAGGAAAGAGCTTTCAGAGTGAAAGCGGCAGAAAGCGAGCCGGAAGGAGCGATGAAATATGCGAGGTGCATCGTGTGGACGGTGGATGACGGCGACGGTAACGGCACGACGAGGGTCAGATTTGAACGCGACGTCTACGCCA
The DNA here is from genome assembly GCA_947177775.1 of uncultured Prevotella sp. GTDB lineage: Bacteria > Bacteroidota > Bacteroidia > Bacteroidales > Bacteroidaceae > Prevotella. The sequence continues at coordinate 118,996 of CAMWVS010000001.1, forward strand.
AACCACAGATTATAATATATGTATGCGGTCCCTCGGCTGCGCTGAAAAGTAAAAACGCACGACGGACGGGCCGCACGGTCAGCGCCATGATAAACCGCTTTGAACGTGATGCCGCCATTGCGGAGCTGAGACGTCGGTACAACGCGAAGGCCGCGCAGACGGCTGACAGTCTTTTCGGCCATACCATATGTGTAGCGCCGGAAATGACGGGAATGAAAACCGGACAGGATTTCATCTGGGTTTCAGACCAGTCGGCCACAGCCATGGGCAACGTCTGCGTCTACTCCTACCGCGGAGACAGCCTCGACGCCACACGCGCCGTCGCCGTAAGAGACAGTGTCATGCGCGCCAACATCCCCGGAGAAACGCCACAGATGTTCATGGTCACCGCCGCTACGCCACAGCCGGCTGCTACGGTGAGGGATTTCGGCGGAAAAAAGGTGATGGTCATGCGCGGACTGTGGGAAATGGAGGGCGGAGCCATGGGCGGACCGTTCGTCAGCCACAGTGTCGCGGACACCGCCCGTGGACGGATCATAACGGCCGAAGCGTTCGTTTTTGCGCCTGGAAAGAAGAAAGGGAACATAATCAGGCAGCTCGAAGCTGCACTATATACACTAAAATAAAAACTTTTATGGAAGATAAACTTATTCGCGTGGCAATCACGCACGGAGATACCAACGGAATCGGCTATGAGGTCATTCTGAAAACTTTTGAGGAACCGGGAATGCTCGAGCTATGCACTCCCATCATCTACGGCTCACCGAAAGCGGCCGCATACCACAGGAAGATGCTTGACCTGCAGACCAACTTCAGCATAATTTCCTCTGCCGAGGAAGCTCAGGAGGGCCGCGTGAACCTGCTGGCGACTTTTGACGAAGAGGTGAAAATCGAAATGGGACAGCCTTCTGCCGAAGCCGGTGAGGCAGCCCTGAAGGCCCTCGACCGTGCCATGACCGACTATCGGTCCGGGCTATATGATGTTCTGGTGACGGCACCAATAAACAAAAACACCATTCAGAGCGATCAGTTCCACTTCTGCGGCCACACCGAGTACATCGAAAACTGTGTCGGCGAGGGGCAGAAGGCGCTGATGATTCTGATGAACGACTGTCTGCGCGTGGCGCTGGTGACAACCCATCTGCCCATAAAGGACGTGGCGAAAGCCATCACGAAGGAGGCTATCGTTGAAAAGACAAAGACTTTCCACACAAGTCTGAAGCGCGACCTGCGCATCGACAATCCACGCATCGCAGTACTGGCTCTCAATCCCCATTCCGGCGACAACGGTCTCTTAGGCTCTGAGGAGAGCGAGGTCATCATTCCGGCAATAGAGGAACTGGAGGCCGCCGGCATTCAGGCATTCGGCCCCTACCCTGCCGACGGGTTCTTCGGAAGCGGAATGTACAGCCGGTTTGACGGCGTGATGGCGATGTATCACGATCAAGGTCTCGCACCATTCAAGGCACTTGCCATTGAAGACGGTATCAATTTCACAGCCGGACTGCCTATCGTACGCACATCTCCCGACCACGGCACAGCATACGATATCGCCGGAAAGGGAACGGCCGACGCCAGTTCATTCCGTCAGGCCATCTATACGGCCATCGACATCTACCGCAACCGAATCAGCTACGACGAGCCGCGGGAAAATCCGCTACCCAAGCTCTATCATGAGAAACGGGACGAAAACGAAAAGGCAAGATTCGCCATGCCAAGACCCAAAGACCAGTTCAGACGCGAAGGAAAGCCCGGACGCGACGAACGGCACGGCAGACCAGCTGCTGACAACGGTACGGCGGCATCGGGAAACGGCAGTCAGGCTCCCAGACACACACAGGACGGAACAACATCCGAATTGACGCAGACAGACACTGACAAGGCAAAAACGGCGGAAAAAGCCCCGGATACGGCAGCCAAGTCTATGGAAACAAAAAACGTGACGCCATCAGAAAATAACAACCAGAAAGCAGAGGAATGAAAAAGAAATATCAGAACGGCTTCTTCATCTTCGGTATCGCTGTTCTGCTGATAATGACCACGCAGCTCGACTTCGCCCAGGTTTGGGCGGGGTTGCAGCGCGCGGGCTATTGGTTTCTGGCTGTAATCGCCCTTTGGTTCTTCCTCTATATGTTCAATACGGCGGCATGGTATATCATCATACGCAGTCAGGAGCATCCCCAAAGTACCTGCCCGGAAAACGGAAACGGCCATAGCGGCGCGACGACGGAAACTTCAGGCGACAACGGCGGAAGCCGGAGAATCTCGTACTGGTGGCTGTATAAAATCACGGTGAGCGGATTCGCACTCAACTATGCTACTCCGGGAGGACTGATGGGAGGCGAACCCTACCGCATCATGTCGCTCTCCCCGAAAATCGGAACGGAACGGGCATCGTCGTCGGTCATACTCTATGCCATGACCCACATATTCTCGCACTTTTGGTTCTGGATTCTCTCCATAGTTATCTATATCCTCACACAGGAGGTCAACATGGCCATGGGCATCATGCTCACAGCCGTCGGCGCGTTCTGTGTCACGGCTATATGGTTTTTCATCAAAGGATATAAGAAAGGTATAACGGTAAGATGTATGAGTCTGGTGAGCCACCTCCCGCTCATCCGCCGCCGCGCACAACGCTTCTTCGAAAACCACCGGGAACAGTTGGCCGGAATCGACCGTCAGATAGCCACACTACACAATCAGAACCCACGCACATTTGTCACGGCCGTCGGCCTTGAACTGGCATGCCGCGTGTTTTCCGCCCTCGAGATATTCTTCATCCTGTTGGTCATCATGCCAGATGCCAACTATCTCCAGTGCATCCTCATCCTTGCCTTCACTTCACTCTTTGCGAACATGCTCTTCTTCCTCCCGCTCCAGCTGGGCGGCCGCGAAGGCGGTTTCCTCATGTCGGCAAAGGGACTTGCCATGACGGCCAGCGCCGGAATATTCGTGGCTCTGCTCGTCCGTCTGAGGGAACTTATATGGACGGCAATAGGTCTGACACTGATCAAGTTTGACCGGAACATGAAGTGAAAAAACAGTTTTTTGAACATGGACTGATACATTATTAAATACGGACTGATATGAAAAAAGAAAACAGCTTGAATGACGTGAATACATCCGTACTGTTTGTTTGTCTGGGAAATATATGCCGTTCGCCTGCGGCGGAAGGCATTATGCGCCACTTGGTCCGTGAGCGGCAGCTGGACGGTAATATCGAGATTGACTCGGCAGGAATAGGTCCGTGGCATGCCGGAGAACTTCCGGACAGACGCATGCGTAGCCACGGCGAGGCTCACGGCTATGACTTCTGCAGCCGTGCGAGACAGATACGCCGTGAGGATATGGCCCGCTTCGACTTCATTATCGTTATGGACAGCGAGAACCGACACGACGCCATGGCGTTGGCACGCACAGAAGCGGAACGCCGGAAGATAAGAATGATGACGGATTTCTGCCGCCATCATGAGGGTCACGACTGCGTGCCGGATCCATATTACGGCGGCGACCGCGGCTTTGAACTTGTCATAGAACTGCTGGAAGATGCTTGTGAGGGGTTGCTGGACCACATCGTCAAGACCCGCGGACCACAGTAGACGGCATATATATATAAGAAGCCAGGACGACGACGGTACGGCAATTCATGTAATTTTGGTTATTCAATCCGCAATTATGATAATAGTGCGGAAAGTGATTTACCGTATCTTTGCAAACGGTAAGCCTGCGCCCAGCGCAATATCCAATGAATAATAAACAAAAAGAGAATAATATATGTTTGGACTTGGTATGCAGGAAGTGCTTGTAATCGCACTAATAGTATTGCTGCTTTTCGGCGGCAAGAAGATTCCTGAGCTCATGAACGGACTGGGTAAGGGAGTCAAAAGTTTTAAGGACGGAATGAACGGACTGGGCGGCGAAGCCCAGGCCGAAGAAACAAAGAAAGAGGCCACGAACGACGGGCCTGAAGGGAAATGAGCTTTGGGGATGGCGGTGTGGCCACGTTCTGGGACCATCTGGACGAACTGCGGGCCTGCCTGATACGCATAATCCTCATTACTACGGTCATGGCGGTGGTGGCTTTCTGTATGAAAGACACGCTTTTCGAAATCGTCCTCGCACCTCGTGAAAGCGGTTTCATCACCTACCGCCTTTTAGGAACGGAGCCGTTTGCGCTCCATCTGATGAACACGGGACTGACCGAACAATTCATGATTCACATGAGGACCGCGCTCTATGCCGGTCTGCTGATGGCCTCTCCTTACGTGCTTTACGCTCTGTTCGGTTTCATCGCACCGGCACTCTACACCGACGAGCGCCGCTATGCCGTGCGGATAACAGTCAGTTCCTACGTCATGTTCATGGCTGGAACGCTGCTCAACTACTTTCTTGTGTTTCCGCTGACAGTCCGCTTCCTCGGAACATATCAGGTTAGTCCTGACGTTGACAACATGCTAACGCTCCAGTCGTACATGGACACGCTAATAACAATGAGCCTCGTAATGGGCGTAGTGTTTGAACTTCCTGTCGTCAGCTGGCTTTTGGCACGCATGGGAATCATCAACGGTTCTCTGATGACTCGCTACCGGCGTCATGCCATTGTGGCCATACTCATTGTGGCAGCCATCATAACGCCGACAACAGACGTCTTCACACTATTTGTCGTCTCGCTGCCGATATGGCTGCTTTACGAATTGAGCATACTTATAGTGAAGACAACGGGCAGAAAAGAAAACTATCAAATACAGAAATAGTCATGTTAAGAAAGATTAGAACCACACTGGCTGTGGTGTTCTTCGCGGGCATCACACTGTTGTTCCTCGACTTTACCGGCACCATCCACCGATGGATGCACTGGATGGCCCACATCCAGCTCGTGCCGGCACTGCTGACCAACACTCTTATTGTCCTCCTGCCGTTGCTGCTCACGCTCGTCTTCGGACGCATCTACTGCTCCGTGATATGCCCGTTAGGCGTCTTTCAGGACCTCGTCTCATGGTTCCACAATCACAACCGCAAGCGTCCCTACACTTATTCAAAGGCAAAGACATGGCTCCGATGGACCATGCTGGGCGTTATGGTTGCCGCTTTCGTTGCCGGAATAGGCTCATTGGTGGCCCTGTTGGAACCGTACAGCGCCTACGGCCGCATAGCCGCAACGCTCTTCCAGCCGCTCTGGCAACTGGCAAACAACGCTTTGGCGGCCATCGCCGAGCGCATTGACAGCTATGCGTTCTATTCCGTTGACGTTTGGGTGAAAAGCATGCCAACGCTCATAATCTCAGCCGCCACCTTCATTATAATATGTATATTGGCCTGGCGCGGTGGCCGGACATACTGCAACACGATATGCCCCGTCGGCACATTGCTCGGCACATTGTCACGCCTGTCATGGCTGAAAGTGCATATAGACACCGGTCTCTGCCGCAACTGCGGGTCATGCGCACGCTACTGCAAGGCTTCATGTATAGACGTGAAGAACCACACCGTCGACCCGACACGCTGCGTTGTGTGCGGCGATTGTATCGGTAAATGCAGTTTCGGAGCCATCACCTATGGCCATCAGGCCAAGCCGAAGACCGGCAACAAGGCCGCGAAACGCGATTCGGAAGCTTCGGCTTCCGCCACTCCGGACCTCACCAAGCGCTCTTTCCTCCTCGCCACGGCAATGGCGACAACCGCCGCAATGGCTCAGGAGAAGAAAAAGGTGGACGGCGGACTGGCCAAGATAGAGGACAAAGTGGCTCCAGAACGCCAAACGCCGCTGACTCCTCCCGGTTCGCTGAGCGCCCGAAATCTCGCCAAACGTTGCACCGGATGTCAGCTCTGCGTGTCCAAATGTCCCAACGGGGTGCTGCGGCCGTCGACCGAACTGACAAAACTGATGCAGCCTGTGATGTCATACGAGCGCGGCTACTGCCGTCCTGAGTGCACGGATTGCTCCGAGGTCTGCCCCACGGGAGCCATCCGCCATATTGCCAAGGCTGACAAATCGGCCATACAAATAGGTCACGCCGTATGGGTGAAGAAGAACTGCATTCCGCTGACGGATGGTGTTTCCTGCGGAAATTGTGCCCGCCATTGTCCCACGGGAGCCATCGAGATGGTTCCTTCCATGCCGGACGACAACCAGTCTCCGCGCATACCGGTCATCAACGAGGCACGCTGTATCGGATGCGGAGCCTGCGAGAACCTCTGTCCGGCCCGTCCTTTCTCAGCCATCTACGTTGAAGGTCATGAGGTTCACAGAACCATCTGACGCCACTTTCAGTCTCAAACATTTATTCATGACAGTCTATGAGCAACAATAAAGATATGACACGGCGCAGGTTTCTGCAGGTCTTCGGAGCAGGGACCATGGCCACGGCCGCAACAATCACAGGGTGCAAGAACGGCCGGAAGGACGATATGACGACAGGCGAAAGCCGTCAGACAGAGCCGCCGGTTGGCAAGATGACCTACCGCAAGAACCCAAAGACGGGCCAGCAGGTGTCGCTGCTCGGCTTCGGAATGATGCGGCTGCCCACCGACAACAGTGACGCAGCACGCGAGAGCGACGCCCCGATTGATCAGGAGATGGTCAACAGGCTTGTCGACTACGCCATGGAGCATGGTGTCAACTACTTCGACACGTCTCCCGCCTACTGCAAGGGACTTTCGGAGCGCTCCACCGGCATCGCCCTGAGCCGCCATCCGCGCGACAGCTACTATGTGGCGACAAAACTCTCGAACTTCAATCCCGAGACATGGACGCGCGAAGAGTCGATGAAGATGTACCGTACGTCGTTCAGCGAGCTGCAGGTTGACTATATCGACTACTATCTGCTCCACGCCATCGGCATGGGCGGCATGGACGCGCTGCGCGGCCGCTATCTCGACAACGGCATGCTCGATTTTCTCGTTGAGGAGCGCCGGGCCGGCAGGATACGCAATCTCGGATTCTCATATCATGGCGACGTGGCCGTGTTCGACTATCTGCTGTCCCTCCACGACCAATACAAGTGGGACTTCGTACAGATAGAGCTGAACTATCTCGATTGGGAATATGCCGACGAGATTAACCCGCGGAACACAGACGCCGTCTATCTATATGCCGAACTCCACAAGCGAGGCATACCGGCCGTAATCATGGAGCCGCTCCTCGGCGGCCGTCTGGCCAACATCCCGCAATATCTGACAGTGGAAATGAAGCGTCGCCGTCCCGAACAGAGCGTCGCGTCGTGGGCCTTCCGCTACGCCGGCACGCCCGACGGAGTGCTCACGGTGTTGTCGGGAATGACCTATATGGAACATCTGAAGGACAATCTGCTGACCTACTGTCCGCTGGAACCGGTCAGCAAGGAGGAAAGCGACTTCCTCCACGACGTGGCCGAGAAGATTGTCGGACTGGAAACGATACCCTGCAACGACTGCAAATACTGCATGCCATGTCCCTATGGCGTTGACATTCCGGCCATATTCGTTCACTACAACAAGTGCAAGAACGAGGGACGGCTGCCACGCAACACCAAGGATGAGGACTACGAACGGCTGCGCCGGGAATATCTGATAGGACTCGACCGCAGTGTCCCGCGTCTGCGACAAGCCGCCCACTGCATAGGCTGCGGGCAATGTGAATCCCACTGCCCGCAGGGAATACGCATCCCCCACGAACTCCGCATCATCGACCGATACGTGGAACGGTTGAAACAAGGACTGCAAGAATAAGATGAAAGGAATTATCCGGACTATGAAAAGGACGTTCCAGACGAAAGAAAAGGATTTTTCAGAACTAAAATATTATGGAAAAACTGATTGAACGCCTGCACTCCGAACAGTGTTCATGCGTAATTGCCCAAGGCGACAACGTGAGAACATTCCACCGCCGCGGCATCATGGATTTGTTTCTAACGCTGAAAAACGAACCTGAACTGCTCCGCGGTGCACTCATTGCCGACAAGGTCGTGGGCAAAGCCGCCGCCGCCCTGATGGTTCTCGGCGGTGTCAGCCGTGTCTATGCCGACAATATCAGCGCGCCGGCCGTAGCCATGCTTCATGACCACGGCATCAGCGTCAGCTATGCGAACATTGCCCACCATATCATCAACCGTGCCGGAACGGGCTGGTGTCCTATGGAAGAGCTGAGCCGCGACGATCATGAGCCCGAGGTCATCCGCCGAAAAGTGGAGGATTTCCTGCGCGGCAAGACAGCGGCCTGCTGCAGCATCGGGAGACATCCGGACGCCGAAAGCAATAATGACGGACATGACTTGTGATGGTCATAAACATGACTTGTGATTATGACATACATGCCTTGTGCCCTTCACGGACGTTACTCATGACAACCGCAAGCATCTGACGCAACGGCAATATCGCCGACAACAATCAACAATAACTCAAAACGAAAACAACAGAGACAATGGAAACAACCGTAAGACTCTATTCGCCGACATACCGCGAGACCAGGACATACCTGATGGCAGCACTTTTCATTGCCGGCAACATCATCCTGCCGCAACTGTGCCACACCATTCCACAAGGCGGACTAATCTTCCTGCCCATCTATTTCTTCACACTCATCAGTGCCTGCAAGTACGGATGGCAGGTAGGTCTGCTCACCGCACTGCTCTCCCCGATGGTCAATCACCTCCTGTTCGGCATGCCGCCGGCCCACGCCCTGCTCCCCATCACGGTCAAGTCGGTAGCCCTGGCTTTCTCGGCTTCGCTCATCGGCCGGCGTCACGACACAGTGACAATCCTTTCAGTGGCGGCCGCCGTCGTTGCCTATCAGCTTGTCGGTTCGCTCTTCGAGTGGGTCATGACCGGCAGTCTCGCCGCAGCCATACAGGACATGAGCCTCGGTCTGCCCGGCATAATGATACAGATTTTCGGCGGTTATGCCGTCCTGCGCTGGCTCCTGCGCCGATAAGACACTACGCAAACAGTCTGCTGAAACAAACAGATAGCCCCGGAACGTCCTGACAAGAATGTTCCGGGGCTTTTCAGTACTGCGGAATTTATTCACGCTGTAACGGAAACAAAATCAGCGGACCTCCACCGCCGTCATTTCTCCACGGCGTCAGCCAACTCAACAGCAGAGAAGTCGGCCTGATGCTTCTTGGCATAGCTCAGGTCCGTTTCGTCGCTAATCTTGATGAGATCGAACGAAGCCAGTTGCCCGCCAGTATGATAGTCATCGAAGTAGCCTCGGAAATGGGTGCTGCGGCCGGCACTATAGAGTTCGTAGTCGCGTATGATGACACGATAGCCATCCTCGTAGTCAAGATAAATCTTGCCGTTACGCACTGTCCAGTCAAACCGGACCTGACTTATGGGCAGACGGTGGTCATGCGGATAGTCAATCTCCATTCCGTAGCCGCCGTGAGAGAAAACACCCTCCTGAACGAACTGGATTTCGGTGTCGTAGCCGTTGCTGTGATAGCGGTCCTCATAGTAGTTTCCTTGAATGGTTCCCTGCCATATTCCGTTCATGTCGTATGCCTGATCGGCGTCATCGTCATCACAAGAGGTGAAGGAGAAAACCGCAGCTGTTAGCATCACGGCAATCGTCAGATAGTTGTAGAGTCGTTTCATAGATATATTTTTTTGTTAATGATACGTTTGAAGACAGTACATACGGACGCAACGAAAGCCAGCTTCCACATTGCCGAATGTTGTTTATCTTAATGCAAATTTACATATAAACCACGAGTTTTCTACACCGACAGAATAAAAAAGTTCAAGACTGCCCCAATTTATCTGTCATAGATACCGTACTTAATGCACAATTATTCGTAAATTGAAGGTATAAACCATATTTCAATGTTTTGCACTTCGATATTGAATCTCCGGATTTGGAATCTTCAGCATTTCTTGTACATCATCTTGTGATGCCAAAGTCGCATACCTATCCAACGGCTATTTCATTTAGGCAATGGAATAGACAAAATAGCTTTTATTACATGGCCCGCGTAACAGTGTTACACAGGCCATGTAACGATGTTACGCGGCTCATGTAACGGTGTTACACAGGCCGTGTAACATTGATATGGTAAATGAAAGAGCCGTGTACCTATCCAAGTCCCTATACTGCCTCCGATGACTGCTATCGTCAGCAGTGTTGCCCCTGATATGGCCATTTGCTCCCCTTGGCTTTGAATATGTTTACTGAATTATTGCCACTTTGATGACTCCATCCCGCTTCTGCTCAAATAGTTCGTAGGCTTCAGCAATCCTTGCCAAGGGGAAACTATGCGTGATGAGCGGTGTGGTATCTATCTTGCCATCCTTGATGAGCCGAAGAATATCTTCGCAGTCACAGCCGTCCACACCCCCTGTCTTGAAGGTGAGATTCTTACCGTACATCTGAGGCAGAGGCAGTACCTGTGGCTCATCATAGAGGGCTACAACCGTTACGATGGCATTAGGACGAGCACATTGCCATGCCAGTTGGAACGTATCTTTTCCTCCTGCCACTTCCAGCACTCGGTCAGCTCCTCCGTTGTCACTATGCCGCATGACGAAGTCAAGGCATTCCTCAGGTGTCGTCAACAGGACATCAGGGTAATGAAACCTTACGAAGTCACGACGTTCTGCCGACTGCTCGCATACAATGATTTGCTTCGGATGCTTCAGCATCACGCAGAGCAAGGCACAGATGCCCGTAGGTCCTGCTCCAAGAATCAGCACAGTGTCATCGGTAGAGATTTCACTGATACGTGCCGCCCAAAAGCCGGTAGCGAGAATGTCACCCACAAACAATGCCTGTTCATCGCTCACGCCATCGGGAATGTGGTTAAGCCCTTGTTGCGCAAAAGGCACACGAACATACTCCGTCTGACCGCCGTCGATGCGGCAGCCCAGTGCCCATCCGCCATGTGACGAGGTACAGTTGTTCACATACCCATGCTTGCAGTAGAAACATTTTCCGCAGAATGTCTCGACGTTGACAGTCACTCGGTCTCCTTTATGGAAGTCCTCGACAGCACAGCCCAATTCTTCCACAACGCCTACCATCTCATGACCGACAGTTATTCCTGGCACTGCCCTTGGTACACTTCCATGTTTGATATGCAGATCGCTGGTACAAATGCTGCTCATGGTCACGCGGACGATGGCATCCGTTGGCTCCTGAATCATCGGCTTGGGCTTGTCCACCAACCCAAACCTGCCTTTATCTATATATGTATATGCTTTCATTTGTTGTTACTTGCGTTTCTTATGTTTATTGGATTGTATCCTGTAAATCACTATCCATTAGCTGTTCTGCTCTCTTGAAATCAAATATGCACAGTACATATACAAAGTTCGTCAAAATTCTTGAAATATACAAGCAGTTTACCAATAAATTTGTAAATGAGAAAAAAGATATCCCACATCATGCTCCTGTTCCTGAATTCTCTGATTTGGAAGTTGTCGCATTGTCTCTTGCAGCAGAGACTGAAAGTATCAATAGCGAGAACTGGCTATTTGAACCCGTTGGAGGAATTATTTCAGGAAACCAATCTTTACCATAATTATACGACTCCAAATATACTTTCAAATCGCCCATGAAATCAAAAAAAGCATGCCAAATAGTCCGGATATCGAATAAATTATGTAATTTTGTCAGCTAAATGAAGACATCAGAACTGCAGACAATAAAGCAACGGTATAATATCGTGGGCAACTGCGATGCACTGAACCATGTCCTCGACGTCGCCATGCAGGTGGCGCCGACCGACCTCAGTGTGCTCATCGTGGGCGAGAGCGGCGTGGGAAAAGAGATTATCCCGCGCGTCATCCACGACAATTCGCCACGCCGACGGGAGAAATATTTCGCCATCAACTGCGGTTCCATTCCCGAGGGCACCATAGACAGCGAACTGTTCGGGCACGTGAAAGGCTCTTTTACGGGAGCCATCAACGACAGTCCAGGATATTTCGGCGTGGCAAACAAGGGAACACTCTTTCTTGACGAGGTGGGCGAACTGCCTTTGGCAACGCAGGCCAGGCTGCTGCGAGTGCTCGAAACAGGTGAATATATCCCTGTTGGAGCAACGGAAGTGAGACGGACAGACGTTAGGATTGTGGCTGCCACAAATGTCAATATACGCAAGGCTATCAGCGAAGGGCGTTTCCGCGAAGACCTCTACTACCGCCTCAACTCCATACCGATACAGATGCCGCCGCTACGTGACAGGGGCGAGGACATCGCACTGCTCTTCCGGCTGTTCGCAATGCAGATGGCCGAAAAATACAGGATGGAGAAAGTCGTACTGACGGATGAGGCAAAACGGATGCTGATGAAATACAAATGGCCTGGAAACGTGCGACAGTTGAAGAACATAACTGAACAGATTTCCATTCTGAGCACGGAACGACTGATCACGCCGGAGGTACTGGCACGATTCATTCCACAAGACCAGGAGAGCACACAACTGGCCACGATAAGCAAAAGCGAAGACCACAGCTTTGAGAACGAGCGTGAGATTCTCTATAAGATTCTGTTCGAACTACGCGGCAATGTAAACGAGCTGCGGCGCAACGTCAATATGCTGAAGAAACAGATTGAAGACGCCCAAAACAACAGGACGACTATCGTTGGGAAAGACGACGGAGGAAGCCAGATGACAGCAACACCGGCAACAATAACTCCACAACAGATATACATTTCCTCCGCTCAGCAAAAACAACAGGCTGAAGACGCTATTGCTGAAGAATACGTGGAGCCGGAACGAGAACCGGAAAGTCTCAACCTGAACGACCTGAGCCGTCAGATGCTGGAAAAAGCACTCGAAAGAAATGGCGGAAACAGAAAAAAAGCGGCACAGGAGCTTGGAATATCAGACCGAACGCTCTACAGAAGAATAAAGCAATACGGGTTGGAATAACACCCCAAAACGGACAAACAAAATGAAATGTCATAAAGTCTCAATTCAGAAGAACAGAAAACAGAATAAGAACGACGGGGACTGACATTATACATTATTTATATATACACAGGAAAGCAGAAACAAATGAAAGAAAAAAGAGAAACAGGATCCCATCTCAAAAGCATCCGGAATAAGACAGGACTGAAAAAAGTCATGTGCAGACACCGTATGCCGTTGTACCTGCCTATTCTGTTGCTACTGCTTTCGTGCTCCATATCATACAAGTTCAACGGAGCAAGCATAGACTACAGCACTACCAAGACCATTCAGATTGCCGATTTCCCTATACGCTCAAGCTATGTATGGGGACCAATGGCAAGCATATTCAATAACAAATTGAAAGACATTTACGCCAATCATACACGCCTCATACAGGTCAAACGCAACGGAGACCTCAAAATCGAGGGTGAAATAACGCGCTATGAGCAGCGCAATAAAGCCGTTTCAAGCGAAGGCTATTCGGCACAGACGGAACTGTCGATGACAGTCAACGTGAGATTTACGAACAACGCCAAACATTCGGAAGACTTTGAACGCCAGTTCACGGCTTCCGCAACATACGAGACGACACAGTCGCTAAACTCCGTTCAGGAAGAACTGGTCACTCAGATGGTGGAAGAAATAACCGACCAGATTTTCAACGCAACAGTAGCCAACTGGTAATAGAAACTCTATGGACATAGCAGAGCTTATCAATCATCCCGAAAAACTCGACAGAGATACCCTGTATGAGCTTCGCTCCATGCTGGCACTGTATCCGTATTTCCAGACAGCAAGGCTGCTGATGCTGCAGAATCTCTATCTTCTTCACGACCCGACATTCGATGAAGAACTGCGCCGGGCTGCCATCTACATAACCGACCGCAAAGTAATTTTCCAAATGGTGGAAGCTGCCCACTACCGACTGACGGCAAAACACACAATCGTCAAAGAGAAGAAAACAACGACGGAACAAACCGACGGAGACAGAACGATATCTCTGATAGACACTTTCCTTGACTCTATTCCAAAAGAAGAGGAAAAGGAAGAAAAGAAAAAACGAAAACCGACACCGGCTGATGCCGCTGTCGACTACGTTGCTTATCTGCTGGAAACGGAAAACGACGAAGAGCAGATATCAAAAACTGCAACGCCACAACTGAAAGGACAGAACCTGATAGACAGTTTCATAGAAAACGATAAAGGAAAAATAGTCCTGAGCGAAAACCCGCTCTTCGTACCGCAAATCGACGATACGGAAAAAGAAGACGGGAAAAGCGGCGACGAAAGCTATTTTACGGAGACATTGGCCCGAATTTACATAAAACAGGGGCGATATTCAAAAGCTTTGGAAATTATTCGGCGATTAAGTTTGAATTATCCAAAAAAAAATGCTTACTTTGCAGACCAAATACGTTTCCTTGAGAAATTGATAATAAATAATAATAAAAAAATAAAGTAAACATGTACACATTATTAGTAATTCTCATCTTATTGGTGTCAGTGCTCATGGTTGGCATTGTACTGATACAGGAGTCAAAAGGAGGCGGACTGTCATCCAACTTCGCTTCTTACAACCAGATTGGAGGAGTCCGCAAGACAACTGACGTTATCGAAAAGGCCACATGGACATTGGCTGCACTTATGGTAATCATAAGTATCCTCTGCGCCTACAGCATTCCTCAGTCATCACAGGACAGATCTGTAATGGAGAACATCGAGAATCCGACAACCAACCCTAACAACCTTCCCGGATTTGGCGCAAGCCAGACAAAGGAGGCAGCCCCTGCAAATAACGATGCAAAGGAAGCTGCTCCTGCTGCCGGAAACAATGCTGCTGAAGCCCCCGCAACAGCCACTGAAACTCCTGCAAACTAAAAAAAATAAAAAAAGTACGTGATTTATTTGGTCAATTAAAATAAATCACGTACCTTTGCACTCGCTTTAGGAAAGCAACGAAACAACACGGTGGATGTAGTTCAGTTGGTTAGAGCGTCAGATTGTGGTTCTGAATGTCGTGGGTTCGAGCCCCACCACCCACCCAGAAGAAGCGGAGATATCTCGAAAGATAATCTCCGCTTCTTTTTTGATACACAAAAAGACAAATAACGGCGCATAGTAATAAAGAGTCAGTCCGAAAACCCTGTGGGTATGTTAAATCTCTGGGTTTGCAACCTCACGCCACGGCTTGCGTTCTCGGAGTTCTGTTTCAGTCTTTTAAAAGATTTTTTAAGATAGTGTTGTTGATGCCTATTTATTGGAAGGTTATAAAATAACAGTACGTCTGTAAACAGTCCATCAATAAGTCCGCCTTGACATCCTGCGTTTTTTATTCCCTCGACCATACCATCCCGGCCAAGCCGATATTCTAAGTGGAGCTGGAGGAACTTGTTCCTTGTCAGTCAAATGCAGTTATTTCAATCAGTTACATGCGCTCATTTTTCTTGTGTAACGAGTATGTAACGAATCTTTTCTTTCTTTTTCCGACGGCTCTCGCGCCGTGGCCACAAAGGTGGATTACGAATACAAAGATACTAAAATTCAGTCGCCTTCGCAAGTCCGATGGTTCGTTTTTGCGATTTTTAAGCAGGGTTGTTAAATCGCTTTTTTTCGTAATTCGGTTTCAATCAGCACAGCACTTTCCGTACTATTCTTATCAATGAATCCATTGATTGCGCCACCTCTTCCGGCTTTGGCAATTCTCCGTACGATAAAGCTCCGACCTCTGACTGATAAACGGGAGCGATTCGTTTCCACATCTCTGAAAAGGAGGTGAGCAACGGGGATTGTGACACGTCTGAAGTTTTCCATAACGGAGGCCGATCAAATTCGGCTTTGTCATGTGCTACGATTTCTCGAAGCTCAATGGGAAATGACGAATCGAGATATTCACGACATTCATTATCCTTCGTCAAGAAGTGAAGGTCATAGAAATGGCGTACTTTGGAGGCGAGTCCTGCCACCGGGTCTTCTTCAAACGAAAATCGGAGCAGCGATACGACTTTCTCGCACATTGTCCTGCGCTTGTCAAGAACATTCAACTCAAAAGGAGCCATATCCAACTGCGCTATCAGACCATCGAGTTGCCGCTTTTCCATCATCTCAGTGATAAATGGTTTTACTGATTGTCTGATGAACGGATAGGGATTGCCATAAGTGTTGATCTCGACAATAACATGGTTGCCCAGAAAGTCAAGCGATGTATCAGTGCTGTCGATTACTGAGGGATAGGAGTGATATGTTTTTCTGAATCGGCTGTTCTTAATTGGTTCCCCGAATTCCTCCGTCTCTTCCAAGTCTATTGTGGTGTCTTTCCCAAGATGAAGCACAAGCTTCTTCTGCTGATTATTGCTTAGTCCCTCTCCGATTATGGCAAGATCTACATCGGAGGAGAATCGCTGAATGATGCCATATCCTTTGGTGAGCGATGTCCCACCTTTCCACACAGTTCTTTCAGCCTGTGGCATTCGTGAAAGCCGTTGTAGAATCTGACATATCCAATAATCCTTCTCAACAAACTTTTGAGGGATTCCAAGCTCGGCGGCAGTGATTCTGATGGCATCTGCCAATTGTTCTTTGTCTTCGTGAAGTTTCATCTTATATGCCATTTTAGTGAGTTGGGCAGATGTGCCGTCAGTCCCGGATAGTCGTATGAAGTCAATGGATTGAGAGTCTCATACAGCATAGAGGATGAAGATTCATACCCTATATTTTCAAACATAGCCCCGGACAAAGCACGAAGCCTTGCCGGATATTTCATGGCAAGTTCTGTCATTCTTTCAATCTCATCGGGTCTTAAACGCTTTATGACATCGGTCAACCGGTCAACAGATGCCACTATCGTTGTGTCCGGTATTTTACGAATATTGTTGATGGCATCGAGAATGATAAGATACTTGATATTGTCCGTGGTTATTTCATTTGGCTGCTTTATGAATCGAACGGAATACTCTCCTCTGTCGAGGTTTCTCTTGACACCATTGATGCCGATTTGAATTATTCCGGAAATTTGTGTGGTAAGACCCATTTGATTCCATCGGGAGTAGCCGGTAATATAGCCAATCGGAGTATCACCATCCCAAAGCAAATCCTTTACTATTTCCTCTTGACTGGGCATAGCTTCACCGAATATTGTGATTTTCGGACGATAGAACCGCCCTTTCCCTGCTTTTCGCAGAGCCCCCTCGCTGACCATCCTTCCGAGTTTGACCCGGATATTATCCCACGAGAGCATTGGTAGATTCAAATCGCCAATAGTAAATATCGTCTCCTCTGGAAACGACAGCACGCTGCGTTCTATTTGTTTGGATTCAACCATCTTCATGTGATTACAACTGCAAAGGTAATGATTTTGTTCGGTTTTTACGCGCAAAAACCGAACAAAATTAAAAGATGCGCCTCAATTTTCGCTATTGAGACTGATGAGATGCGAAGAGTTTCTCTGGTCCCAGAGGTATGTACGTCATATCTGCTCGTATGGTTTGGGATATTGGTGGCCCTAGTCGGCTTGCGCTCCTTTTTCGCCTTGCGTTTATATTTCCCTTTGTGTCTGGTATTGGCAAGCAGCTCTCCGCTCTGATCTGCATGGATGTGGTTGTATATTGTCTGTCTTGATATCCTTGTCCCCTCCTTGGCAAGTTTACCTACGATTTGTGCCGCAGACCATTGTTCCTCCTTAATCCACTGTTCTATGCGCCACAACAACAAGCGCGGAGTCTTGTTGTGCGGCACTCCATGGCTGCGACGCCCTTCAGCCATTGCCTGAGCCTTGGTGTCATTGTAACCGCCTTTGGGTGTCGCGTTACGTTTATACTCTACCCCAGTTCGGTATAATGTAACGATTATTTGTATGTGAAAATATTGGCAGGAA
>CAMWVS010000002.1 GCA_947177775.1 uncultured Prevotella sp.
CGCTATAGCTTCTCATGCCCACGTCCATTGCCCACCGCTCTGCCAAATCGAATGAGAGGTAGCCGCCATAATGGTAGCCGTCCAGCCTCTGCATCGGTTTTACTCCCGGAAAGTAGGTACGATAATAGGTGCCGAAGAGATGGAGCGATGTTTGGTGGAGGAATTGATAGGAAACATCGGTGCCGATTCCGAATGTATTGCTACTCGAACGGGGGATGCTTAGTTTGTTCGCATAGAGGCACAGCCCCAATTCCCATTTCTCGTTTGGAGAATACACCGTTTTGACTTCGGCATAGTTCGATACACCGACTCCTATGATGTTTTCTTGTCTGCCTCGCCCCCAAACATCCACTTTGTTAAACCGATGGATAATCCCGCCGACATTGTATTCGCCTTTATGTAGGGATGAACGGTCAACGGGAAAACTCTGTGTATAATCGGGACGAAAGTCCAAAAGCGTTCCGGGCATTTGGGGAATGGTATCAAAATGTGGAGACAAAAATGCCTTCTCATGTTCATAAACCGACAGTTTGGTCGTGTCTATGCCCGTCACGGTTTGCTTTGCACGGTCAAAGGAAAGTACACGGTTTTCCTGCCCGTATGATTTTGAGCAAACAGACAACAGCAACATGATGACAAGCGCCATACTATATGCTGTCAGATTGATGCCGCAGATTTTCAATTTCTGAATCTTCTTCATACCAGAACCGAATAGTCAATGAGTTGATATATCTGTTATGTTTTTGCTTGCTTTGCCTGAATAGAGCTATTCAGGCACTCCAAATAGAGTTATTTGGTTGAATCAAATAGAGCTATCTGGTCATACCGAACAACCCTACTTGGCCAGAACAAAAAAAACGACTTTTATCCCAACGGATTCTCGTCGACACCACCTCCTGTAGAGCCACCCGTATTGTCGCCGCCCGTGGGAGCCTTGCCGATGTAGAGGGTCTGCGTCACGCTGCGGGGAGTCTTCAGCAAGGTGTTGGTGCCGCTGAATTGCGTGGTTACTTTGAGTTCATACGCTCCGTCGGCCAGTCCTGCCGGGATGAGGAAGATGAGTTGCGAAGGCTTGTTTACCGCCCACATATCTTCGGTGATTCTCGTCACCACGCCCGACGAGGAGGTCAGCGTGATGCCCACGGACGGGTCGTTGCCTGCCACCTTGATGTAGGCACCGGTCAGCGTGTAGTTGCGTCCTGCCGTAGCCGTGAAGCCCGGCGCACGGGTGGCTGCATCCATTCCGCCTGCCACATACATGGCATTGCCCTTCTCGCCGATGATGTTCACCATAGTGGCGGAAATCGCCTCGCGCAAATCGGCGCCTTGCGTGAACGAAGCGTAGAGCGAATTCTTCTCCTTGTTCCATGTCTTGTTGTCCACCACGCCTGTGGGCTGGATGACGGCATTATACAGTCCCGTATTCACACGGAAGCCTGTCAGCAGCAGCTTCTTCACCACACGCTTTTCGAGGTTGAGTACCGCTTCCACCGTCTCGCGCTCCAATCCGGGATTCACTTCCATGATTTCCGATACCACGCGCTGGAAGTCCGCCGCGCCTGCCGATACCAGCACGGCAATCTTGTCGTCCTTGTTCTCCACTGTCACCGTATTGTCCGCCAACTGGACGTTCAATACATACTTGATGTCATTTGTTGCCATAATTGATAAAAATGAAAGATTGTTTTTAATAAGGTCATTCAGCCTTTATCAGGCTGCATTTTTCCTATATACAGACGCCAAAATTATTCGTAATGGTTCAGCAGTAATAGCAGAATCCGGTTGAAACGGAAGAGTCTATGCCTGAACCGCCCAAATCAACATTTTAAATTCTCAAAGGAGGAATTTCTTGAAGTGAAACTTCGAAGCGGTCAAAGTGGCACTTCGACTGAGGCAAGATGCAACACACCTTGTATTTCGATATTCCTTTTGTCCGCTTCAAAGTCCGTTTTATCCGTTTCGGGCAGTCCCATCCTGTCAAATCAAGAAGTAAAGTCGTATCTTTGTCGCCACGAAATAACTATCACGGATATGCACCAAAGGAGTACAAAAATAACAAACTGGCAGAACGGGCTGCTACTGTTAACCGTATCATACGCGCTATATATCATCATCTGGCTGGTTCTGGATGATGATACCTCCCGGCAGTTGCAGGAAATAGCGGTGACGGACTATCTCATCGACTTCTTGCTGTGTATGCTTTTCACATACACCTCGTTGGGATTCTGCTATGTCGTATTCAAAGTTTTCCCGTTCAAAGCCTCTTATATTAGGGTCATCGTCTATGCTTCGTGTCTGTTGATGCTCAACAATCTGGTGGCTTTCGGCATGATTTCCCTTTTCAACTTCCTATGGGGCGAAACCGGAAACAGTGCCATTGATGAACTTCTCAACATGAAAGGCGCATATACTTTTGCCATGATAGCCACATTCCTGTCAAGTGTTTATGCCAACACATTCTACCTTCAATCCTATATCAAGGCACGTGACGAGAAACAAGCACTCGAAATGGCGCTGATGAAGGAAAAGGAAATCGCCTTGCAGTCACAACTCAACTCCCTGAAACTGCAAATCAACCCGCATTTCATGTTTAACAACTTCAACAACCTGCTGGAGCTGATTGAGGAAGATGCGGGGCTTGCCGGGAAGTTCCTGAACAACCTGTCGAAAGTGTACCGGTACATTATTGTAAATTTAGACAGAGACCTGATACCCGTTGCAGACGAAATAAGGTTTCTGGATTCGTACCTGTTTCTGATGAAAGTACGTCACGGCGGAGGTATCATTGCGAAAATAAGTCCGGAGGTCAAGGAATGTAAGGGATTCCTGCCTCCGGCCGTATTGCAGCTTCTTGTAGAGAACGCCATAAAGCACAACGGATTCTCAATGGAGCATCCGCTGTTTATTTCCATCACGTCATCGGATGACTACATTACTGTGCATAATCTTAAATCTCCTTTGCTGTTGCGGATGGAATCAACGGGCTTGGGACATAAAAATATCATGGAGCGGTACGCCTTGCTCTGCGACAAAAAGGTTAAGATAGAGAATACCGAAAACTTCTATTCGGTGAGTTTGCCCATCATTAAAAACATCATGACACATGAAGATATTGGTTCTTGAAGACGAACAGCGCAACGCCATGCGCCTCATAAGACTGCTGAACGGCATTGACACAACGTTCACAATCGAAGGCCCACTGGCAAGCATAAAAGAGACGGTCGAGTTTTTCCAATCTGGCAAGGCGGCAGACCTTATCCTTGCGGATATCCGCCTAACCGACGGCCTGAGTTTCGAGGCTCTGAAATACGCCCCAGCAACCGTCCCCATCATATTCACCACCGCATACGATGAATATGCGGTACAGGCTTTCAAGTTCAATAGTTTCGACTATCTCCTGAAGCCAGTGGATGCCGATGAGCTTGAAGCAGCCATAGACAAAGCCATCAAAACAGGCAGGAATTATGCCGATGAGAATCTCCAGCTGCTTTTCGATACCTTACTGAAGCACCAATGCCGCTATCGCGAACGCTTTCTGTTGCCTTACCGCGACGGGTATAAGACAGTCCGTGCAGCAGACATCAACCACATCGAAACGGAGAACAAAACCGTGTACCTACGCCTTAATGACGGAACCTCTGAAAGCGTCAACCTCTCGCTGGACGAACTGGAGCAACAGCTCGACCCCAACCGCTTCTTCCGTGCCAACCGCCAGTACATTGTCAACATAGAACACCTCCTCTTCATCGGCAACTACTTCGGAGGCAAGCTCGTGATTCGCCTGAAAGGGTATCCGAAGGCAGAAATTATTGTCAGCAAGGAGAAAGCGCAGCGGCTTAAGGAGTGCATAATAAAGTGAAAAGGCAAATTTGCGAGCGAGGATTTATAAGCAAGTATGAATAAAATCCTTTATTTACAATGGTTTGCTGATGTCTGTTTTTGCTTTGTTTCTAAAGTAGGGATGGCTATTTTTTGTTATTTCGGTCAATTATGTTACTTTTTTGTTAGTCATTTTGAGCTATTTTTTGTACCTTTGCACACAAATAAAGCATTGGCAATTAATGGCAAGAACAAAAAAGTCCGAATCGGTGCCTGTCCGCATCCGCTTCAAGCAACTTAAAGATGGAAACCAGTCCATCTATTTGGATATTTATACCGACCGTAAACGGAGGTATGAATTTCTCAAGCTCTTCCTTGTCCCTGAAATATCGCAGGAGGCAAAGGAGAGAAATGCCAATACGCTCAAAGCTGCCAATGCCATCAAAGCACAGCGTATTCTTGACATCACCAACAAGAAGCCAATGGCGGTTCTTTCGGACAAAGCCAAAATGCCGCTTATCGACTGGCTCAATGAATATGCTGAATTTGGAAGAAAAAAAGGACGCAGTTCCCTTGTTAATCATGTACACGCCGTGTCGGTTTGCCTGAAGGTTCATAATCCTCGTATAAAGCTCTACGAGGTTGACAAGGATTTCTTGCAGGGATTCATAGAGTATTTGGAAACCCGTAAGGCAAGAACAACGCAAAAGCCGTTGGCGAAAAAGACAATAGCCGGTTATTGCGGATACATACGTGCCGCTCTTAATTATGCCGTGGACTTGGAAATCCTTGGTGACAATCCGCTGCTTTCATTTGACTGGGCATCAATACAAGGTGAATGTAGAAAGCGTGAGTATCTCACCATCGAAGAGGTACAAACGCTTATCAATACTCCATGTAGAAGCCCAAGAGTAAAGACCGCGTTTTTGTTTTCATGTTTTTGTGGATTGCGTTACAGTGATGTCAAAGGATTACGCTGGAAAGACGTAATCGAAGATAACGGCAAAGTCCATCTGGAACTGCGCCAGCAAAAGACAGGGAAGGTTATCTACCTACCTTTGAGCCAACAGGCACAGAAATTCATGCCGGAAGAAAAAGGAAATCCAGACGATTCCGTCTTCGACGTCCCCACATTAAGTGATTGTGACCACGTATTGAAGACATGGACATCAAAAGCAGGTATTACCAAACGGGTGTCCTATCACGTGAGCCGCCACGCTTTTGCAACGATGACATTGACTATGGGTGCGGACCTTTATACCACAAGCCAGTTGTTGGGACACTCGGATGTGGAAACGACCCAAGTATATGCTAAAATTATCGACAAGAAGAAAGTGGATGCGGTTTACATGATTGACAAACTATTCGATTAAAAGACAATGGGCAGACCGAAGAAACAAGTAGTAATGAAGGAACCAATAAGGCTCCGCGAGCAGGTGTTGAAAAACGGCAACCACTCATTATATTTGGATATATACCATAATGGGAAGCGAACGTACAAGTTTCTCAAGCTGTATCTTGTGCCTGAGACAGACATGTCGTCAAAGATCATGAACGCCAACACCCTTGCACAGGCCAATGCCATCAAGGAAGAAATGATACTTGACCTTACTAACCGTATTGCAGGCATAAAAGATAAGTCTCATAAAGCCAGGATGCCGTTCTGTTCATGGATGGGAATCTATGCCGAGAACGCAAAGAAAAGCTGTGCAGAATCATCGAAGAGATGGCTTGACCGTTCTGTAGAAGAAGTTGCCAGTTATGATTCCGAAATCACACTTGGCGATGTGGATAAGGAATTCATTACGGGCTTTATGGAACACCTTGCCAGCCGTTCCGCTCTTAATACGGATCGGAAAAAAATAACGAAAAGCACGGTGTTCCTATACTTAGGCTATGTCAGGGCGGCTTTGAATTACGCAGTACGTGAAAGCGTGATACCTAAAAGCCCGTTCAAGGGAATAACCAGAGCTTCGCTATCCATCAAAGAGCATAAGCGTGAGTATTTGACGGTCGAGGAAATCAAACGGCTTATCGCTACCCCATGTCACAGAGAGGACATCAAGGGTGCGTTCTTGTTCTCCTGCTTCAGCGGACTCCGCATCTATGACATCATGAGCCTCCGTTGGAAAGACATAGTGAAGACCGCAACCCATTGGCAAGTCGAGATTATCCAATACAAGACCGGTGTCGAACTGTTCCTGCCGTTGAACATGAATGCCCGAAAATGGTTGCCCGAGCAACCGGAGGATGCCACGGCGGAAGACAAGGTGTTCCCCCGGCTGACAAGGAGTTACGGTCAGACTCTCGGCACATGGATGAAGAACGCCGGAATCACAAAGGACATCACTTTTCACGCGGGGAGGCACAGCTTCGCAACGCTCTGTCTTACTGCGGGTATAGACATTTATACGACCAGCCAGCTGCTCGGGCACACCACCATTCGCCACACCCAGCGTTATGCCCGGATTATCAACACAAAGAAAGACGAGGCGGTTTCTTTGTTCGATGGCGTCTTTGAATAGCAAAACAAGTCAGTCGGTCAAAGGGTGTATATATTTAGAGTGACTAACCGAAAAATTGCGGGCGAGCCATTAAGGTCAGTCAGTCAAGGGGCATATATATTTATACCGACTGAGGTGCCTGACGGCTCATTGCAGATATGTGGCTTGGTATAATCCTCCACCATTCGCATAAATACGGTTGTCAAGTTAATGCCGTATGGTATCATATAGAATAGCGACCCAAAACGCATTGGAGCAAAAATCGGCAATAAGATAGCAAGAAACATACATTGAAGCACAGTATGTGTCCACAGGAAAAAGTATATTCTCACTAATTTTGCCGGCTAAATCATTTAACAGAAATAATATAGGATATGGAACAGAAATTTTGTCAAAGCTGTGGGATGCCAATGCCACAGACTGGCGAGTACAAAGGAACGAACGCTGACGGTAGTCCCAATGAGGATTACTGCCTTGATTGCTACAAAGATGGCAAGTTCACGCAAGAGATGACTATGGAGCAGATGGTCGAGCACAGTGCACAGTTCACTGATGAGATAAACGAGTGGTCTGGGACAAACTTGACCGTGGAGGAAATGAAGGATTGGCTTCGACAGTTTTATCCAACCCTCAAACGCTGGAGAAAATGTCCATGAGATAATAACGACAACACTTTGGGAATATCTCTGTTTCGGAAATGAGTGCGGACATCTATTCCCATTGTGGTAAATGACGATACGCAATGAGTGATTATGCCAAATATACAAAGCAAGTGAATATGGTCCTTGATTATATCAATGCCCATATAAACGAAGACCTTGATATAAAATCATTGGCGCAGAAGACCTATCTGTCAACGTACCATTTTCACCGTATATTTACGGCTGCAATGGGCGAATCGTTGGCTAAATATGTCATGCGCCGGCGTTTGGAACTTGCGACGATACAGCTGCGGAACGACGTGGAAAAGCCTATCATGAACATTGCTTTTGAATGTGGCTTTAACTCCGTCAATGTTTTCTGTCGTAATTTCAAGAAGCATTTTGGCATGACCGCAGAGGCCTACAGGAGCAAGTGGCTACAAGAGAATAGCAAGAAACGTACATTGGAGCGCATAATGAATCCACAAAGCCGTTCCTATTCCCACTATTTTTGCACACAAAAAACATTCAAGATAGGAGATATAAATATGAACTGCAGTTTCGAGATCAAGCGTTTAGATGCTATCCATGTGGTGTATTGCCGCCATTATGGTGCATATTCAAATATGCAACAGGCATTTGAAAAGCTGATGCGTTGGGCATACTCCAAGGGATTGGTCACGATGCACAATCCCCGTTTAATATCCATCTATCATAACAATCCGAGTGTGACAGAAGAAGAAAAGCTCATTTCAGATGCTTGTCTGGTAGTCAAGGGGCCTATGAAGACCAACGGAGAAATAAGTTCATACACCATTCCTGCCGGGCAATATGCCGTGGGGAGGTTTGAAATCACATGGGATGAGATTCATCACGCATGGGAATGTATGTTCCACTTGATAGATGAATACGGCAGTAAGTGTTGCGGGCTGGCCTTTGAGATTTATATGAATAATCCCGAAGAACATCCGGATAAGAAGCTGACAGTGGATATATGTGTTCCTGTAATATCAAAATGTAATATATAAATTAGACTTATGAAAAATGTGACAACAGATACTCGCCATATCGCTGCTTGCGGTCTGTACTGCGGGGCTTGCCGCAAGTTCTTAAACGGAAAATGCCCAGGATGTAAACAAAACGACAAAGCTGGCTGGTGCAAAATCCGTTCGTGCTGTACGGCAAACAAGTTCAGCACCTGTGCCGAGTGCTCCCGTAATGTTCAAGAGTGCAAAGTGTTTTCAAATTGGATAGCAAAGGTTTTCGCCTTTCTGTTTAAGTCAGATAGACCCGCCTGCATCCGTTATATCAAAGAACATGGAGAACAGGCTTTTGCCGATGAGATGTCCATGCGCAAAAGTCAAACCATCAAAAAGAAATAAGCATGAAGAAAAGCAAGGGTTTATTCATGATGCTGGTATTGACACTGCTCATCGTATCATGTGGACAGCAGACCGCGAAAGTTAGCGATGGCAGTAGCATGGAGTCTGGTTTGCCACAGATTGCCTCTGGCGGCATCTATGGATGTTGGCAGCTTGAAAAATATAATCCGGTTGAATATTCATCCATGTTTTTGGCTAAAGTAAAAAGTGACAAAAGTTGCCAGCTCCGATTTCTTGATACCGGCACATTCTCCTGCAAGACGGATTGTAATTCCATTTCAGGGGACTTTGCTGTTGATGATTCTCTTTTGTCATTCCAAAATATGGCATGGACGGAAATGGCATGTGACGATATGACCATAAAGATTGAGATGAAAATCATCTTGTCGGAAATAAAAAAGTACACAGCGACTTCAGGTTCCCTGTTCCTTAAAAATGGTGATGGAAGGACTTTGGCCGTGTTTCGCAAAATAGGAAATTAAGCCTCATAGATTGGTGTTTTGATTAAAATGTGTAAAATATGATTAAATAATATGCGTAAAACATAAGGTGTAGGCAGTCTTAGGATGGATTCTAAGGGAAAAGGGCTACCTTTGTAGAACTAACATAAAAAGAAAAGTTGTTCAACAATATGAAATGGCAGTTGTGCATATAGCTACGCTCAACGAATAGCACATCTGATTGCTGTTCAGCAATAGACAGGTTTATATTCTTAAACTTGTCAATTATTGTTTTGTCATTATCCCTTATCAAATAATTATAGGATTGTCGCGCTGCGTAAAGCGGCATGGCATATTGTGTCATATTGATTTGAACAAATGAATTATACATATAAGAAAATTTGGCTCATCGCTTTTCCTGTAATGATGAGCATCCTTATCGAACAACTGATAAACATTACCGATGCCCTGTTTCTCGGGCATGTAGGTGATGTGGAACTTGGCGCATCCGCCCTTGCCGGGATCTGGTTTTGGGCGATCTATATGCTTGGTCTCGGATTCAGTATGGGGTTGCAAGTGGTAATAGGCCGTCGTAACGGAGAACAGAGGTATGAGGAAACCGGGAAAGCGTTCATTCAAGGACTGTTCTTCCTGTCGATATTTGCAGTGACCGTCTGCCTGGTATCCAAGGCTCTTTCTCCAATTTTGCTGAAGCACCTGATAATTTCTGAAGACATCTATCATGCGGTTATCCGTTATTTGGATTGGCGTATGTGGGGATTGCTGTTCTCTTTCCCCTTCCTCGCCTTACGTTCCTTCTTGGTGGGTATCACAAAGACAAAAGCGTTGAATGTGGCAGCCTTCATGGCTGTATTGGTAAACATCCCGACGAACTGGATTCTGATATTCGGCTTTGACATGGGAATATCCGGAGCTGCCATCGCATCCTCATTTGCAGAATTGTGTTCACTGGCTATATTGTCCGTATATATGTATCGGCATATTGACAAAAAGGCGTATGGCTTGTACTGGCGTATTGATGTAAAGATACTGAAAGAGGTATTTTCTGTTTCGATATGGAGCATGTTGCAGTTCTTTACAAGTGTGGCCGCCTGGTTTGTTTTCTTTCTGGCTATCGAGCGTCTTGGTGAGACAGAATTGGCCGTTTCCAATATTGTAAGGAGTGTTTCCACCCTATTTGCAGTTATTGTCAATGCTTTATCGGCAGTTACCGGCTCTTTGGTGAGCAATTTGATTGGAGCTGGTGAAAGGGATGCCGTTTTTCCTCTTTGCCGCAGAATCACCCGTCTGGGATATGCAATAGGTATTCCCCTCATTATACTCGCATTGCTTTTCCACAGGTTTGCCATTGGAGCCTATACGGATAGCCCTGACATAGTGCAGGCCGCATGCCTGCCGTTTGCCGTCATGCTGTTCGACTATTTCCTTGCACTGCCCAGCTATGTCTATCTGAACGCAGTGGTAGGAACCGGGGCGACACGGGCGGTGTTTGTCTTTCATGTGAGCACTATTATTGTTTATCTGTTGGGGTTATGGGGATTAAGCCGTTGCAATGTAACGCTGGCAACTTATTGGCTGATGGAATACCTGTTTGTGACATTGCTCGGCATTCAGTCCATCTTTTATCTAAAGAACGACAGAACTAAAAATACGAACTTATGATGACTAAGATATATCCCCGTACCGGCGACAATCAAACCGTCTATCTCAATGCCGTAATCAACGATCCGTCCATTGAGGTCGGCGACTACACCATATACAATGATTTTGTATCAGATCCTCGCCTGTTTGAGCATAACAACGTGTTGTATCATTACCCCATTAACCATGAACGGCTGATAATAGGCAAGTTTTGCTCTATTGCGTGTGGAGCAAAGTTCCTGTTCAACTGTGCCAATCATAGACTGAAATCGTTGTCCACTTATACATTCCCGCTGTTCTATGAAGACTGGGAATTGAACAAGGCGGATGTGGCCTCCGCTTGGGACAACAAAGGCGACATCGTGATTGGCAATGACGTGTGGATAGGCTATGAAGCCGTAATTATGGCTGGTGTCCATATCGGTGACGGAGCTATAATTGGCACAAGAGCGGTTGTGACGAAAGACGTGCCGCCCTATACTATTGTGGGTGGTGTTCCGGCCAAGGAGATACGAAAGCGGTTCAGTCCTGAAATAATAAAGCGGATGCAGGCTTTGAAATGGTGGGATTGGTCTGTGGAAGAAATCAAGAACAAGTTACCATACATTATGGATGGCAACTGGAATCAATTATAAACAGAATGGAAACGGCGTGATTGTTCCCTTTTACCGGGAAACAGTCGCGCCGTTCTATCAGTAAAGCATCCTAAGTATGGAAGTAAATACACTCATCCGGAAGCTCTTTATTTTTTTTTACAGGAAAAGAGTTTTCCCGGCAGTCCGTTAATCGTAATGCAGGATTGGACTACCTGCGCCAACTGTTGCTGGAAGCGCACAGGGAGTATCAGAACTATGTGGTCACAGGTGTAATGACACCGAGGGTGTTCGCAATGCAGTTCCTCGACGGTCATCATTACACCGATGAAAAGGATGCGGCCGGCAACAACATTCACCGCAAGGCAATGGGAGCCATCGGCATCCTCTTGCAGGAAAGGTCTGATCTTGTAAAACGGTTCTTTTCCGAACCTTTCTTGGATGCCTCGGACATAGATAAGATGATAGTCCTTGTTTATACCGAAAGTCGTGATGACGAAAATCCCGATCATGTGACATTCAAAACGACATATATCGGACAAGTGCCGGAACTGAAGCTGTCCTGTGTAATCAGAGCCGAAGATATGCCATTGCTTGCCGACTGTGCCAATGGTGCCGGTTTCTTCCAGAAGAAAGTCTCGGTGCAGGAGATGAACGACCTTATGAGCGGTACGCTGGACATGCCGTTGGTTGCGGGAAATCTCATGTGCATTTCCTATTTCTTCGACTGTCTCAGTGCCATGAACCTGATTAACCACCGTTGGCAGACAGTCCTCGGACGTAGCGGTTCCATTCTGCTGCAAGGAAAGAACAAGCCCCAGTCACGTTCAAATTACTCTTCCGCACTAAGCCGTGCAAGGAGTAACGGCATATTCACCCATAAGGATGACATAGACATCCTTATGAAGCATATCCGTGAGAAATATGTCCAATAAACGGTCAAATCTTTAAGTGATAGTGATATTTTGAGTGAGACTTTGCAAGTGTCATTCAAAATATTGCTTTCAATACCCGTTTGTATTGTTCCTTTGCAGTCGAAAGCTTTCAACACGTGGGGCGACGGCTCTGAATGTAGAATCAAAAAAGCAAAGAAACAATGAATGAACAACAGCAAACTGTCACTGACTCCCAATGGGGAGAACGGTGTTCCGTCAAGCTCGACAAATTGTTGTCGCGTGTTGACCAGCTCATAGGGATGCTTTTCCATCTGAAGGGTACGTTTACGGTAGAGGATGCAGCCTTGTATCTTGGCATCACCCCGAGCCACCTGTACAAACTGGTGCGCAAATATGACATCCCTCACAGCCGTCCGACCAACGGACGCATTTTCTTCAATAAGGAAGATCTTGACAGATGGGTGAAGTCCCGCATGGACATCGAGACTGAAACAGCCCTCATCAATGAGACAGAACCACAACATGAGTGCTATTATTAAAGGGAGGAAATGGTTATGACATCAGAATTTATAGCCACCCTCCAACGGGTGGAAAACGTAAGCCATCTGCTCTCCAAAATGGGAGAAAGCACTGTTGACGAGGCGGTACAGCGTATCGAGTCCATCTGCGCGTTCATGGAGCGTTATGGCGACCTCGGTGAAATATTCGAGCATTTCAAGGAACTTGAGTCAAAGCTCTTCATGTGCCGTGAGATGCTTACCGTTGAAGAAGCGGCGGAATATATCGGGGTATCAAAAAGTCAGATATATCTTATGACTTCCAACAGGGAGATAACCCATTTCAAGCCCCGTGGCAAGTTCATCTATATCGAGCGTAAGGAACTCGATGACGTGCTTCGCCGCAATGTCATCTACTCCAAACATGAGATGAACCGCAGGGCGGCAGCCGAAACCATGGCGGATTTATCCAAAGGGAACCGCAAAGCCAAGAAAGGAACCGGGAAATGAAGATAGAAGAAATACCATTCGACAGGATATTTCCGGCAAAGCAGGAGCTGACACCACAGGAAAAAGCCAACCGGGATAAGTTCAAGAAATTCCTTGAATACGTCCGCATCCGTGCCACAGACCGTTATGTCTTTCCTCCGGAGATACTGACGGTCGATGAGATCACGGTGGCTACAGTGGGTAATTTCAGTGCGTCCGTAGGCAAGCCGAAATCAAGAAAGACATTCAATGTGAGTGCGATAGTCGCTGCATTGATTTCAGGGAAAGAAGTGCTGCATTATCGTGCCAAACTGCCAGAAGGCAAGACAAAGGTGCTGTATATAGATACAGAGCAAAGTCGCGTGCATTGCTTCAAGGTGCTTCACCGCATACTCAAAATGTCCGGACTGCCCTCCGACTGTGAGGTGTCGTCATTGGATTTCCTTATGCTCAGGGAGTTCACGCCACAGCAACGCCGCAACATCATAGACTCCGCTCTGGAAGTTGATGATAAGATTGGTTTTGTTGTTATCGACGGCATCCGCGACCTTATCAATGACATCAACTCTCCCGGAGAGTCCGTTGAGATAATCAACGACCTCATGCGGTGGACCAACATGTACAATATCCACATCCATACTGTCCTGCACCTTAACAAGAGCGATGACAATACGAGAGGCCACATCGGTACAGAACTGAACAACAAGGCGGAGACCGTGATGAAAATCATCAAAAGCGAGATAAATCCTGATGTGAGCGAAGTCCGTCCGATGATTACCAGGGAAAAGGAGTTCTCAAACTTTGCCTTCCGTATCAATGAAGACGGTTTGCCGGAGGATATACCGGGATTCAGCAGCGATGAAGAGGAACGGGTGACATTCGAGAATATCACCGTATCGCAGCACAAGGAGATTCTTGACAAGGTATTTGCCGAAGGTCCGGTCAAAGGTTACAATACGTTGGTCGGCAAATTGCGGGAAATGTATGCGGAAACCGGCTATAGGCGTGGACGTACCTCGTTTGTGATGTGGTTGAAGCATCTTATGTCAAAGGGCATCATCGTCAAGGATAGCCGTGAATACAGATATGAGCAGAACAAATTAACGGAGTTAAGAAATTGAACATGGCAGTGAATTTCGGAGAAATCAAGCGAATCGACATCATCGGTTATCTTGAAAAGATAGGCATACGCCCTGTACGCAATTATCAGACATACGTGCTTTACCATGCCCCGTACAGGGAGGACCGGCATCCGTCGTTCAAGGTCAGCCGTAAGAAGAACCGCTGGTACGATCTCGCTACAATGCAGAGCGGTGACATCATAGACCTTGGCAAGATGATGTATAATACCAACGACATCATGGAGGTAATCCGGCATATCCAGAACTACACCACGGCGGAGCTTGTCATCAGGGAGCGGATACCGTCTGAATTGCAGGATGAACGAGCCGGCACATTTCGGGATGTGACGGTAAAGCCGCTTACCAATGACAAACTTCTGTCCTATATTGATTCCAGAGGCATAGACAGTTCAGTTGCCGTGGAGTTTTGTAGAGAAATTCATTTCTCGCTTGGCCATCGGCACTATTATGGTATAGGTTTCGGGAATGTCCTGGGCGGCTATGAGGTGAGAAATCCGTTCTTCAAAGGAACTGTCGGGCAAAAGGATGTGTCGCTCATACAAATGGGCAATGGCAATGAACTGTGTACCATATTTGAAGGGTTTATGGACTTTCTGTCTTATATGACCTTATGCCGCCGTTCGGATTTCACACCCTTTGCCGAGACAATGGATTTTGTGGTGTTGAACTCCGTTTCCAATCTCCGCAAGGCGATGAAATGGCTTGCCCCTTATCCGACTGTCACCTGCTGTCTTGACAATGACGATGCCGGGCGCAGAGCTGTGGATACTCTCAACGAAACTCGTGACGGAATACATGACGCTTCGGGAGTCTATAAGGGCTACAAAGACCTTAACGACTTTCTTCGTGGCAAGCGTTTTTGTCCCTGACTTTTATTCTCAATACAGATACAACGATTCCCTGTTTTACTTTTCCACCAGAAAAATAAGACAGGGAATTTTATGTTTATAGAATTGACTTCAGGACAATTTGGGGTAAAGTTTGGGGCAATTGAGATTGGAAACTATGGGGAACCGCATCAGTTCTCCAAATTCTGCCGCAATCAAAATTATCGCACACCAATACGAATCATACCAATACACCCAATCCGGTTTTTTACTTGGGTAGCGCTTAGGTGGTACTTGGGTGGTACTTAGGTGGTGCTTAGGTGGTGCTTAGGTGGTGCTTTTCCAACCACTACCCTTGTATAACGAAATACGACCCATCAACCCCGCTGTCGGCATGAAATTCATGCGGATTTACAAACAGGAACGGACACATAGTATCCATTATTTTGTTATTGCTGGGTAACTGTTGGGGAGCTGTCGGGTAACTGTTGGCTTGCCCCACAGTTTCAGTATAAGGAATACATTCATATAAGTCCGTTGTCAGCATGAATTTCAAAGTCGGGATTCACATACTACAAGAAATAAGTCTGTCAGTGTCATAGTAGTCATCCGTCTCTATCGGTTATTATTCTATGATTTCCCAATAACCCTTTCTATTAGTTCCGACACGGCGTATAGACCCTGATTCTTTCAAAAACTGGATGTAATATTTGACCATGCGTTCAGAGAATCCTGATTCTTTTGATAATTGTGGGATAGTTCCCCCGGGAAACAAACGGAGCACTTTCAAGAATTTTTCGATGCTATCTGAGTTTGGGGCAGTTTGGGGCAGTTTGGGGCAGTTTGGGGCAATTTGGGGCAATGATTCCGTTGCCCCATTCTCGATACCGTAGTTCAGATTATAGAGCGTCAGCGTAAAATCATAACTGTCGGAATAGAATTTCGGATGCAGTTCTTCCCGATAGTTGGTTTGCAGGCTATAATCCTGACAGATTTTCTTGAAACCGCTGCCCCGGCGTTCCATATATTTGAGGCGGCTGAAAATGTCTGCAAGCACAGGGTTACGGCGGCGCGACTTAATGCTCATGATGTCACAATCCTGAACAGGTTTGTTTTCGTACATTCCTCCGGGAGAGGAAATCTCTATGCGGTTGTCGAAGATGTCAATATGTACCTCGCCGCCGATTTCAATGTAAGACCTGTGTATGAGAGCGTTTACCAATCCCTCAAGGATGCTCTCTTCAGGATATCCGGGTAATTCCACACGCCCATCCGGGGTCTTGTACCACATCTTTTTTGAATTGCGGCGGCAGAAATCCAGTCCTTCCTGTAACAAAATGACAAGGCTACCTGAAACTTCCGTATCATCGAGGGCATCCATT
Source organism: uncultured Prevotella sp. (assembly GCA_947177775.1). Taxonomy (GTDB): domain Bacteria; phylum Bacteroidota; class Bacteroidia; order Bacteroidales; family Bacteroidaceae; genus Prevotella. The sequence goes on from CAMWVS010000002.1 coordinate 16,275, forward strand.
ATGCCGTGTGCCTGGTCGAGGCCGTTCCAACGGGTACAGAATATCCGAGAATGTCTGACAGGGCTTTCGTCTGCCAGCAACGCACCAGCGTTGGTCAACCGTCCGTCCGCGTTCACGATACCCCATGATTCGTAATCGTCATCAGTAAACTCCTTACCCGTCCTGGCATGGAAAACGGAACGCAGTTTTGTGAATGCGTAATTCTCAAACTTATAGCCCGACAACAAACTGTCATACGACTGGTGGGAACCACGTAATACCAGCTCCCTGAGCATATTGGCAGTCGCCGGAACACTCTCATTACCGATACGGCAGAATGCAATCTGCTGTCCGTCGCCCATATAATAATATGGGGTTATGGTTCCCGGTTCGATACGGACAATCATCAGTGTCTTTCCGTCCACCTTCTCGAATGAGAGCGAGAATTCCGGTACCGGATCAAGTTTTGACTTGACTATTTCGCTGAATTTCTCGGAAACGTATTGCGGATCTTCCAATCCAATCACAGTATCATCATCGGCCACGCCAAAAATCAGAGAACCTCCCCGCCCGTTTGCGAAGGCGGAAACGCTCTTGCACCAGCTTTTCGGCTTGTTTACCTCAAGCTGCTGTTTCTTGTCGTAATCGGTAGTCTCTCCGATTATATGTACGAGGTCTATCATCTTTTAATTGAGAATTTGGTTGCAAAGTTAGCAAAAATAATCCACAAAATCTTGATTTACAGAATAAAATTGATGAAAATGGCTAAATTAAGCAACGATACATTTGTTTTGATCCCCATTTAGAAACTATTTTGGAGATAGAATCTGTGATAAAATAAATTATCGCCAAATATTTAACTGAAAAATATCACTCTTTATAAAAAACGGAATATTTGACAAAAGCGGACAAACAAGGGCTGTATTCACGGCATTTTCTCTATTGTTTTACTTTAGCGCATCCTATATGCGCCCGGAATAAAGTAAAACGATGAGAGGTTGTTCTTGGTGCTTCAGTGGTTAAAAATACTACATAATCATACTGTGATATAATCATACTCTATTTGCGGTTAAATTTCATTCAGAGTATGAAAGTAAGTTTGAAATCAGCGTCTTATACTAATTACGGTTAAGAAAAGAAGATTTGTCAGGATATAATTTTCACGCACATAATCTTCAATGTTACTTTGCGGAAAAATTAAACTCAAACCCAATTAAACGCAAACGACAATGACACCGTATGTAATATTTGTCATCGTGCTGACGATAGCCTATATCATCTATTACGGCTACCATATCAGCAAAGACCTTTACGGCAAGAAAAACGAGAAAGAAACCTCGGTAGAGGAATTTGATGTCAGCGGGATGCAGGATGAAGTTGTGGCCACTCCGGTCAGGGAAAGCGGTGACGGATTCTCTCTCGGGGAAGAGACTGCCCCTGACAATGACCATTCAAGGGTTGCCGCCACGGAAGTGGAAACCCCATCAGGCGGCACAGGCCGTTTTGACAACCTTACAGACAATATGGACGAGACCGACGTGACGAGCGAGGGTGGTGTCTCGTTTGAAGAACTTGAACAGATGCTGTATGACAAGAAATCAGACATTGCTTTCCGTAAATCCACAGTCAGCCATACCCGTGAGACATATTGATCCTATAAGAGTGGTACTGACGGCAATCCTGTCCGTTTGCTGCCTGTCCGCTTCCGCAAAATGCGGCGGAGTGGATTACAGTTGGGGTGCGGACGGACTGGCGAAAGCCCATGACTTCGTGATTACCATGCTGCTGTATGTGGTGTATATCTGCTATGCGGTGGCCGGAATCGTGTCCGTCATCGCCAGCCTGCAGATTTACTTCAAGATAAACGCCGGAGAAGAAGGCTGGAAGAAAGAGATAATGATGGTGGTGGGAGCCATCCTGTTCATTATCGGAGCGACCATCGTGTTCCCCGCCTTCTTCGGCTACCGTGTATAAAAGAGACTCAAATGCGCAAATGAGAAATAAGAGAACCGTAAAACAATTTTGAAACAAAACAGATGAACAAATTACAGAAAATCAAGAATTCCATCAAGAAATTCGTCACATCACCTCGATTCAACTCACTGGCGGTCATGCTGCTTGTCGGCACCGTTGCCTGTCTCGCCCAGAACACCGCAGGCAACTACGAAGCCGGTACTACGGCCCTGACCACGGTCAGCGAGGAAATCGCCAAGTATGTACCCATCGTTGTCAAGCTCTGCTACGCCATTGCCGGCGTCGTGGCCGTCGTAGGTGCGATCAGCGTCTATATCGCCATGAACAACGAGGAGCAGGACGTCAAGAAGAAGATCATGATGGTGGTCGGAGCCTGCATCTTCCTGATTGCAGCAGCTCAGGCACTGCCTCTGTTCTTCGGAATCTCCTGACCTTATGGCAGAGAACGCAGACAACGGCTATACTGCATACCCGGTTTTCAAGGGGCTTCAGAAGCCTCTTGAATTCCTGGGTATCCAGGGCCGCTACATCTACTGGGCTGCCGGAGCAGCGGGCGGTGCGATAGTCGGATTCATAATCGGCTACTGTGTACTGGGCTTTCTCGCCGGACTTGTCGTACTGGTTATGGCAGTCAGCACGGGAGCCGGTTTAATCATGGTGAAACAGCGCAAAGGGCTTCACACCAAGAAAACAGACAAAGGGATATTCGTTTACACCTGTTCAAAAAAGATTTGAAAAATGAGACACTGCGGATTGATATTCTTTCTTGCCTTGTTCCTTGCCGGATGTTCGGGGAACACCCGTAAAGGGGACGCATTGTCCGCCCACCAAACGGCGGAAAAGGTGAAAGACAGTTGGTCGAAGATGTCCAAGCCCCTTGAGATAGAGGTCACGGGGCGGACAAAGGGCGAGCTGGAAGCCATAGGCTCGCTTGCCGTATGGCTTGACGGCATGGAGGGCGGCAAAGCCGTGGAGTTCCGTTTCGACGGCAAGGTGTTCAAGCCCACTGTCCCTGTTCTGGCCGACAGTACGGCATCACCCCATGTCTGTTATCCGTTCCTTCCGTCACTGCATCCGGCCGACACTGTTACGATTAGCCATCCGCTCGGCGAAAGACTCGCCGGACAGATCCAATCCGTGACACAGACAAATGACAAAACAAAGATTACAATGAAATTAGAAGAACTTACCGCACTGCTGCGCCTGATACTGAAAAGCGACAATATCAGTGACGTGATGCAGATTCTGGAGATACAGGGGGACTGCGTTTCAACAGCAGCCTTCCTGATTCCGCTTAAGGGGAAACTGGCCGGGACACGTGCCGATGCCGGCAACGTATGTTCTCCCAACAAGGACTGCCTGTTGAACAACGGCATCCCGCACGACTTCAACCTCATTCCTACGGAGGATTCCGGAGAAATACAGATATTCCTCAAAATCAACGGGAAGAAATTGTCCATATCCACCACGCTACCGCCTCTGAGACGGGGAAGCATCACCGAACTGCGCCTTCATGTCAGCAATGGCAAACTTTCCGTAGGCAGCAGCTGGGTAGATACCAAACATCCGTTTGTGAAACCGTCCGTTTTCGGCACGGACTCTGTCCGCATCGGACATTTCCTGCAAAGGAATGGAACTCTGACCTCCAAATTCGATGAGAATACCCTTGCCTGTGTCATCCAGACAGACGGGCGACACGGCAAAGCCGTTGCCTTGGACGACAACAGTACGAGCAACTGGTTCGGGAAGAAGTCTTTCCGAACCGGCCATATCTTCGATACGGCTGACGGCAAGTTGCGTGAGGGCTATTTCGGACAGCCGCAGGAGGATGAGGAACATATCGTGTTTAGTCCCCGAATCCGATATCCGGGCAGTTGCGCATTGGGTTTCGACGACGGAGCCGTACTCACACAGGGCATACTCCACCATGCGGACAGCCATGCCCTCAAGAACTTCCAGGACAAGCGTGTGCTGCCGTCGGCCTACATACCGTCGCTTGCGGAGATGGCCCGGCTTGCCTACCATCTTGAAAAGCATAAGGACAGCATGCCTGCCTTTTTCAAGATGCCGGAAGGCATCTATGCCACCTCCAGCGAATCCGGCGAGGACACTTTCTATTCGATTGACATGACCGGATGGTTCGTCACCGCCTACAATTCCAAGGAGCACAGCGATATGAAAACAAGGCTCTTTTATCTATTCTAATCCACATCAATAAATATAAAAGAACAATGGCAGACAAAACAGGCACATTCATTCTTCGGTTACGGGAGTTTGGAAGTAATTCCGTATCTATGGTTCCCCTCCCGAAGCATTTTGAAATAAGTGCGGAATTTACAGATAATTATGAAGATGGTAAAGAACCAACCCAGCTATATCTGGTGATAAGCATTAACAGTGTGGAAGACCATGAAGGCAACGGGGATAGCCATGTGCATATTTTCTTATTCCCCGAAGTCAAGATTCCCCTGAAATATTTCGGTGAGTTTGTCATCGAAGAAGCAGGTGAAAGGGTAATAGACGAAATGATTGATTATATCAGTTGGGACATCGCTGCGTACCTGATAGATGATGACGAGGACAAAGAACCCTATTTTGACATCATAGAGTATGAGCCATACTGGAGAGAGCATCTGAACAAATGTATCAGCAACGAGCTGAAAGAATGGGGTGAACAAAACACGGATAAAGACAAATGACTTGGTACGTTATCATATTCTTTGCAGCAGTGCTTATCGGTATGGCAATCTCGGTGGCCGCTTTCGGAACGGGAGGCAAACGCAAGCGTGTCTTCCGTGACATCTATTTCTCCGTGGAGGACAATGACGGCATTGGTGTCATTTACACCAAGACCGGCGAGTATTCCGCCATACTTGAAATAGAGAACCCCGTGCAGAAGTATTCTGCCGATGCCGACTGCTATTACGATTTCTGCCATCTGTTCTCGGCGGTGGTACAGACCCTCGGCGAGGGCTATGCCATACACAAACAGGATGTGTTCTCCCGCCGTGGGTTCGTGCAGGCGGACGCAAAGGAAAAAGAGTTCCTGTCAAGATCCTATTTCTCATATTTTGAGGGCCGTCCTTATACCGATACGCGCACATGCCTTGTCATTACGCAGGAATCGAAGAAAGGGAAGCTGTATTCCTTCGATTTGAAGAAATGGAAGGACTTCCTTGTGAAGATACGCAAGGTGAAGGACCAGTTGCGTGACGGCGGCATGAAGGTGAGGTTCCTGACGGCCGACGAATGTGACAGCTATGTTGACCGGTATTTCACGCTGGACTTCAATAGTCCGGTCGTCACCATGAATAATTTCAAGGTAGATGACGAGGGCATCGGCATGGGTGACCGCAAATGTCGCGTGTTCTCCCTTGTCGATGTGGACTGTGCCGGGCTTCCTTCCCTTGTCCGTCCTTTCACCAATGTGGAGGTGAACAACACAGGGATGCCCCTTGACCTCATGTCCGCCATCGACAGTATCCCGGAAGCCGAGACCGTCATCTACAACCAGATGATTTTCATTCCCAACCAAAAGCGGGAACTTTCCGCTCTTGAAAAGAAGAAAAACCGTCACGCCTCCATCCCCAATCCGAGCAACCAGATTGCCGTGGAGGACATCAAGCAGGTGCAGGAAGTGGTGGCACGCGAGGGCAAGCAGCTTGTATATACACACTTCAACCTCGTTGTATGCTGTCCACGTAATGCAGATATGCAGAAGCCCGTGAACCATCTTGAAAACATGTTCGGGCGCATGGGCATCCATATCTCCAAGCGTGCCTACAACCAGCTTGAGCTGTTCGTGAACTCGTTTCCCGGCAACTGCTACAACATGGATCCCGAGTACGACCGTTTTCTCACCCTGTCGGACGCCGCCACCTGCCTTATGTATAAGGAGCATGTGCAGCGCAGCGAGGACACCCCGCTGAAGATATACTATACTGACCGGAAAGGGATGCCCGTAGCCATCGACATCACCGGCAAGGAGGGTAATGTCAAGATGACCGACAACTCCAATTTCTTCTGTTTAGGACCATCGGGAAGCGGCAAGAGCTTCCACATGAACTCCGTCGTGAGGCAGCTTCATGAGCAAGGAACGGATGTCGTGATGGTCGATACGGGAAACTCCTACGAGGGACTATGCGAGTATCTCGGCGGCAAGTACATTTCCTATACCGAGGAAAAACCCATCACCATGAACCCGTTTAAGATTACCAAGGAAGAGATAAACATCGAGAAAATCAACTTCCTCAAGAATCTTATCCTGCAGATATGGAAAGGCTCGGAAGGCATTGTGACAAAGACGGAGGACAGACTTATCGGACAGGCTATCGAGGAATACTACCGCAGTTACTTTACGGGTAAAATTGATGCGCCGCTTTCGTTCAACTCGTTTTTCGACTTCGCCGTCGTCCGCATCCCGGAGATTATCACCGAGAACGAACTGAAAGGCATTGACACGGCAGACCTCAATTACCAGCTTCGGGATTTCTATAAGGGCGGCAGCCACGAGACCACGCTGAACGAGAACATGGACAGCACCCTGTTTGATGAGACCTTTATCGTGTTCGAGATTGACGCAATCAAGGATGATGCCACGCTGTTCCCGATAGTCACGCTGATTATCATGGATGTTTTTCTGCAGAAGATGCGTCTGAAAAAGAACCGTAAGGTCCTTGTGATCGAAGAGGCGTGGAAAGCCATCGCCACCCCGCTCATGGCCGAATACATCAAGTACCTCTACAAGACGGCCCGTAAGTTCTGGGCATCGGTCGGTGTCGTGACACAGGAGATACAGGACATCATCGGCAGTGAGATTGTGAAGGAGGCCATCATCAACAATTCCGATGTGGTGATGCTGCTTGACCAGAGCAAATTCCGTGAACGCTTCGACAATATCAAAGCCATCCTCGGACTCACCGATGTGGACTGCAAGAAGATTTTTACCATCAACAGGCTTGACAACAAGGAAGGACGCTCTTTCTTCCGCGAGGTGTTCATCCGCAGAGGATCGACCAGCGGCGTGTACGGTGTGGAGGAATCGCACGAGTGCTACATGACCTATACCACCGAGCGTGCTGAGAAAGATGCCCTCAAACTCTACAAGTCGGAATTAGGGTGCAGCCATCAGGATGCTATCGAAAGATATTGCCGTGACTGGGACAACTCCGGCATCGCCGCCCCGTTGGAATTTGCCCGACGGGTGCATAAGGTCGGCCATGTGCTCAACCTGCCCACAAGGAACGATAAAAATAACCCATAAACAACATTCATTATGAACGAGAACAAACTCATTGAGGAATTTTGGCGCGATTGCGACAACAACAATTTCAGCAAGGAAGCCACCGTGCTGTTCTTTTACCTGCTTTACCGTCACAAGCGTGACCGCAAGGAAACGATCAGCATCAATCCGGCCGCATTGCTCAGTCTTGTCAGCGGTTACAGCGTCACGGCGATGAAATCCGCCAGCGAGGAACTGCAGTCACGCGGATATGTGGAATACACACCCGCCAACGAGAGCTGCACTTCCGGAAAATACCGTTTCCTCAAGACGGGGACGGTGAAGAAAGGGAAATAAGAAACGACCAATCAACAAGTATGCACCGCCTCCTGCTCATATTGACCGTACTGCTGGCTGTAGCGTCCGACGCTGCGGCCTCGGTGTGGTATTCCGTCAACTACGATAAGAAAACGGTGGCCGCCATGACCGCCGCTTTCGGCACGGAGACCGCGACGGAAATGTATTACAGCGAACAGGTCAGGAAGATACTTGACCGTTACAGTGCCGCCGAAGTCGCCACAGCCGGTATCTTCATGTCCAAGTACCTTGACCGCAAGGCACTGACCGACCTCGGTATCTGGAGCAGTGCAACGGAAAACTATTATTACCGCCGCATCTATTCATTAGTAAGTGCGAAAATCATGCCGAAGATATGGATTGTCGCCGGCATGATGCTCCGTTCACCACAGACCGCACTCTACTGGGGAAGCTACCTGTTCAAGGTCTGTCACGAGGTGGAAACGCTCTGCATGCAGTTCGAGTCCATCGTCACCAACAGCTCGCTGTCGTTCCGTGATGTGGTATTCCTGCAGATAGCCCCGCAGTTCCAGCCGCTGTTCGACCTTGCCGGCAGTGGCAATGTGGACTGGAAGAGGTTTTTTGATGACCTCGGCAGTATTCCCAACCATTTCAACAAGGAGAATCTTGAATCCGACATTAGCACCCTGTATGACATGGGAGTCAGCATCGCCGGAGCGGGAGCCGAGAACATGATGGGGGCCCTGCTCGGCGGCAGCTCGTTCAATGACATCGCCAAAGGAAATGTGGCGGCGATTGTGAACGCTGCGGAGAGCAGTTACGGATTCTACAAGTCCCTTGAGCAAAATCTTGGAGGCACTTTGCTCTCGATGGTCGGTGGACCGGAGAATGTCGCCCGGCTTTTCAACATAGACAGTTACAACATGACCTCATGGATGACCGACTATCTCCGTGAGACTATGGGGCAGTATTACACCCAGCGGTGGTACATCTACCGCCGGGACAGCGGCAGCGAGACAATTTGTGACTATATGCCGCCCACCGATGACAACAGCATCCTCTACGGCGGTGCCTGGACACGTTTCAACACGACCGACGCAAATTTCTATCCCTCTTCGGCACAGACGGAGCAGATACTCTCCAATTCGGAGAGTTATGCCGGATGGTCGAGGGCGAAGGTGAAGCAGATGAACGCATCGGGAGACGGGTACCTTTATAACCTGTCTTATTCCCGATACGCCTATATCTTGTCAAAGAAGAACAAACAGTACGCCAAAGCCTATGCCTATTCCATCCGGGTCACCAAAAGCTGGAACCGGACGGAAGAGGTTTACGAGGATGTCTTTGATTCCTATTCCATGGACTTGGGCACCTTCCAAAGACAGATGCAGGCACGGCTGTCGGAGTACAATGACAATGAAGAGGGATTCGTCTATTACATCGGTTCGGATGCCCGAAATTATTATCAGGCGACCGATGAAGCCAAGATGAAAGGCACGGAGAGCGTGATTATCTCCGTGACCTGCCATGACGGATTCACCATATCACAGGGAAGCACCCAGTATAAATGCCGCAGTTGCGGCGGTTCACTGAACGCCCATTCCAAGGAGTGCGCCATGCAGACCACACTGACTGACAATAACCTTGATATGTCGGAGTTTGACCGCCTTGAGACGGAATACAACAACCGCATAGCGGAGCTTCAGACCCAGATAGATGTGCTCAACAGCGAGAACAGGACGCTGATAAAGCAGATTTCCACAGCTACAGTGGAGGAAGCAGCCGTGCTCCGTCAGCGGTACAATGTCAACAAGACCCGGATAGATGATCTGACAAGGGAACAGGAAAGTGTCAGGAAACAGCTTGCCGACCTGCGGGCGGCACGTGAGGATGCCGTCGGCGGCGAGGAAGTGCCGACTGATGACTACTACCGCATCCCAGCCATCATGAATGACTGCAAGACCGCTTTCGACCTCACCTGGCAGGGAGATGGACACTGGGAAGGCTACAGCTACGTGCGTACCGCCACCTCCGGGAGCATGGATGCCGTCATCACGTTCAAGGCGACACTGAGCATCGCCCGCAAGCCGAAATATTTCCTCGGCATCAAGATACACAGGGCCATCATGCAGATAGAATGGACACTGACGGCGGATTACAGCAACACCCAGGTCGTGGATGTGATGCAACTCGACCCGAACAAGAGCGACCGGGAGAATGCCGCCGCCGTGAACAACCGCATCTCAGAGATTGCAAGGGATTATCCGTCCTGCACAATCAGCACCGAATACATCAAGAACAATCCGATGGAACAGGACAACAGCACGGACACCTACCACCTGCTGTGGTCGTCGGACCGGTTGGAAATCGCGCGTGATGTGGATAGCCGCCTGACACGCATCTATGCCGACCTCGTATGTCTGGAGAAGATGATGCACTATAAACTGTCTATCATTGATGTGTTGAAAAAGGCCGCTCCTTATGTCAATGACGAGCAAGGACGCAGACGCACGCTGCTTGACGAGAGTTTTGCCCGGTGGATGAACAGGACCGGAAGTAGAAATTACAAACCAATGGAAGAAACGACAGAATGAGAACACCTATCCACATATTGATGACGCTGCTGATGCTGGCCATGCCGGTCATCGCCAAGGCACAGTTCGGTTTTGATGTAGGCTCGGTGGAAGCCTATATCTCCGACCACAAGAACCAGCGCAGCCTGCTTCTTGCCCGTGCCACACTGGAGCAGAGCAACAACCTCCTGCACGAGTACAGCGCGAAGGCCGCGGAAGATTACAAGGTGCTGAACTTCGACCTTGACAAATATACCAGGGCTTTCGATGTGATAGACGTGCTGTACCAGTCGTTGCGAACCTCCATGAACGTGTATTCCACCTACCAGACGGTCAGCGACCGCATCGGTGACTACAAAAAATTGCTGAGTGATTACAACTCCAAGGTGCTGAAGCGTAACAAACTCGCCCTTCAGGACACCATCATCATCCGGATAAGCCTCAGGTGCATCGACCGCATCTCGGTCGAGGGAAAGAGCCTGTACCGCTCGGTCAGCGACCTGGTGCTGTATGCTACCGGAGCCGCCGCCTGTTCGACATCCGATCTCATGCTTGTGTTGGAGAACATCAACACCAGTCTTGACAACATCAAGAAACTGCTCAATGCCGCCTATTTCGATACATGGAGGTATATCCAAGTGCGGATAGGCTATTGGAAAGAAAGTATTTACACACCCCGTTCACGGTCACTCATCATCGAAGATGCCTTCGGACGATGGCGGCAGAGCGGGCTTAACCCATATAGAAACAAGAAATGAAACGGCTGATACTCTATCTGATGACAGGACTGTGCATGGTTTCGGCCACTGCGCAGAACGTGACCTACAACCATGATGCCGCCAAACAGAACCAGTTTACCGTGGCGGAGATCGGTTCCGGCTCCCTTACTCCGGACTTGTACTACACCTTGCTGCACAGCAACTACAGGAAAACCGCCGCTGCAAAAAACAAGCTGTCGTTTCGCACGACGGTGGGGATTGCAGGCTACTGGCAGGTGGATGATGCGGAGAAACTGGACTCCGCTATGACTAAACGTGCCGAGATAGAGGCGTTGAACGTGGCTGACCGTACAGGCGGCGCACTGGATGTCGCATGGCTGGCGGAGGGTGACAAGCTCAACTCCAAGATGGCGGATTTCAAAAAGAATATCGACCGCATCCTGCAACTGGGTGGCACTCCCGGACAGCAGACGGTGTGGAAGGAATACTATAACGTGTTCAAATCGGCCATCAAAGCGACGCAGGAAGCCTATATGCCCAACTCGCAGCGCAAGAAACAGTATCTGAGCATCTATGCCGACGTGTCGCGCAAGAACGAGGAACTGGTACGCTATCTCGTCTATCTGGCTAACAGCAAGACGACCACCTCACTATTGGCATCAAGCTATGAAAGGGAAAACAAGAACGCCGTGTATGCGGCGGAAGCACTGGCCCGGTGGCGCGATGCGTGCTGGAGTGCGATGGGAAACTGTGTCAATCAACCATAGAAACAGACAGATTCTGAAATAAACAACTAATAAACAACATTCAATGGCAGACAATATTCTTAGCGACTTTGGCATCAACTTGCTTGAGGAAGAGGTGGATGACGTGATTTTCCAGACCAACGAGTTCCTGTGCGATGCCACGTTCACCGGGTCACAAGGTCCTTTTTGGTGGATTCTTCAGATGTGTATGGCACTGGCTGCACTCTTCGCTATCGTGATGGCGGCAGGCATGGCTTATAAGATGATGGTAAAAAACGAACCGCTCGATGTGATGAAACTGTTCCGTCCCTTGGCGGTGGCCATCGTGATGACATGGTGGTATCCTCCTGCGGACACCGGGATGCACAACAGCGGCAGCAGCTGGTGTGTGCTTGACTTCCTCTCGTACATCCCCAATGCCATAGGCTCCTACACCCATGACCTGTATCAGGCGGAAGCCGCCCAGATCGGGGATAAGTTCGAGGAAGTGCAGCAGCTCATTTTCGTCCGTGACACACTCTATACAAGCTTGCAGGCACAGGCGGATGTGGCCCGTGCCGGTACGATGGATCCCGCACTGATAGAATCGACCATGGAACAGACCGGTGTCGATGAAGTTACCAACATGGAGAAGGATGCCAGCAAGTTATGGTTTACTTCACTGACCTCCGGTGCGGTGGTCTGCATAGACAAAATCGTGATGGTTATTGCGTTGATTGTCTTTAGAATAGGTTGGTGGGCTACCATCTATTGCCAGCAAATCCTGCTCGGTATGCTCACAATTTTCGGTCCGATACAGTGGGCGTTTTCACTCTTGCCCAAATGGGAAGGAGCCTGGGCGAAATGGATGATACGTTATCTGACGGTGCATTTCTATGGAGCCATGTTGTACTTCGTTGGGTTTTATGTGCTGTTGCTATTTGATATTGTGCTTTGCATACAGGTGGAGAACCTGACCGCCATTACCCAGAACGAGGCGACGATGGCAGCCTACCTGCAAAACTCCTTCTTCTCGGCAGGCTATCTGATGGCTGCAAGCATCGTTGCTCTGAAATGCCTGAATCTTGTGCCTGACTTGGCGGCATGGATGATTCCCGAAGGAGACACGGCTTTCAGTACGAGAAACTTCGGCGAGGGTGTGGCACAGCAGGCGAAGATGTCAACGACCGGCGCGATTTCATCCATGATGCGATAATATATAATAAGGTATAGGAAACCAATCAAATAAGCAAAACAATGGTCATTAAAAATTTAGAGAACAAGATCAAGCTCGTGATGATAATCTGCGCCCTGTTTCTGGCAGGTTGCGTTGTTATCAGCCTGTCGAGCATCTGGACAGCCCGCTCAATGGTAGTGGATGCCCAGCAGAAAATCTATGTGTTGGACGGCAATGTGCCCATCCTCGTGCAACGCACCACGATGGACGAGACCCTCGATGTGGAAGCCAAGAGCCATGTGGAGATGTATCATCATTACTTCTTCACCCTGGCCCCGGACGACAAATACATCAAATACACGCTTGACAAGGCGATGTACCTTGTGGATGAAACGGGACTTGCCCAGTATAACACCCTCAAGGAAAAAGGATTTTACAACAACATCATGGGCACCTCGGCGGTATGCTCGATATTCTGTGACAGCATCAACTTCAACAAGGAGAAGATGGAGTTCACCTACTATGGCAGACAGCGCATAGAACGCCGTACCTCCATCCTTACCCGAGAACTGGTGACCTCCGGGCAACTGAAACGAGTGCCGCGCACCGACAACAACCCCCATGGGCTGCTTATCGTGAACTGGCGCACCCTGCTGAACAAAGATATTGAACAGAAAACCAAAAACAGCTATTGATTATGGGATGGAAGAAACTGATACTCGGAGAGAAGATGCCGGACAAGAACGACCCCAAGTATGCCGAAAGATACGAGAAGGAGGTCAGTGCCGGTCGGAAATGGGCCAAGTTTCTGAAAATTGACAAGGCCGCCGGATATGCGCAATGCTTCGCTTGCAAATACCCCAAAGTGTTCCTCACGCTGGTATTCGGCATCGTCATCGGATGCCTGACGCTGAATATCTGCCGCATGGTACAGATATACAACCGTCCGAAAACCGAGCAGACGGTCACGGCGACACAACATCAGGAGGAGCTGTTGAGACAGAAACGTAACAAACAAATCATAAATATAGAGAGCAATGACGCTGAAAGAACTTACAAGCAGGATTGACTGGCGTGCGCCTAAATACAGGCTGCCGGCTATCCTTTATCCCTTACTGCTGATTGCCGGGTACCTCATTTTTGACGTATTCGATGTGGAACTGGCGGAAAAACCGTCCCACATGCAGACCACGGAGTACCTTAATCCGGAACTGCCGCAGGCGCAACTCCGCACCGACGAGATTGGCGGCAAGTATGAGAACATGGCCAAGTCATACGGCAAGATCCAGGACTATTCGGCCGTGGAGAACATCGACCGTGAACGCGGTGGCGATACGGAAGCATACGATTCCAAATACACGGAACAAGACCTTGCCATGCTCGATGAAGAGGCAGAACGCCGTCTGCAGGAGATGCAGTCCCGGCTGGACAAGAGCCGTGAGCGCGGCATGGAGATGGCAAACGACTCCCTTGCCGAGCCGATGAGCGAGGATGAACGTCTCCGACGTGGCGCACAACGCCAGCAGGAAGCCCTCGACGAACTGAACAAGGCTTTGGCGGAAGCACGCCTGAACGGACAGAAAGGGCTTGAGGATGTAAAGAAACCCCAGGTACCTGCCGAGGAAACACCCAAGACAACAGGCAATGTGACGGAAAACGAGGATGCCGTCACGCAACCACCCGAAGATGCCGCCACACAATCCGTGGTAAAGGCCAAGAAGCCTAACTCCGCCTATTTCAATACCCTTGCGGAGAATGAGCCTGAGCCGAACCTTATCAAAGCGATTATCGACGAGGATGTGAAAGCCGTTGACGGTTCGCGTGTAAGGCTGCGTCTGCTCGACGAGGTGGAGATAAACGGTGTTGTCCTCGCCAAGGGATCGTACATGTACGCCACTATGAGTGGATTTGGGCAGCAGCGTGTGAAAGGCACGGTCAAAAGCCTTATGGTGGGTGACGAACTCCTGAAGGTGAGCCTGACACTCTACGACACCGACGGCATGGAGGGGCTTTATGTGCCCAATTCCTCTTTCCGTGAGACCACCAAGGACATAGCGTCCGGGGCTATGAGCAGCAACATGAGCATCAACAACGGCAGCTACGGCAACAATGTGGCGCAGTGGGGCATGCAGACCATACAGAACGCCTACCAGCAGACCACCGGGGCCATAGCGAAAGCCATACGCAAGAACAAGGTGAAGCTCAAGTACGGCACCTTCGTCTATCTGGTAAACAGCAGGGAAAACAACAAAAACAGGTAGGACGATGATACGCATTGACGAAATATACAACGAGGACTGCTTGGAAGGGATGAAAAGGATTGCCGACAGAAGCGTCGATGCCGTCGTATGCGACCTGCCATACGGCATACTGAACCGCAGGAACCGGGAAGCCCGTTGGGACAGGCCGATACCGCTTGTCCCCTTGTGGGAGCAGTACCGGCGCATCATCAAGCCGGACAGCCCCGTCATCCTTTTCGGGCAGGGAATGTTCACGGCAAAACTGCTCATGTCCCAGCCCCGATTGTGGCGGTATAACCTTGTCTGGTACAAGGACAGGGCCAGCGGCCATCTGAACGCCAACCGTATGCCGCTAAGGAAGCATGAGGACATCCTTGTGTTTTACGAGCACCTGCCCGTGTACCATCCGCAGATGATACCCTGCGACAAATCGCAGCACAACCACGGCCGGCGCACCAGCCTGACATTCACCAACCGGTGCTACGGCGACATGAGGATGACTGACGTCCGCATCGCCGATGACAAATATCCGACCTCCGTCATACAGATAGCGAAGGAACACAAGACCGGTGCCTTCTACCACCCAACGCAGAAGCCTGTAGCTCTTGTGGAGTACCTGATAAGGACATACACCGACGAAGGGGACGTGGTGCTTGACAACTGCATGGGTTCAGGAACCACCGCCATTGCCGCCATCCGAAGCGGACGGCACTATATCGGTTTCGAGACCGATGCCAGTTATTGCCGGATAGCCGAGGAACGGATAAAGGCAGAGAAACTCACGGAAACAGAAACCAGTAAAAACAGGTAAGTAAGGCTATGAATACATTTGGAGTTTTAACTACTCAAAGTGAAAAACAGGAGTTTGTTGGCATGGACTATCATAATCCACCGGTTCCCGGTAAGTATAAGCTGCACCTTGACAGCCGATGTTGGTATAGCCGCAGGGACGTATATGCCCTTGTCTGTAATTTCTCAGCAGAGGACGGGCAACGCATCGCGCTCTTTGCATTCAGACATCCAACAGAAAAGGGAGAAATATATATGCCGAAGAATACTTTAATCGATTTCGCTCATGAAGTTGAAGATGGCACATGGTGGTTATGTGAAATCTATCAGACAAAAAAAGGAAAACTTACTTGGTTAAGTGCTGAACCGCTATAAATCAATTAAATAAAAGATACAATGAATATCAGACATTTTGCAATGGCTCTTTTTCTCGGATCCGCAACAATGGGCGCAACCGCCCAAACGACCTATAAGGAAATGGAGCAACTCACCGTCAACGAACAGGTGACGACCGTCATCATCGCCTCCGAGCCGATACGCTTTGTGGACATATCCACAGACCTGGTGGCCGGCGACCAGCCCATCAACAATACAGTCCGCCTGAAACCGAAGGAAGCCGGGCATGAGGACGGCGAGGTGCTTGCCATCGTCACCATCGTCACGGAACGCTACCGCACGCAGTACGCCCTGCTGTACACGACACGGCTGACAGAGGCCGTCACCAGCAAGGAGGTGGAGCTGTCGGAACGTACCGCCTATCACAATCCTGCAGTGTCGATGTCAACGGAGGACATGTACCGTTATGCGCGTCAGATATGGACTTCGCCCGCGAGGTTCCGCAACGTGAGCAGCAAGAAACACCGCATGACCATGCGGCTGAACAACATCTATTCGGCGGGTGACTATTTTTTCCTCGACTTCTCGGTGGACAACCGCACCAATATCCGCTTCGACATCGACGAGGTAAGGCTCAAGCTCTCCGACAAGAAGGTGTCGAAAGCCACGAACTCGCAGGTCGTGGAGCTGAAGCCAGAACTGGTATTGGAGCAGTCCCGGTCGTTCCTGCACGGCTACCGCAACGTAATCGTGGTAAAGAAACTGACCTTTCCCAACGACAAGGTGCTGACTGTAGAGCTGACCGAGAAGCAGATTTCCGGGCGCACCATATCCGTGAACATAGATTATGAGGACGTGTTGTCGGCCGATGGCTTCAGCAGCGCATTACTGATGGAGGAATAAACCATGAAGAGGATACTGATGATTCTTGTCGCTGTGCTGACGGTGTCAGCCACAGCGTTTGCCGGAGACCGTGACAGACGAGTGTCCTTCGGCGTCGGACTCCTGTATGAGAACGGGCTGGATGCCACACTCAGCTATGAGCGTGAGAACGCCTACCACAACGCCTGGGAGTTTTTCGCCAACGGCTATCTCAAGTGGGATAAATGCGCATCGTGCGGCCATGTCTGCCCGGATTCGTTCTGGAAGAACTACCGTTCGTGGAGCATCGGAGCCGCCTACAAGCCGTGCGTGGTACGCGGTCGTAACCATTACGGTAGCTTCCGTTTCGGCGGTTCGCTCGGCTCGGACACCCACAGGGTGTTGGGAGGCGTACACGCCGGCTACGAGCACAACTACCGTCTGCGTGGCGGCTGGCAGGTGTACTGGCAAGTGAAGTCAGACCTGATGATAAAAGGCAAAGACCTGTTCCGAACAGGCATCGTGTTAGGCGTGAAACTACCTGTAAAATAAGAAGTCATGAAAACCAATTATGTGAAAATACTGAACCGAATGAACAAGATTATCAACCGTGTCAACGCCCGCAGGCAGACGGACATACGTTCCAAAAACAAAGGGCTGAAAGTGAAATGGCATAGGACATGGAAAATGCTGAAGTGCAACTACTTCGGTCAGTTCGCCCTTGCGCTGACCGTGGCTCTCGCGTCATGCGACGGGCATCACGAGTTTCCCGACGCCTCGATGAAAGTCGGACATGTGCTCTGCACCGACGGCCGTGTCATGGCCTTGGAGGAGTGTGACCGTCAGGGCAAGGAGCCTATAGCCGTGGTGTTCCATCTCCACAATAATGAAAAGATGGAAGGGAACGGGTATGCCGTGTACCTCCGTGACCTGCCCGATGAAGCCTTCGCCGACAGCGTGGGTGTGGCACAGGGGACATCCGCCGACCTGTACGCGCATGACGGCAACGCCAACACCTACGAGATGTATGCCAACAGCGGCTGCGGTTCGCCGGCGGCCAATGCCGTGTTCTCCATGTGGCGTTACGGGCAGAGTGCCTATATCCCCTCGGTGGCCCAGATGCGACTGCTGTATGTGGCCAAGCCGTACATTAACCATATTATTGAAAGATGCGGCGGAGAACCGTTACCCGACGATGCGGACGAGGTATGGTACTGGACATCCACGGAAGTAGCCGGTCAGGAGACCTCGAAAGCATGGCTGTACTCGCTCGGCAGCGGTGCCGTGCAAGAGACACCGAAGCTCCAGTCACACAAAGTGAGACCCATTGTAACATTGAACGATTAGAATGAAGAACGACATGAACATTATACATATCCTTTTCGGCATTGTGCTGATATTGCTGGTGCTGATACAGACCTACAACTCCGTGAAGGCGGAATCCCACCGTCAAGAACTGCAGCAGCTCTGTGATTTCCTGCAATCACGGAAAGACACGATGGATTCCCTGCTCAACCGCTTTGACGGTATTCTTGGCGACATGGCATCCGACAACGAGAGAAACACCGTCCTGAAAAACCATGCGATAGAGCTGGACAAACTTGTTAAAGGACTCAAATATGAACAGGATTGTCTTGAATCCGGGAATCGGTCGATGAAAACGAAACGGAAAAGGATGCTGACCCAAAAGGAGAAGCTCATCAACGAGACTAACGAAATAAAGAAAGCCATCCGTCAGAGAATGGACACGATAGCGCAGCTTGAAATCCGGATTGACTCGCTGAAAAGAATCAAGGCCGGGCTGGACATTGACACGGGCCTGACACAGGCGGAAGAGGCAACCAATCTCTCGGAGCCGGTGTCGGTTCTGAATATTCTGCCGTCAGTCAAGTCAATTCTGGAAGACCATAACATCACCTGCATCGGAGAGCTTGCCAGTCTTGACAGGGATTACCTGCAAGGCATCAGCGGTATTGGCCCGGTAAGCGTCGAGCGTATAGATGCCGCCCTGCAGGAAAAAGGCGCATATCTCGGCATGGAAGCGGTCAAGGTCAACGACCGCTGGTACAGATTTGGAGCAGAGGAGACAGAAGAACAGGCGGCAGAGCATACACAGGAACAGATAACAGAATAACTTATGGAAGAAACGAAAGAGATACAGGGCCTTTACAAGATATTCCGTGCGGCGGTCTATGTGTCGCTGCTGTTGGAATTTTTTGAGTACGCCGTCGATCCGGAGACCCTCGACCACTGGAACGGGGTACTCGTGGACATCCATGACCGCATCAAGACATGGTTCATCTACCATGACGGAAACCTGATATATGCCAAGGTAACGACCTTCTTGCTCATCTGCATCACCTGCGTGGGAACGCGCAACAAGAAGCACCTTGAGATGGACGCGCAGAAGCAGGTGCTCTATCCGTTGCTCGGCGGTGTCGGACTGGTCATACTGTCCGTGTGGTTCTTCGGTTTCTCCATCATGCCGCGCATCTACACGCTGAAGGTCAACATCTGGCTCTACATGATACTGTCCGTCATCGGGGCTGTGCTTATCCATGTAGCCCTCGACAATATCTCGAAGTTCCTGAAGGACGGGCTTCTCAAAGACCGCTTCAACTTCGAGAACGAGAGCTTCGAGCAGGCTACCGAAGCGGTGGAGAACAAGTATTCGGTGAACATCCCCATGCGCTTCTATTACAAGGGGAAATTCCGCCGGGGGTGCGTGTCGGTCTCCAATCCCTTCCGAGGCACCTGGGTCGTAGGTACTCCCGGTTCGGGTAAGACATTCAGCATCATCGAGCCGTTCATCCGGCAGCACTCCGCCAAAGGCTTCGCTATGGTTGTATATGATTACAAGTTCCCTACCTTAGCCACCAAGTTATATTATCACTATCTGAAAAACAGGCGATTGGGTAAAACCCCGCCGAACTGTCAGTTCAACATAATCAACTTTGTCGATGTGGAGTACAGCCGGCGCGTGAACCCTATACAGGCGAAATACATCCCGAACCTTGCCGCCGCCAGCGAGACCGCAGAGACCCTGCTGGAATCCCTGCAGAAAGGCAAGAAAGAGGGAGGCGGCGGTTCCGACCAGTTTTTTCAGACATCGGCTGTGAACTTCCTCGCCGCCTGTATCTATTTCTTCGTGAACTATGAGAAAGAGCCGTATGATGCCTCCGGCAGACAGCTCTATGCCGACAAGGTACAAGACCCGGTGACGAGAATATGGAAACCTACCGGCATCGTGCGTGAATACAAGAACGGCCCGGTGACGGAACCGGCCTACTGGCTCGGCAAGTACAGCGACATGCCGCATATTCTCTCGTTCCTGAACCAGAGCTATCAGACCATTTTTGATGTGCTACAGACCGACGACGAGGTCGCGCCGTTGCTCGGCCCGTTCCAGACCGCCCTGCAAAACAAAGCAATGGAGCAATTGGAGGGCATGATAGGTACGCTCCGTGTCTATACTTCGCGCCTTGCCACCAAGGAATCGTACTGGATATTCCATCGTGACGGCGATGACTTCGACCTGAAGGTCAGCGACCCGAAGAACCCGTCCTATCTGCTGATTGCGAACGACCCCGAAATGGAAAGCATCATCGGCGCGTTGAACGCCCTTATCCTTAACCGCCTTGTCACACGAGTAAATACCGGACAGGGAAAGAATATACCTGTGTCAATCATCGTGGATGAGTTGCCGACATTGTATTTCCATAAAATAGACAGACTGATAGGTACGGCCCGAAGCAACAAAGTAAGCGTGACGCTCGGCTTTCAGGAACTGCCGCAGCTGGAGGCCGACTACGGGAAGGTGGGCATGCAGAAAATCATCACGACCGTGGGTAATGTGGTAAGCGGTTCGGCAAGAAGCAAGGAGACATTGGAATGGCTCTCCAACGACATCTTCGGCAAGGTGGTACAGCTCAAGAAAGGTGTCACCATAGACCGGGATAAGACGAGCATCAACCTGAACGAGAACATGGACAGCCTCGTGCCGGCAAGTAAAATATCCGATATGCCGACAGGCTGGATATGCGGACAGACGGCGCGTGATTTCGTCAAGACCAAGACCGGGCGCGGCGACAGTATGAACATACAGGAGTCGGAAGAGTTTCAGACCACCAAGTTCTTCTGCAAGACTGATTTCGACATGGCGGAGATAGCCAAAGAGGAAGCCGGGTATGTGGAGTTGCCCAAGTTCTACACCTTTCCGTCTAAAGAAGAAAGGGAACGTGTGCTGTACAAAAATTTTCTGCGTGTGGGAATCGAGGTGAAAACGATGATAGCTGAAATACAAAGGAGAGCCCATGCGAAATAAACTTCGAATATTTGTCATAGTCCTGTTTGCCTATATCTATATAGGTTCAAGTTTTGCCCAGCCTACGTTACGGAGGCTTATGGAACTGCCGCCGTTTGAGCGGGCAATTCTGATAATCAAACATTACGAGACCCTGCATCGCCCGGAGCACTGGCCGACCATCGGCTACGGTCATGTCGTCCAGCCGGGCGAGCCGTACCGTAAAGGCGTGCTGCTTACGGAAAGTCAGGCAGACGCTCTGCTCAGGAAGGACTTGCGGAAATTCTGCGCCCTGTATCGGTCATACGGGGCGGACAGTCTCCTGCTTGCCTGCCTGAGCTATAACTGCGGTTCGGCAAAGGTTCTTGGAGGACAGGGATATAAGAAAAGCCGTCTATTGCGGAGGATAGAAGCAGGTGACAGGAATATCTTGGCTGATTATCTTTCTTTCTGTCATTACAAAGGCAAGCATCATTCCGGGATTTGGCGTCGCCGATGGATGGAATATCAGTTGCTTTGTGCAGATTTGTAATGGATATGAATAATAACAACTGTATTGGAAAAGGCAGTCCAAGGCATATTCCACAATTAAAATTTCCACATTCTCACTGTTATGCCCCGGGCTACCTTATATTAGTTTACACTCGTAATGTAATACAAAGGTACACAAATATAACGAATTATTTGCCTTCTCCTAATTAATTTATTACTTTTGCGCAGTAATTACATGTCGAATTATCTGAATCAGAGCTAAATGAATAAAAACAACCGTAAAGAACAGCTCTATCATGAAGCGTTTAAGCTGTTCCTATCCAAACCATTTGAAGCCGTAAGCATAGCTGATATAGAGAGTGCTTCCGGCATGACGCGCGGTGCCATAACATATTATGCCAAAGACAAATTGGGCTTGTTCTATTCTGTGGTAAAACACTATTTGGTTGATACGCAGAATTTGAAACAGAAAATAACTCAAACAGAATTTGATTCACTGAAAGATTTTATAGAGGCTTATGTGAATGGCTGTCAAGAGACTATGAATCGTTTTAACAATGTAGGCAAAAACGTGCAAAATGCAAGTAGAGCATATATGTCCTTGATTTTGCAAATATGCAAATATTTTCCAGATTTACACTCTCAGTATCTTGAAAACAGGAATCAGGAGGTTATAATTTGGATTGGAGTATTACAAAAAGCCATTGAACGTAAGGAAATCAAGAGCGATATTGATATAATGAATACTGCTCGTAATTTTATGAACCTCTTTTATGGACAATCATATATAGACTCATTGTCTGTCGGATTGAACACAGTTGAGCTGAGAATGCAGTTGATGAATCTCTATAAGTTACTCAGGATTTAGATTTTAATTACGGAAATATTTCTCTAATTCATAAAAATGCCATATCTTTGCCAAAAGATAACAAACATTATGTAATTTATGAGTTTAGAAGTATTCATTACCAAAACCTCTTCATACTTCCCGAATAATCCGGTAGGGAATGATGAAATGGAAGAGTATCTTGGGCTGATTGATGGTCACCCGTCACGTGTGAAATCCATTATCCTGCGTCAGAACGGCATAAAAACCAGGTATTATGCCTTGGATAAAAAGCAGCGGATTACACATACGAATGTTGAGCTTGCCAGTTCAGCCATTAACAAATTATTTATAAGCGAAGACGAAAAACACAAAGTACAGTTTCTGTCATGCGCGACATCAATGCCGGATCAGTTGATTCCTTCCCATGCGTCAATGGTTCATGGAGCAACATTTGACCACTCCTTAGAAACAGCGTCATTGTCGGGTGTTTGCATGACAAGCCTTATGGCACTCAAGACAGCATGGATGTCCGTCCTTTCAGGGAATAGTGACAATGCCGTCTGTGCTGCTTCAGAACTGATTTCTCCAACCATGCTGTCACGCTTTTTTAAGGAAGAAATGGAGTGCCAGCATTTAATAGAAGAGCATCCACATCTCGCTTTTGAGAAAGATTTTCTTCGCTTCATGCTTTCAGATGGTGCAGCAGCCCTTCTTCTGAAAAATGTTCCCGATGGGGACGTCAATTTGTCAATAGACTGGATTCATACATTTTCGTATGCGAACCGTCAGCCGGCCTGTATGTATATGTGGGCAGATAAAAACACTGATGGCAGTCTGACCGGATGGAAATCATTTGAGGGCCGTGAACTTGGGAACAAATCTATATGGAGTCTCAAACAGGATGTTCGCCAACTCAATGAATATGGCATACCGTATTTTGTAGATGCCATTGAAGCAGCCTTTGCAAAAGGCAAAGTTAATCCAGAAGAGATAACCTATGTCATTCCGCATATCTCATCCATGTATTTTTATAAGCGGCTTGACGAGGAACTCCAAAAACGAAACATTCAACTTCCAGCCGACAAATGGTTTACGAACCTAACCTGGGTGGGTAATGTCGGTTCGGTGTCACCTTTTACTGCGCTTGACGAACTTGTCAGGACAAAACCACTGAAGAAAGGGGATAAAATAGCACTTTTGGTTCCGGAAAGCGGTAGATTTTCTTATGGAGTGGCTTTATTAAGCTGTATTTGATGGGTTATTTAAAAATATTTATTACCTTTGCAACTGTAAAATAAGAATTTAAGGGTTCATATTTGTCTTTCTCTGTGAAAATGTGGAAGTTTTTAACTATGGAAGCAGATAGGTATGATGACTCTTCGTGCATAAAAGTACGGGGGCGTTATGTCTTTTCCATAGGGTATCCACAACCTTCACAGTAAGATGTAATAGCCCTCGTACCCTTTTTATGTATGAACAAGCCACGGCCACAGACCCTACAGAACCGAATAGACATTCTAAAGCAATGTTATCGCCTAATGGCTCAGGGCACATGGGATGCCATATCAGTTGCTGAGCTGGAGAAGAATATCTCTCAAACGAGAGGTGCGATATTCTATTTCAATAAGAACAAGAAAGATTTGTTCTTGAATATGATTGATGAATTGTTTTTTCCGGTCTTTGTGTTATCTGATGATGAAAAAGCGAGATTGTCTGCGTGTTCCGTGTCTCAGTTTCATGCAACCTATAAAACTCCTTTTGATAGGCTTAAAGAAGACTTGTCCAATAACTATTGCTTGCCTAATCCGGCACAAGCAGTATTCAATATAATTGTCCAGGCGCAGAAACATTATGTAGGCTTCAGTGTTATGCTAAAGAGAGCTATGGATAATGAATTGACCTTTATAGACGAATTGACAGGTGTCTGTAATCATGCATTGTTGAACTATAACAATTTCATGACACAAAACATTGGGAATTTGTTTGTGGATTCATTAGAGGCATTTCAAGAGGATAAGACCTTTCATGTACAAATGCCTTGTAGTCGGAAATAATTGCACTAATTCCGATCAAATTTCAATGTCAGAAATATTATAATTGTTGAAGTGACATTTCAATGTTGATGTTTCAGTGAAGTTTTTTCCTGCGAACTGGGAAAACGAGCCGCTTTGGAGATAAAGATAGCAAACAAGTCAGATTCATTTCCAATTCTCTGGAAAGGAAATTGTAGGAAAGTGATAAAACCAATGCCTTTGCAATCTATGAATCTGCCACGCTCCCATAGAACAGCGAATCAAAGCGGATTCCTTATTTTATATATGTGATATTTGTCGATGCAAGTTCTGAGAGATAGAAATAACAACCTATGAATATAGATAACTTAATAATCCCGGATTCATCACCTGCAACTGGTTTAGGCGATGGATCCGGATTATGATGCATAAAGTGCGAAATTACATCAATAAAATATGTTGCAAAATGCTTTCTCCTTGTGAATAAGGATAAGGCATGAAGCATACCACTAATAATAGCACCAAAAATATGGCAACGATTATTACCGTTCCCCATCGTACAAGAGCTGGCGGTATTTCGCCTAAAAGATTGCGAACCTTCTCTGAACGTAATTCAATTTCTGTTCCTTTTTTCATTGTAATTTATTTTAAGATTGCACTTTCACTATTTTTATGTTCATAATCAGGTGTTTTAGATGTTTTCTTGCCGTAATCAAAACTATAAACGATTTTCAAAGTTGCGTACTGGTTGTAACTGCGACTTTGATTTGTTTGCTTGAAGGAATAATATGAAGATGACAACTCATCCACAATATTATTCTTCATCATGAATAAGTTGTTTGCATTAGCCTCAATAGCCCAATTCCCATGATTCCACATTGCCGACAGTTGATACTGCCAAAAAGTCTTTCTACGAATCTGACTGTCTATTAAATCCCGGGATGGTGTCACCAAAGATACACCGAAAGCAAAGTCCTGAATATAGTAGTTTACCATGGCAGATCCTAATATCGAGGACAAGCTACGATGTTCAGCCCCTCCCCGCACCAAATGTTCAATCCATTGACCGGATAATTTCATATTGAGAGAACCGGAAGGTTTATAGGTCATAGATATATCAGCACTGGGGCGATGATAGATACAGTCGTCCCTAAAAGTGCTAATGAGGTGTCCGTCCCGTATGTAGTAATCTGAAATAATTGAATGATTCTGGTAGAAGTAAGACACTCCTGTTTGTAAAGCGAATTTGTTAAGATTCAATGTATGGCTTAATCGTGGATTCAAAAGAATTGAATTATCCATATCCGGGTTACCTTTGAGAATGATAATAGGGTCTATCTGTTGTTCGACATTGTTTATAGTATTTATCCTCGGATAAGTATTTCCCAGAGCGAATGTAAATTGAAGTTGCTGTACTTTATCTATCTTATATGTAGCTCTTGCCTGAAGTCTCGGGGTAAGATGATTGATCGACTCCATCCCCCTTAAACGATATGTAAGGAATGATAGTCCTGGGTTGATATCAAAGAAGAATCTTCCAAAACGCTGGGAATAGTCAGCAAAAAGGATAGTTTCCGATGAACGCAAATTTTGATTATATGTTGAAGTCCCGGTGTACTCTGAATCACTGATTCTCATGAACTCGAATAAGCTGAATGCTAATCTGTTCCTATGACTGAACGTCATTGAATAGTTAGCATTCGCTTTGACGTAATAATAATCTTCTTTGACAAGTGAATGAAATGACGCATCATCCTCATTATGGAAACGGTTATAGTCGTTCCGAGAATAATATCCATCAAATACATAATCCAACGACTTTGTGTTGGAAAATGTGTGTAATCCGTAGAAATAGACACTCGGACGATAAGTTTTGTTTCGACTATCAAGGTTCAAAATACTACCGTCCTTGACTGGTGCATCTGTTTTCCAATAGTCCATTATTCCATTATTGACATTGTTTCTTATATCATTCCATGCCATACCACCTCGAAGCATCCAGATATATTTTTTCCCCCGGTTACTTATTGATGCCTGCACATATTCTTCTGTCTGCTTGTTCCCGGCATTGTTGTAATATTGTTGTCTATTCAACTGATAATCTGGAAATCTAAAGACCTCTTTTTCGTTCGTTGATGATTTGGGATTTTCCAAAGAATATCCTGCCCAAAGATTTAGGCTTTTGGTTCCTGTGACAAATTTTGAAATCAAATTATAATCACCATTAAGATATCCAACCCCCTGAAACGCATCGAGCTGTGTGTAGCCACCATTGTTGAGTGGTTTCATGACAATATTTATAGCGTATGTGTCTTTGGCGTATTTACCGGTCGGTACATCGAAATATTCCACACGAGCAATATCCTTCGGCCTCAATGACTGTACCTCTCGAAAATCTACTTCACGTCCATCAATGTAGAGAGTTGCAGCCCCGGCAGGGGTTGTTACACTTCCAGTCGAACGCTCAACGGACACTCCTGGAATCATGAGATTGTTCAACAGGTCATAACCGGTCACAGCATGTTTACGCTGCTCTTTTGTTGGAATTGCGAGAATATGGTCACTCTCGCGGGTAAGATAAGATGCCTTGACAACCACTTCATCAAGTTCCTTGGCTTGAATCAAAGTTTTTGTAGTATCAGGTTCCTGCGCATACGATACATTTAGGCATAATCCCATAATGATGACGAATAATGCTTTCATCTATTGAATTATTTTGTTATTTTTATACTTAAAATCAATATGCCTTTTGAGCTTGTCAATAATGCCTTTTCTTTTTGCTTTGCAAAAATTTTCTTGACCATCTTTTTGGTATATTCTTTTATATGGACATCCTCCTTCGCATATAGGGAAACAAGAACAGTTCTCACAATTGGTATCTGAGAGAGGGTCGTTTTCCAATAAATATTTCAATAGCAGCTCATTAGACAACGAAACTTCTTTAACTGTCCCTATTGTTTTCTCCTTGATGCCAATATCATTCCAGCATTTATAAAGTTCTCCTTCTGGACCAATGACAAAACTTGTAATATGACGTGCGCTACATTCTCCAAACAGAGGATGGGGATATAATGAAATCGGAATGTTATGATTGTCATATTGTTCTAAAACGAACTTATTTACTTCGTCCGCTTCAAAACAACAGTTATTTGGTTCTGCAGAGAAGTCATCTGTGACGTATCCAGGATGGATGTTGATGTTGTATTTGCCGTATCTCTCCTTGAGAAAACTGTATATACGAGAGTATTCAGATTGATTAGACTTGTCAACATTAACTCTAAATCCAATAGAAATCTCAGGATATATAGAAAATAAATCGTCAAGATTATGCACAATTCTTTGAAAACTGTCATTGTTCTGTTTATGAGGTCTGCGTTTATTATGAACTTCCTCCAAACCGTCAATCGTTACTTGAATGGCAGTAATTTTCAATTCTTTCAATTTCTCGGATTTCGTCTTATCTAATAGATAGGCATTTGTTATCATGTGGGCGTTATAGTTGTCAAACATTTCCATTAGCCTGTGCGATAAATTCTCAATATACTCAAATTGAAGCAGAGGTTCTCCACCATACCATGTAACACGCAAATACTTTGTGTTCTTGAATAATTTAACAAATGACATCGTGTCTTCGAGCAAATCGGATTGAGCTTTTGCAGACGACGGCGCAATACCCGATTCATAGCAATAAACGCATTTGAAATTGCATGCTGTTGTCGGTGCTATGGTCAATGTCAGGTAACTGGTATCTAAACGGGACAGTGAGCGTTGTAATTTAATGGAACGATAAATATTAGTATCATCATCCACTAATATCATATTCTTCTTAAGCACTAATATTTCATCCTCTGATAAATCAGAAAAGTCACCACCCATAATTGTGTCTATACAAGATATAAGTGATGCCTCCATTTTCATCAGGTTGTTCGTATAAGTGTTATAAATAAATCTTCCGTATGAAGATTCTAATACCATGTTATATTTAGACCAATACATAGAATAATTTTTTTAAGGAGAGGGGAACAATTCCAAGAAGAGTCCCCTCTCCATAGTTAGTTATGCCAGATTATTTTTACATTGGCAATCAGGCGCACAGTTCCACGCATCACAATCCGACCAAGGATTGCAATATTGCACTTTGTCCTCTAACTTGGTGACAGCATTTGCGTGATTGCCACCTCCAAAGATTTGTGCCATTACTGAAGCACTCAGATGATTCTCAAACTGTTTGTTGGAATCATTACGTTCTACGAACGCGAAAAGATTTTTTTTCATTCTTTTTTGTTTTTGAAATGTTAATAATTATGTTGATTATCTGCCAATGGTGATTTACTACCAATTGGCTCTTTTGACTAACTTCCTAATTCCAACTGGTTTTTAACTAAATTATAATATACACCCTTTTTCTTAATGAGAGAAGTGTGATTACCAACTTCAACTATCTTTCCACCATCTACAACTATGATTTGGTCTGCGTTTTTTACAGTGGATAGTCTGTGCGCCACCACAACCACTGTTCGACCTTTGTAAAATTCATCAAGGTTCTCAACTATTGCTCTCTCATTTTTAGCATCAAGGGAATTGGTCGCTTCATCTAGGAATATAAAATCCGGATTCTTATAAACTGCACGGGCAATGAGTATGCGCTGCTTTTGTCCCTGGCTTAACCCAACTCCGTCCCGGCCGATAATAGTGTTGTACTTTAAAGGAAGCCCCATCACATAGTCATGGATATTTGCGATTTTCGCAGCCTGTTCAAGCCGTTCCACATCAATCTCGCCGTCATCAACAGCGATGTTTCGAGCTATGGATTCGGAGAATATCACTCCGTCCTGCATCACCACTCCACAATGACGACGCCACCACTTGAGGTTGTATTCATTGATATTACGACCAGCGATTGATATTGAACCGGCCATAACCTGATAGTAACCAAGCATAAGCTTGATCAGTGTAGTTTTCCCACTTCCAGATGCTCCTACTATGGCAGTTACCTTACCCTCTGGAATGTCAAAAGACACACCCTCAAGTGTTTTCTTCAAAGCATGGGGATCGTATTTGAAATCTATGTCCTCAATAATGATTGACTTTTCTTTGTTAAATGATTTTGCCTGATTTTCTTTGGATTCCTCGTTCTTACCTTCATGAATCTCGTTTATTCGTTCAAGGGATATCTTTACATCCTGTAAAGAGTAAATAAATGACATAAACTGCTCTACCGGTGAGTTGAGTTGCCCCACAATATACTGAATGGCAAGCATCGCTCCAAGTGTAATCTGACCGTTTATCACAGCTGTTGCCGCAAATACTGTTATCAGTATGTTCTTGACCTCATTAATAAATATGGAGCCGGCCTCTTGTGTCTGCTGCAGTTTAAGCGACTTCATTTGAACACCGAATAAATCAGCTTGGGTATCTTCCCATTCCCACCGCCTGCGCAGCTCACAGTCTTGGAGCTTTATCTCCTGCATTGACGTGATAAACTGGTATGTCTTGTTTTGGTTAATCGCTTGTTGCTCGAATATTTCATAATCAAGCACCTTGCGACGCCGTAGAAATGATGATATCCATAATCCATAAATAACACTTCCCACAATAAAAACACCGAAAATTATTTTATTGTAAAAAAACAAGACAACACCGAATATGATGAAACTTAGGAATGTGAAAATCACATTCAAGATCTGTCCGGTAAGGAAATTCTGCACACGCGAATGATCTCCGATTCGCTGTAATAAATCACCCATTAGCTTTGTATCGAAGAACGACATCGGCAACTTCAGCAATTTTATGAAAAAGTCACTTACCAATGAAATGTTTATCCGCATGGAGATATGAAGCAGCAACCAACGGCGAATGAAGTCTGTTGCGGTACGTCCAGTGACAATCATCAGTTCTCCCAATAGGACAAGCCATATAAGCCCTATGTCATTATACTTTATTCCAATATCAACGATTGCCTGAGTTAAAAAAGGCATGATGAGCTGAAGTAAACACCCCAGCAACAGCCCCAAAATAATTTGGATGAAATATTTTCTATATAGTAATACATAACCAAACAAAAAGTTGAATGAACGCCTCTCTACAGTCTTTGTCTCTGTTTTTTTGTTATAAAACGAGTCGGTAGGCTTTAGAAACATGGCAAGGCCATTGCTCTCTCCATCAATTTCTGTTGACAGCCAATGCTTTTCAAATTCCTCCTTTTGATATTTGACCAGCCCCTTGCTAGGATCAGCAATATAAAATTCTCCTTTTTTATCATGCTTATATAAAACAACGAAATGTTTTTGATTCCAATGTAGAATACATGGCAATAAACTATCGACCAATTGCTTCGATGAAATTCTACGGCATTCAGGAATGAATCCAATTTGTTTGGCAACCTGATAAATACCAAGCATTGATACACCTTCAGAAGTAACAGAACACAGTTCAGATAATTCTTCATATGAATAAGATCCTTTGTACTCATCGCAAATCATCTTTAAACAGGAAGCACCACATTGCATACTGTCACGTTGTCTTACGAATTTCATTTGATTTTATCTGTTTGACTAAATCTATTTTTCTATTTCGCTATTATTTGTATTTTGCCATTTGGAAGCCTTACCTTTACCAATATTATACCGAAAGCTAAGCTGAACTATGGCATTATTCACCTTATCGTTATTCCATGTAGTATATTGATAATCAGGAATAATAATTTTATTGTAAGTACGCTTGGAAATTGCACTTGTCGGAATTGCTATAGCTAACATCATAGAGAGCTTGTTTTTAAGCAGAGAGGTTTGGGCTCCCAATATCAATTGCTCACTCTGCCCATATCTTTCGCCCTGTAATAATGGTTCTTTATCATACCGAAGAAAGTATCCGGAAACAAAAGCTAATCGTTTATGAGCTTGCCATGTAGCTGTTATATCCAGATACCATGTGTGACCGTCACGCCATGAAGTTTGTTCCTCCGTACGTCTCTTATACCACTGATAATTAGCAGCAAAATTGATTTCTATATTGTGAGGAAGTGTGTAATTGCCATTAAGACCAATATACTGATGAACATAATCTCCATTTATTAGAGTTTCTATTACTCTATCTCCATTGATATAGTACCAAGGCGTGATTTCACGTGAGGAATGTTTATACAGATAGGTAAGCTGAATAATATTCTTCAAATCGACTCTATACTGCATATAGTGCATAATTTTCGCTTTCAACTCAGGATTGCCCTTATGCCAAAGAAAGGTATTGCGCTGATAAGTTACTACCGACAGTTGGTCGAGATTGGGATGTTGCACATCACAATAATAATTCGCATATATAGACATAAGTTTAAAAGGTCGCCAAAATGCTTTAACTAATGGTATCCATGAAAAATTTCCGTCCGAAAGGACATCATTTTTTTCATCAACATATAAGAGATTACTTCCTACAACAAAGTTAAAATTCTTTGTGAGATCAACATTTATACTAAAATAGGCATCATGCCGACTTTCTCTATATGAAAAGAGTCTTGCATTGCTCGGACGGTCATAATTGGTATAATTCTTATTTGTAAAAGTATAGCCAATGGTACTGCTCAGCCTATCATTCCATATATATCTGACATCAGCATTGGTCCGCCAGTAGTTCTTCTTTCCTTCGTATTGTTGATGCGTTATATCCGTTAACAAAGAATATTGCTTATTTTCATCTACATTATAGTAGTTATAAGTAACATCACCAGATAGATACAGCTTATTATTGATAGAACCTCTATAATAAACTCCAGTTGTAATATTAGAAGCATGATACTTACCAATAGAATTGGATAAAAAGCTTTGAGTAATATCATTGTATGTTTTCTTATTTTTTCCTTTATTACTATTTATCCAAGTCTGTAATGAAAGAACATGCTGTGGATTGATCTTATAATCTGCACCCACGCTGAAATTCAAATTAGTCAAGCTATTACTCCCGTTAGGTTTGTTATAATCTTCCATTGCTGTATTTTCTCTAATATCCTTATAGGTCTGTTCGTAAGACACCGCTTCAAACTGTAGCTTATTCTTCACTCCCACATCCCCATACATATTCCATTTCTTTGTAGCATAGGTATAGGTTAAACCTTCATCTGCGTTATAAGAATGCTTCTTCCTTAAAGCCAGCATTCCTTTAGCATGGGCACCTATATCAAACCCGATATAAGTGTTACTTAAAATGACATTCATTACAATGGGAGCGTCACCGTATTTTCCCTTAGGATATCTAAGAATCTCAATTTTTCGAATACGCTTAGGATTGAGATTGCGAATATACTCCAAGCCCACATCTCTGCCTTCGAGCATAATAGGCACATCTTGATATTCTCCTATCTTAATTGCTTCAGTCATCCAATTTATCTTAACTCCTTGTAGTTTATCCAATAGCTGCAATGAATTTATACAGGCTTTTCTCAGAGAGTCGGTTATATAATACACCTCTGATGAAGCATCCTTTTTAACCATATCCGCTGTAACTATCACTTCGCTTAATGTCAATGGAATCAATATAATTTCTATGGGAACTTTTTTTATCTCTACATTCTGAACTTGAAACCCAACACAAGATACTCGTAAAAAGCTGTTTTCTGCATCTTCTACTTTTATTTCAAAGCATCCTTCGTGATTTGTAACCACACCAAAGAGAAGCGTACTATCAGACTTCTGACACAACGCTACATTAGCATAAGAGATAGGTTCTCCTTCCGCATCACGAACTCGCCCTGAGATAACTTGAGCAATAAGTACTATTGGAAATTGCAAGGCAATTATTATAAATAGTAACCTTTTCATACCGCTTATTATTCTTTGGGAATTTTATTATTATTGAGTACACGCCAACAATAGTCTTGAATTCTATTTTTAAAAATAGAGTAGTCGCTGCAATGTCCACAAGTTACCTTATTATTTTCGTTTATCCTATCTTCTCTAACGATGGGACAGCCACAATAACAAAGAGGATAATAAAGACAATCGCTGCAGATGCAGTTTTTATCAAATAAATCGTACTCTTGAAATATTGGTTTTTCTTTCCATACAATATCTCCATTATTGTTAATATATCCCCTTAGTTTGTCTATTGGACGTTTATCGCATTTTTCAACCCCACCATTATAAAAAAACATATTATAGTGTTCTTTTTCAACATAGCACATGGAGAACACATGCTCTGTACACAGTTCAAAGCCAGCATCTACAAGTTTCTCTTGTAGGGCTCTTAATTCCTCTATTTTAACTTTTTCTTCTTTGATTTGCCAAACTTTCTGCAAATCAACTTTTATACGGCATCGGTCTTCAATGGGGATATATTTGCAAATATCATTTAATAGATTGTTACTTTTTAGCGTTACTAAAGTATAGTTCAGTCTCAATACAACTTCCGCTTTCTGATTCAGCTTTAACAACTCAACTATATTGCTCAATATCAACGCAAACGAATTGTCACTATGGCTGTCATGTTTATTGAGATTGTGAACTTTCTCATCACCGTCTATAGCTATTTGATAATAATGAACTTTGTTTCGTGCAAGCATTTTTATATTTTCATCATTCAGCAATGCTCCATTTGTTGTTATTCCAGCACTATAATCAACACCATTAGCACTGCAAAAAGAAAACAGTTCAGACGAAACCCAATCGATAATTTTAGGCTGAGTTAACGGCTCTCCCCCAAACCATGACAACACATAGAAATCTATATTATTCTCTATTATGTACTTTTTTATATGCTTAATAATTAACCGAATATTCTCGTTGTCAATTTTAACTGGCTCATGTTTCTGAATGCAATACCAGCAATTATAATTACATTCGTATGTAGGAACTATCGTTGTTTTATATTCTTTTGAACGAATAAATCGGTTCCGAATATCTTTCAGCACAGCCCGTTCATCACTATCGTTGTCCACAATAAACTCTAAAGTTTTAAAATACTCTATGATTGATTGGTGAGAATTCACGAAAGCATCTGGAGCCTGTAAGATTTGGAGAAAAGAATCAATTTTATCTTTATCTACTTTTATAAATTTCTTGTTTACTCCGTTGAATATAACTGAGCTATACGAATCTAACGGAACAGTATATAAATATTTATTAGCTCTCATTTTTTGAAAAGGATTAAGTTATGCACGAATCAAAGAGAGATTCGTGCACAACAATTATAAAATCAGTATTTTCTATATGGATTCTTTACATCCATATACACCTTACCCACAAAACCAAGTGCATTTATCGCACTTGTCACATTTGTTACACTTGTCTGAATATGAATCAGTTTCAGGTTTGGTGATTTCGGAGTTCTCAAAATTTTCCCCTCCCAATACATTGATCATTTCTTCTTCACTAAGGATAGCAGAATTGATCTTTTCTAATTCTTGAATGTTCATTTGAATTGAGTTTAATGTTACGCCTACTCTATAAACTTTTCGGCTTTCGTCCCTTTTATACAGTCTGGTCTGTGGGATTATTGTCGACTTTAATCTTTCTTGATGTTATACTTATATATCTACTTAATCCTTGAATTACCATTCTACTAAGATAGCTCTGCCGCTTAGAGGTGGCTCACCGTATAACCCTCTTTGGCTATTCAATTGTGTTTGCAACTGTAACCTTTCTGCCTCTGTAAGTTTTTGACCATTGGGATAATATGTATCATCCAATTCGATATAATTATCAGTCCTTGCGATGTAAGGCAAATAACGCCCATTTAAGAAATAGATATCATTATAAGAAAGAGTGTAATTTTTAGCAATAGAGAAGTTTCCTGTTTTCATAATGGTGTTTCCTGAGCCATTTGAATAATCTGTAGAAGCAGCCAATGTTATCGAAGAATAGTCAAAACTTCCCTGCATGGTGTAATTTTGAGTAATCTTTGTAAAAGCTGATTTACAGTTGCTTTTTACATTATTAAGATTGATTGTTACATAATCATCTCGATCCTTGCGCTGTTGTTCATTGAACATACCCGCAGCATTACAAAAAGCGTGAAGGAAAAACCGGCGAATCTCATCGTCTGATTCAAACTGCAATGCAGTGGGAACATTAATGTACTGCTCTCCTCCTATAAGGCCGTAACTACCACTACCCTCTATAGCAGATCCATTCATGCGCACTGCAATGTTGGGCAGTTTTATATGTCCTGGTTCATAATATTCCTCATCTTCGATTGAATTATAAAACCGTACATTAGTTGTGTTTTCAATTTGCTCAATAGCCATAATCGCTCCATCCTTTATATTTTGAGGGAGTTGAAGAAGTTTAACTCGAAGCATCGTCCAATACTGGGCAGGATATGAGCCATAGATACCCGCTGCTCGAGTATTTGCATATTCAGGCAATTCAAACACACCCCAACATGTTGGGATATCTGCGGATATAGCACTTGTCCAGGAATCCTTTTGAGCAACCTCACCATATGGATTTCCGGTTTCAATAAGTGCTGTTTCCTGCTGAGGTGTAAACTCAGCCACGAAATCAACACCTTGTTGATTTGATTTCTCCGGAGAGAATGACATTGCTTCCTCTTCGTTTGAACAAGAGCCAAACGATAACATTGAGACCATAGCAATCATGGCCGCAATAGGCTTAATAATCTTTTTCATAATTACTTAACTTTAAAATTTTTGTTATTTAACAGTTCTACTTGTTTCAAAACATTATCATACTCAGAAAGAGAAATGCCTAATTTCTCTGCATCAACAGCAGATAAATCAAGGTAAAACTTACCATTTCTATATCTAATTAAATTATTGAGCATCTCACCATGGTTAATTTGTTTTTGATAAATCAAAAGACTATCCATGCGAACATCTATAATGTCTTCTGAATCAATGGAAGAATCATATACCAGATCTTGTTCTTGACATGACGAACATAATGCTATTGACATTATGAGCAAAAGCTTTATTGTTTTCATTTTCATTTAATAACTTTTAGTTTACCATTAAATTTACCTATAATACAGTATGTTCCACCAGCAGAATTACCATCACTTTTAAGATTGTATGAAATGGAATACTCACCTGCCTTTGAATCTCCTTTCAAAAATTGTAATGACCCCTCTAAGGGTACAAATTCATCATGAGAAGGAGGTGCACTTAAACCAGCAATACCGTAAGACTTAAATTCGGGGTTACCAGAATAGAAATCTCTAAGTTCACCACTCCAATAGAAAGAGTTGTATATATTCCCCAAATCAACTTGATCCTGGACAACGATCTTATATTCCTTGCCAATGACAGGAAAATCCTTATCAGCATGGCATCCAATTAGGATTAACCAAAAAATCTCTGAATCCTTTTCTTCACAATCTCGTAGAAACATTTGAAAGTAACATACGCCTTCTTTGACTATAAAATTGTTATCAACACCCAATGGAAGAAACCAGTATTTATTAGATACACCTTCGCCAATTGTTGTGTATTGTAACAAACAATTATTATTTATAGTCGCTTCTCCATAGACAGTCTTATGCTTTAGGATCTCCCTTTTTTCACAACTTGACAATACAGTCATGGAAAACATTGCCAATAATAGAATACTTAAGCTATGCTTCATATTTATTTCATTTTGAAAGTGACAGGAATAAATTGTATAATTTTGTCCTCAGCATTCAACAATGCAATGGTATATACATACTCTTTACCTGTTGTAGCATTTTGTATCACAAGATTTAGTTCTTCTTCTGGCAATACTTGCTTAATCGGAATTTCTCCACGTGTAACTGTTACGTCATAAGCTGTAGAAAAGGGACTAAAAACAACACCTTTTGTAGATGTCCAAATGTCTTTTTGGTACTGGGATGGAAGCGAGGTATCTCTTGTTAGGTATATTTTACCATTCTTATATGAATACAACGAACCATTTTCTTTATATATATTTTTACTTTCATCAATCGATAGAATATTATTGTTTACAAAGAATAAATCTGAAGATACTGCATTGACAAATTGCATTGGGCTTTCATTCCCATTATTGTCTATTAGTTTAAAATACACAGTTACATTATCCGCTTCTCTTTCAAGCGGAAGCATTATTGAAGGACTATGACCATTTATCCATTTAATGTCTCTTCCCGCATATTTTACACCCCAACAAAAAGTTATCACTTGATTTATCCAAGATGAATAATTTTTAAATTGAGACGATATTATATTTGCATTTATCATATATCCGCCAGGCACATGATTTGCACTCAAAACATAAGTTGGCATCCCAACAACAATTTTTTTTGAATATTCTACGCCATTGACACTCGCTGCAATTTTAACAATTCCTTTTCCATGAACAGTCAAAACTCCTTGATTAGAAATTGTTGCCAGTGAAGCATCTGAACTCGTCCATTCTACTTGACCTATTTGATTTGATATCGTATATTTAGCTCCAGTAAAGCCTGTTGACGGTCCTGATATTGTCGTTTTTATCTGCCCCTCTATCCAACTTTGGCACTCTTCTGAGAAACAAATATGGTTTGTATTGTGTTCCATCTTGACTCCGTCAAAAGCAGATAATGACGGATTGGGGTTAGAAAGAAAAATAGATGGTGCCGGATTTATTCCATTATCTACTGCAAGCGCACTGGATGTTGGAACAAATGCAAATTGAGGCAGAATATCTATATCATAACTCCAATCATATATAATTGGGGCAAAATCAGGTAATCCACCGTCATCTCTATCTTGATAGGGCATTTCGCTGTTGCTATATAAAGATGAAGGATATGTATCATACAAACAATTTCCCTGATGGTTTTTTGTGTACGAAAACATTGTTTTCGAGATTGGAATTAACCAAAGAAAGGTTTTCTTATACCCTATATGTATATCTGTTACCTTTTGACCAATCTGTTTTGCAGAAAGGCATTCAAAATATCCATTTATTTCATCTCTACCAGGTAAAATTGTCAGCAATCCTGCAATTACATCTTGGAATAAAACTCCTACTGCAATAGATAATAATGGAGATATAGGCTGGGCAACATTTGTCCCAGCAGAAAAGTCACAATAGATATATTTGTCTCGAATCGACATTGAAGAATAATCACTATTTGCTATTGCAATTTTCTTAAAATCCTTACCAGGATCACCGTTTGGGAATCCAAGATTGTCTAATTCCGTTTGCCATTGAAAATGCACGGAATTGTTCTTTGAACCAGTAGGGTCTATATAATCTACAAGCATTTGTTGAGTTGCGGTTGAATAAGCGAATCTTTTACCAATTTGGATTAACTTTTCGACATCTGTATATTTCTTTACAAGATAATCAATCACATCTTTATCATCCAAAAATTTCAATAGCCCATGAAAGCCATATAATAAACCCATTGGAACATTGGCACCCATATGAGGCGCATCATAACTCACATAAGTTCCAACATTATGGATTTTATTATTATTTTCCATTGTTTTTAGTGCATATCTCGCAACCAAACCTCCCATACTATGTCCTATTATGACAGCTGGGTCAGAATTACTATCTCTCAGTCTATTAATAGTTTCAATAACTTTAATAAGTGTGTATGCATTAGCTTGTATATACTCTCCAGACTCTTGCCAATCAACATAAATGAAGTCATATTGATTTCTGTCTATGAAATCTGCCCATTTTTTATAAACAGATTCACAAGTCATAGACCCTTTTAATGCCGGATTTAAATCACGTGGGTCAAATCCTTCAACAAATATTAAAGGCTTTTTAATGTGACCACTATAATTGTTACTTGCGTATATTATAGAAACATCTGCTTTTGTCACAACTCCATTATATGAATTCCCTATAATTTCTTGACTATCATACATACCTACACCAAATGAGCGTGTATTTTTTCTCGACAACACATTATTTTGAATTTCTATTGTTGTTGAAGAATAGTACTTATTTCCAGACAAATCTGTGATAATAACATTAATTATATGATGCCCTTCTGGAAGGTAAATATGCACATCATTGTTTATTAAACTTTGAAGTCCATTGCCACAATCAATTTGCACATCAGAGATTGATGATTCATTACTCAATATCAATTCTTTGGGGAGAGTGAATGTAATGTTATTATTTTCCTTGGCATTATCAATGATACATGCTGCACACAGTTTTTTGATTTGAAAGGCATCTTGCCTGTGCAAATATACCTGTCCATTCTCATAAGTTATTGCTCCTGTATTCAAAGAATTTGCTTTAAGTTGAGCATAATCTTGAAAAATGATACTTAATCGACATTTTGAATCGGTCTTATTATTTTTCGGCGCATCATAAAGGCTGTTTTTGAATTTATGAAAAGACGTTTTACCTAATGATGACGAAGACAGAGTCTTTACTATTTTCGCATATGTAACAATATCACATTGCATTGTAGATGTATTTTCTCTACCGTTATATTTGTCAAGATTTTCGTATTCTATTGCGTAATCGATTAAATAACCGGTTGGAACCGCATTTCGATCAATTTTGGCAAACATGTAATCAAGGGTATTCCGTAAATCATCATATGCATGGGCATTTTTGGTAAAAGCAAATGTACAGATGAAAAGTAGCAAGATTACCTTCCATCGTAAAGTCGACGTTGCAACACGCTTCCAGTGTTCAATAGAAATTCTATGTATAATGTTTTTTCTCATATTTTTATTACTGTTATTAAATGACAACAATGTCAACTACTCACCCGCATAGTATTCGCTCGAAGAGTGTTGTTCTGCTAATTTACTTGAGAAATATCAAATGATAATTCTGCCTGTGGCAATCCATTCCTCACTTTCAATGCGTAGAATGATTATACCACTATAGCTGTATGGTATATCCAACACAGTATTTATGCAATGCGAATAGTCCAGCGTATTTCCATTTATATCACATAGGAATATTTGAACTTCAACTCTCTCGTCACCGGAAATCTCTATTTGACGTAGTTCGTCATCATAATATACATCAATAGGGATTCTCATAGGAGAACGGCGTACAGTTGTACTACCATCCACATTACCTGTTTGCCATTTTTCCATAGCGACCCTGCTTTTCTCAGCATGGGCTTGAAGGCACCCGATAAAAATTAAAACTCCGAAGAGTAAGTGTAACTTTTTCATTTTATTGCATTTATTGATTAAACTGATGCAAAATTACTGTAGAAAAAGTTTTCAA
This sequence comes from uncultured Prevotella sp., assembly GCA_947177775.1. Lineage (GTDB taxonomy): Bacteria > Bacteroidota > Bacteroidia > Bacteroidales > Bacteroidaceae > Prevotella. The sequence goes on from CAMWVS010000002.1 coordinate 56,971, forward strand.
CCAAGGGTAAAAGTTTGACAGTCAAACTTTTTATTTCATTGATAATCAACAATTTGCAAAACGGGGGGGGGTGATTAATTCTGCGCAGGGGTGTCAAAAGTTTGACGGCTATAGATAATGGGCCAACAAATGCTAATTACAGCACCCAAGAATTATATCTTATTGCTATCAAATCCACTCAAAGGATATTATTATGATACTTTTCTCATGAGAGCAAAATCAGGATCTAAATCTGTCGTTATATGAAAACAAAAGCAACAATAAAAATGTAATTGCTCAATCGAGTAGGAGGTAAACGCTAATCGCAGGCGCTTATCTCCTACTGTCGCGTTTACCGACCTCTCAGACCACCGTACGTGCCGTTCGGCATACGGCGGTTTTGTGCTTTGACATATATCTATGTGTCGGATGTTGTTTGTCGTCATTCCTTTGAATAACACCAATCTTGTACTACCCTCGGATTCCGTCCTACTATCGTACAAACAATCCTTTTCGGCAACTGGCTACTAAAGATTCTAAAGGATGACTCTCGTTTACTATCCAACTGCACAATTCAGTCCTTCCCAAACCAAGTACATGATTCGGTACTATGACCTCTGCTGACTTCTCATGGTTCGTTGTTACTGCTTGGCTATTTTCGCCTCGCCCATGAGACCTCCCCAGTTAAGAGTATATTCTTTCCAACTTATGTCTGCTTGATTTACTCCGAGCGTTCCGGACAACTATAGGACTTAGTCTTATTAGGCAGACTTATCCACACTCACAAGCCTTAATATCAAGTTTCTGTATGCTAGACCAGATATTTGCCGCCGACTTCCTTCAGATTCCGAGTCGCCACGGACACCATTGTCTTTGGCTGTATGCTTCCCGCTGTCAGGGCGCATTAGGAATTTCACCCGTTAGAATATGCCCATGTTGGTTGAGAATTGATTTTAGTTCTTTGTTGGTATTCTCAATTATATAACAGCGTAAAGTTAGTATAATCTTTATTTTCGAGCAATAATAAAAGTTTGACGCTTCTATTTTGTATTATACTGAATGATAATATATTGCCTTTAATAAATAACCCATTTTCTGCACACATACTATCAAAGTTTGACACTTTTATCATAGTATATAGGGACAAACATATAAAAACAGTCCATTTACCGGATTGGGTAGATAGACTGTTTCCGAACCAGTAAAGTAATTATCTGGTCAAACTACAGTTGTTTCATAAGTTTTCTAACGTAAATACCTATGTTCGTCTGATGTTCATCAATATCAAGTTTCTTGCGTACATCACTACTAATATGATAATGCCTTTTCAGCTGCATATATTCACCAACCTCTTTTCCACGAAGTCCAATCGCATAAAGACATACATAATTTATCTCTGATTCAGTAAGTCCATGTTGTTCAAGGTATTCAATAAATTTAGGATGGGAAGCCTTAAACGCCAGACGAGTGGTATTCATAAACTCGTCTTTATCTTGAATAATTTGATCTTTCCAAGTTCCATACGGTTCTGCGTATGAATCGTTATCCGTGATTCGTGAAGCTAATAGTCCATTCAGCATCTCTATCCTGACTTTGATGGCATCTTCGATGGGTTTTGCTAAATCTTTTTGTTTTTCCAATACTTCTTTAAGACTTTCACTTTCATTCTCAAGTTGCACTATTTTGAGTCGAAGGTTTTCTGCGACCAAAGATTGACGCTCACATTCTAATTCTGCGGTCTGTTTCTCAAGAATGGCATTATGTCTCTCCAACTCAAGCTTTTCATTTGCTTTTTTGAGATTCTCTTGTTCCAGTTGTAATCTTACTTTCTCCTTATTATCCAATTCGCTTTTAGCCTGTCCAATCCTATAGCGATAGTAAATATATCCAATGATAATCAGTAAAACAAATATGATGCACAGAATTAACCAGATGAGTCTGTCAAACCTCTGTTTCTCTATCAAGTTGGATTTCTCCATTTCATGACGTGATTGGGCAAATAACAAATCATGAGAAAAAATACCCATGTGAATAGAATCAATGGTCATATAAAAATCTTTATATGCGTGCAATGCCCCGGCTAAATCTCCGTTTAACTCCAAAATGTCAGGTTTTAATGCCAAATATTTCAGAGATGAACGAAATTTAGATTTAATGGGTATTGCATCCAAAACACGTTTGGCGTTACGAGCATCACCAATTTTATAATAGGCTTCAGCTACATTTAATTTAACCATATCATTTATGGAATCGACAGATTCACAATGTTCCAGAATGTTAATAACATCCTCCTTGTTGCCAAATTTAAGCGCGTATGAAAGTTCGTACGGAATAATAATCGAATTTAAATCCGGATTTTCCGAAACTCGTTGTTTTGCGATGGTCCAAACACTGTCCGAAAGCGATTTGTCGTTGTTCAGAATGCCACCATCCAAAGCATTGACAAGACTAAGCAGTTCATAGTCAGCCCGACCGATAGCACTATACAGATTCGCTGCCTCAAGGTTGTTTTCTATAAAATCATCTATCTTATATATTCTATATTGGATGGTTGCCTGAGCGACCATGAGGTTTGCCATAGCCAAGGTATCGGATGCTTCTTGGCAAAATTCTTTTCCCCGCATGAAGCTTTGCATAGCTGCATCATCATCACCCTGATTCTGATAAATCCTACCTTGATAATAATATGTCCGTAGTCGCTCATCGGGAGTACCATGCTCAATATAATAATCAATAGCAGGTTGAAGGATGTTAAATGTTGTTGTATCAATATAGTTCTTGTCCAACGCCATAGATTTAAGCAGCGCATACCTGGCTGATGTTTCATTTCCTTTTACATCAGAGACTGGGATGCCATCCAACACCGCAAGAGCTGAATCTGGCTTGGCATTCATAAGATTCTCTGCGATATCCATTTGTTTCCATGTTGGTGTGTGTCTTTCACAGGCAACCAACATAATGACAGAAATCAGCACAATAACTAGGGCTTTCGCATGAAGCAAATTGGCACAAGAAAGAATTTTGCCGTCAGCCATAGAAGAATTTTCTTCTGATGACAGCAAAAAGATGATATGTTGTATCTTATTTTTAATCATTGTCATTATCAAAATAAAGCCTTCTGTATTCACCTTCTCAGCAAGAATATTGCCAACAACGGTGATACTAAGGTGCAAAGGTACTATAAAATCTTCAGTCTGACAAGTTTTTAGCCGAATAAAATAACAATTGTTATCTGTTTTGTCCAAATTTGCTATATTATATATAAATAAAGGTGTAAATGCCGTTTTGTTCATCATTGAAATTCGCATAATACTTGCCACGTCACTTTTCCTTGATATAAGCCTTAAATAAACATATCTGACATTGCGTCTCAAATACCTTAAGTTCAAAGACATTCTGATATATTTTGATTCGATAAAACATCATTTTTGTTATCTAAACAGGGCATACTTAAAAGATTTTTATTAATTGATGTTAAATTTAAGAATTAATTCTGATTTAAATAACAGTTGTTGTGTAAATTTTGTATCTTTGCCGTGAAGTTACAGTTTAGAGGGGTTTAATATGAACATCTACTCCCAAAAGGACTCTACGTCCTGCCACACCCCCAACGAACTTCACGCTGATAACCGACATACAACAAAAACATTACATAATGTACAACCATTTAACACATTGCGCTTATGAAAAGGACTCTCCTCTTTTCTGGCCTGTTCGGGTTATCGGCACTCATGCTTCCCGCTCGTTCCCCTAGTGGATTCGACGATGGCGTGGATGTCTGGTTCAGGACCGCACCGGTCAGCAGTAATTTGCAAGGTCGCTACCACTGGTTCGACTTTGCGGGTGATTCATTATCACTGTATGCGTACAACCGCACCGCCGGGACTTACGTTTTCACGCAGGACAAGAGCCTGCTCAAGTTTCTCAACTTCAATCCAGCGATTGATTTCTCCAAAGGCGACTCCCCGAAGTGGGGCGACCTTCTCCGTTCCAATCTCACGCAAGCCACCATCATCGGTGTGTTTGCCCCTTATTCTTTCACAAACGAATCGGTTATCTACGGTGTCGCAAGCGGCGACGGCGGCGGCAGCCTTGTCACCAACGACAAGATTATGCGTCCCGGCTCGGTTGCGCCGCTTGACTATGGAAATACCGAAGGTGAGGATCTGCGGCATACGGGCAGGGATTCCGTGACGCTGGACATTTTCAAGGAGCACGCCACCAAAGTACTGACCTATTACCGTGCGGCGGCGCCCAACACCTCGGTATGGGGCGGACCGAACGGAACGCTGACCATCGGCGGGACATACAGTGCCACCAACGAGCATTTCAACGGTCCGTTCGACACATCCACCTTCGGCAACAACGCTTTCGAGGGCTATACACCGGAACTGCTCATCTACAACCGCCTGCTCACTCCCGGTGAGAGGCGCAGGGCGGAAAGCTACCTCGCCATGAAGTACGGTGTCACGCTCAACGATTCCTATCTCGACGGAGACGGGAACCTCGCCTGGGACAGGGACGAGGCCGGTGCCTACCACAACAGGGTGACATCCGTTGCACGCAACAGCGCATGGGATTTCCGCCAGCCGGTATCGACGACCTCCTACGAGGAAGGACCGTTGTATGCATCCCTCCCGGAAAACGACAGCTATCACAATGCGAACGCCTACGGACTTCCGTCAGAGACGCACCTGCTGGTCATGGGACGCGAGTACGGGAACAGCATGCCGGACAAGGGTTTCCTGTTCTGGGGCGATGATGGCGGCTCGCTGGAGACATACACCTCTCCCAACGACACGCTGTGGCATATCATGAACCGCACATGGCTCGTGAAGACGAATATGCCGGTCATGGGTGACACCGCCACTGTGCGTTGGACAGGAAACGGCATGACGGTCACTTCCAAGGGCTTCCTCGACATGATAAGCCAGGATGCGGGAACGGCAGGCAAGGTCGTGACACCCAATATGGTTGACAACAACGGATTCATCGAGTTCTCCTGTCCATCCGCACACCCGACATTCGATGTCGGTTTCAGCGGTTCCGGTGACGAGGGATGTTCATACGGCTTCCGCTTCGGCAATGACGGTACTGTCTGGAGTATTACCGGCGGGCAGGTGTCCGCAGCTTCCGTGGGTACGGATGCCAGCGGCGGCGACATTTCCGTGACGCTTTCCGACGGCGTGGCCAGTCTGCGCATCGACGGCGAGGGTAAGGAGGCTTACACCGTCGTGATTCCCGACGAGGCGAAATCTTCCGCTTTGCACGGTGTCATCAACGCGGAAGCATCCGAGACTCCGCTGGTTTTGGCTTCCGTCCGCACCAACGGTATTGCCGAGACCGGCTACTTCGCCGAACTGGCCCATAACCTCACCCCAGAAAAGGAGTTCTACCATTACAGTCGTCAGCGTACCGTCATGCTCATAGACCCTTCAGGGGAAGGGCATTTCGACACGGGCACGACCACGATGGTGAAATGCTCCACACCTGACATCACCAGAGGCAAGACGATGTTCCACAACATCCTGTGGGATGCCGACGGCAGCGGTTCGGACGTGTTCACCTTCGCCTATTTCGACGGCATATCCGCCGATGTGGAGGCGCATCCCACGACCTGCTTTGACGGTGTTCCGCAGAAGGACGGCTCTCTTGACATAGGGATAAATATCGGCACTCCGATATACAAGTATGTCCTTACGGTCGATACCGTTGCAGGCATGAACAAGGATGATGTTGTGGCAAGCGGCAGCTTCATGGGCGACACGCACAGGATTGACAACCTGGCGACCGGAACCTACACGCTGACGGTCACACAGGGCGGCGGCAATGACATCCACGGCAAGGGCAATCTGCTGTACTCCACCTATTCGCACACCGACCGTCGGTTCACAGGCGGTGAGATTGAATGGACCGTGACCGAGACAGGCTCATGGTACCGCATCGGGGCGGAGCCGTCCGTGGTTGAGGACATCACGCAGTGGGGCTACGATGTACGCGGCGACAAGGCGTATTTCATCATCGACGGATATACGAGCCTGACGCAGGGCGTGAACATCAAGCCGGGCGACACCCTCGGACTGAAAATCAGCGGCATCTATGTACGCTGGTACCATAACGGAGTGGAGGTCCTCAAGAAGAGCGCGTGGACGCTGCGCCTCTGGAGGGTCTGCATCAAGTACGGACGCGGTGAGACGCATATCACCGACCTCACCATCGACGGCAAACCGGTGGAGGACTTTGAGATAAACGGCAACGTACAGATAGAGACCCCGAAGACCAGTACGGTGGCATATACGGTACATATCGGCAACGAATGTGACCCGTCAGCACCCAATGGCATCGAACCGAAACCGGATGTTGTCATAGGCGAAGCTGAACATGATACCCAGGATGCCGGCCAGTCCGAAAGGAACAGCCAGCTCACGGTACACGGGGAAGACGGCACGACCGGCATCTTCAATGCCGTACTCGACCGAGGCAAGGCAGGGCCTGCTACCCTCATGGTATTTGACACCACGGGCAAACTCGTATATGAAGGACAGATGGAGGGGGATGTCGTGAAGACATCGCGTTTCCGTGTTCCGGCTACAGGCGTATATATCGTCAAGGCTATCACCGACGATGGCGAACACACGCAGAAGATTCTGGCAAAATAACAAAAACCACATTATCAAATACAACTAATACATTATGAAACGGTCATATATCATAGCCGTTGCTTCCGTCATATTGTCGGCGGCAGGTCTGGCGGGGATATTCCTGTATCCCGGTTCGACTGCAGACGCCATGCCCCGGCAGGAGGACAGCGGCACCAGCATAGTGGCAGACGCTTCCGGCGCATCGCCCGGATTGGTGGCTACAGAAAGCGGCAATCCTTCTCCGCAACAGAAGGAAGAGTTTGCATCCAACAATACAAAGGCGGAAGAGGCTGTTCCAGACAATAAGCCGGAACAGGCCAAGCCAAAAGGCAGCAAAGTTTCCGCCGACGGCTCCGTCCGCAAATATTTCACCACGGCACAGTCGGACAGCATCTCCGTGGCCGGCGGCACTCTTGCCGTGGCAAAGGGTCGGCTGCTGCGCCCGGTAAGCCTCTCCATCTGCGCGGTGGACAGCACGGCGTTGCCGGAGCTTGACTTCGCCATGTGCAACGTCACGGGCGAGAGCGACGGATACCGCTTCCTCCCTCACGGCACGCACTTCACGGAAGAGGGTGCCACCGTGCGGCTGAAGTATGACCGCACGAGGATTCCGAGCGGTTACACGGAAGATGACATCCGCACGTTCTACTACGATACCGAGAAGGGCCACTGGGTGGCTCTCGACCGTGTGAGGGTAAACAAGGAACTGGCATACGTGGAGTCCAGGACCACCCACTTCACCGACATGATCAACGGTGTCATACAGGCACCCGAATCTCCTGAGACCGACGGCTTCGCACCGACCATGATGAACGACATCAAGGCGGCAGACCCGACGGCGAAACTCAACATCATCGCACCGCCGACGGCGAACAACCGAGGCTCGGCGAACATGCAGTATGCCTTCGAGATGCCTCCCGCACGCAACGGCATGGCTCCGTCACTCGCCATAAGCTACAACAGTGACGGCGGCAACGGATGGCTCGGACAGGGCTGGGATCTTTCAGTTCCCTCCATCACGCTCGATACCCGCTGGGGTGTTCCGCGTTATGACCTGGCAAACGAGACCGAGACATACTCGCTCTCCGGCTCCATGCTCTCCACTATGGATGACAACGGCGCGATGAGCGTCGCACACCGTGGCGACAAGATTGCACGCAAGGCCGACCGCCAGTTCTACACCCGTCAGGGCGGCGACTTCTCCCGCATAATCCGCAAGGGCGACAGCCCGGCGAACTATTACTGGGAAGTGACCGACAAGCAGGGCGTGGTATATACCTACGGCGGCGAGGGTGCCGTGCTCAAGGGCACGATCACCGACCTTTCCGGCAACACGCGCGAGGTGATTTCCGAATGGAAGCTCAAGAAAGTTGTCGAGACCCACGGCGACTGGATAGAATACGAGTACACGGCGGCTGACGAGCCTGTGCGTGGAGGACTGGTGGCAAAGGCCGTCTATCTCTCCAAGGTCAGTGCGGGCAACGCCGAGAGTACCGAACCTCATACCGTGGTGACGCTGACCGGCAACAAGACCAAACGGCAGAAGGCCAACAACGCACGTTACGGTTATCTGACTTCTTCAAACAGGCTGCTTGAGAAGGTTTCCGTCAGCTTCATGGGCGAGGAACTGCGCAGCTATACGTTCTCATACGTCGATGGCGCGTTCCACAAGGACTTGCTTGAGGGCGTCCGCCAGTTTGACGACCAGGGACAGGAGTTCGCGTTCCAGAAGTTCGACTATTACGATGACGTGCAGGCGGCAAGCGGATATGTGCCGTTCAAGGATGGCGAGGAAACATGGAACACGCACAATGACGGACTGGATGCAGGGTTTATCAATCCTTTGCAGGGAATTGATATGTTCAGCGACAAGCCTACCGCACTCGGCGGCACGACAAGTTCTTCTATCGGAGGCTCTTTCTATGCCGGTGTTGGTATTTATGACGGCAGTTCGTCCACATCTTCCACTATCGGTGGTAGTTTCAGCTATTCCAATGACAATTCAAAGGGTCTTTCCACCTTTGTGGATTTGAACGGTGACGGCTTGCCCGATAAGGTATATAAAGATGGGGGTTCAGTCTATTACCGTCCGCAAATTAGAAACAGCAATAATACTGTTGAATACGGAGAGCCGATAAAGGTAATCGGAATATCCGGCTTTTCATCTTCCAGCAGTAATACTTACTCTGGCGGTGCCGACGTAAAAGCCGGATGGGGCCCTGCTGTAGCCACCATTGGTACAGATGCTTCTAAAACCACTACAAAAACGACTGTTTATTTCTCTGATATAAACGGTGACGGTCTGATAGACCTTGTATCAAACGGCAAAGTGTATTTCAATCATATAGAATTTGACGCACAGGGCAATGCTGTTCCGACATTCACTCTCAGCAGTGCCGATACGCCGAGTCCGATTATTTACGACCCCACCAAGATTGATGTTTCCGTCGGGGCGGTTGATCCGGAAGAACAGGCAGAGATTATCCGATTGTCTCCGATGGAAGATGCCGTCCGTGTATGGGTCGCACCAAGGAACGGTATTGTAAGCATATCCGGTACGGTTTCTCTGATTGCTCCGTCCGGTGATTATGATACAGATGCGTATGGCAAGGCCGACGGTGTACGGGTAGCCATCCAGAAGGGTGATTCCGAACTGTGGAGTCAGTCGATTTCCAAAGGTGATGCCACTGCGCATAATGCTACGGCACAGGCTGTGCCTATAAACAAGGGCGACCGTATCTACTTCCGTGTACAATCCGGTACCGAGGAAATGAGTAACGGTGCATTTGATGAGGTAGCATGGCATCCGGTCATTACATATTCAGGTACGGAAGAATTTATGCCAAATGGCTATTCCACAACTGTATATAAGCCAGAGGAAGGCGCATTGTACTTTGCTCCCACATCATTAAGCATAGACGGTGGAAACGAGACAGTAGAAATTACCGGAACTTTCAACAAGCCCCAGACAACGGATGACATCACATTAAGCATTATCGGATTCAATGACAAGAAAGATGGCAATGGCAACGATAATCCTGCTTATGTGGAAAAAACAGTGTTTGTAAAGACATTCGCATGGGATGAAATTCACGACGGAGAACTACCTGTCACGCTCGACAACAGCGATGGACTTACCAACTTCCGCTTTATGGTAAGTGCCCAATCCAATGTACGATGGGATGCGGTAAAATGGTCTCCGATACTGTCTTTTACAGATTCTTTGGGAACTCGGCAGAACAGACAGGTTTCCCCGGACTATACCATATATGCAAATCATCTGAAAGACGCTCCGTCGTTTGTTTCAAGCACGGCTGATACCGTCATATATGTAAAGCCGGTTGTCACATTCTCAAATATGCTCTATAACGGAGAGCTGACACTCACGGTAAAGACTGTGGACAGGCTGCTCGGTAAGAAAAAGTTTGCCGTGACTGCCGGTGCTGTGGCGAATGATTCCATTGCCATTTTGAAATCTGACATTGGTACGGATAAGATATGGTTTGAATTATTCTCGTCCGACAGCTATGTGGGCAACTCCATTTCCGATGTATCGGCTTTGGTAAGTTCTCCAACGGCCCTTACATACCAGTCTGCCGGTGCGAACCTTTATGCGGTTAATATTCAGGCTGGATTCGGACAGTTATACCGTGGCTGGGGAGGCTTCGTCTATAACGCATCAGAAAACCGTTATTCACAGCCAATCAATGAGTCTTTGCTCGTTTTGCCTCAAGATGAAAATGAGCAGCCTGACCCATTGACAATGGCGTTCACGCCATTAAGTACAGACTTGAATAAGCTCGACCGCTGGAGTGGGCAGCGCGAGGAAATATATGTTACTGCGACCCACATGGGTGCTGCACGCCTGACGGAACAGGATGTCGTGCTTACCAATCCGTTTGAGAATATCGGAAACGTGGCAGGATTGACGGGCGAGCATCTGCAGGGCACCGGTGCTGCGGCAATTTCGCAGGAAATGGTAAGCCACAACAATGTCGTACAGGGTGGTGCCATATTCACATACAATGACGCCAATGGTGACAGTAAGACCAAATCCATGATGATAGACCTGAACGGTGATGGCTATCCTGATATTGTAGCCGGTGGAAAAATCCAATATACCAATACTCTCGGAGGTATCAGCGGAGAGGTGCTGGAAGGCATGGGAACTATCAGCAGCGGCAGTAAGGCACAAGGCTTTGCACTCGGTAGCGACCCGATTCTCTCTGCGGTAGCGACAATCAAACAGATTGCCAACGGAAAGAACACCTCCGCCAATCAGGAGTCAAGCAACAAGGCAAAGGGATCTATTTCCGCTTCTCTCAGCATCCCGCCATCGAACGAAGACTGGAATATTGAGAATTTTATTGATGTGAACGGCGATGGCCTTGCTGATAAAATTATATCAGGGAATAAGGTTAGGCTTAATTTGGGATATTCCTTCACAGAGCCTATCGACTGGGATATTGACCGCATACAGGGCGGCAAGAGCCAGTCTTATACGGCAAATGTCGGTGGCGGATATAACCAAGGTTCAAGTAGCTTCGCCGGCGGATATAATATAGTAACTTCCGCGAATGAGGAACAATACAATCTTACTGATGTCAATTCAGACGGATTACCCGACAAGGTTTGGAAATCCGGCAATGGCATCATGGTCGCTTTGAATACCGGCGTAGGATTCGACACTCCGTTTGTATGGCAAGGTGCGAACGCATTAAGCAAGTCGGCATCCACATCCGAAGGCGGAAATGTCGCATTTACAGTGTCTATTCCGATACCTCTTCCTTTTGGTCCACCATTAAAAATATCTACAAATCCCGGTGTTTCGTTGAGCCACAGCATCAACCGTACAAATTACTCTTTGCAGGATGTTGACGGCGACGGCTATCTTGACATCGTAACTTCTGATAAGGAGAGCGAGCTTACCGTTACACGTTCCGCCATCGGCCGCACCAACATGCTGAAGTCCGTCACCAACTCCATCGGCGGACGCTTCGAGCTGGATTACGCACACTCGATCCCGACCTACGGGCATCCCGGCGGCAAGTGGGTTATGTCGGCACTGACCGTCGATGACGGTATCCATGACGACGGCCCGCTGATGAAAACGGCATTTGAATACTCGGACGGTTTCCGCGACCGCCACGAGCGCGACTTCCTCGGCTTCGGAAAGGTTATCACCAAGAGCCTCGACACAGAGAACGGCGACGGCGTATATCGCCAGTCCGTTCAAGAATTTGCCGTTGACAACTATTACAAGTCAGGCAACCTCGTGGCCTCATACGTTTCCGACGCATCGGGCAACAAGTTCACCGAGACCGTCAACGAGTATGACGCTTACAGCATGACCGCCAATGCGGACAGCTACTCCTTCACCAAGCAGGATGTAATCTACAGCGACCGTGCATCGGCTTTCGTTCCCCTCCGCTACACCGCCAACAAGCAGTACGAGGGCACATCGCAGGGCATGGTTATCTCCGAGGCATGGAACGAGTATTACCTCAATGGCTACCACGGAGAGCTGAAGTCCTACCGCTACAGCAACAAGGGCAGCCTCGGCAGCAGCGGTTCGGGCAGCTATGACTATGCGACGAACATCCAGTACACCTCCAATGCCGACAGGCACATTTTCGGACTTCCCACGAACGTGACCGTTGTCGGCGGTGACGGCTCGATGTATCACAACGTGTCCGCGACCTATGACACGAAGTACCCGAACCATCTGACGCAGGTGTCGCAGCAGCTCGGCAGCGGAACGGCTGTCACCGACTACAAGTATGACCGCTACGGCAACATCACACAGAAGACGCTTCCGGCCAACGGCACGGGACAGCGCATGTGGTACAAGTACCGCTACGAGCCTGAGATGAACATGTATGTCGAGCGTATCGACGACGCATGGGGCTACCGTAGCGAAGCGGGCAACTTCGACTACCGCTATGGTATGGCACTGGAACGCCGTGACCTCAACAACTTCTATTATGAGACGGAACTTGACAATATTGGTCGTGTGACTAAGGTTCGCGGACCTAACGAACTTGCTACAGGTGTTCCTTACATCATCGCGTTTGAATACCAGCAGAAGGCAGGTTTCAGCGAGACTGGCATCACCGCCCCGGCATACGCAGTGACCAAGCACTACGACATCCAGCACCCGAACGATGACCTTGAGACCGTGACATTCGTTGACGGTTTCGGACGACCTGTTCAGGTGAAGAAGGACGGTGTCGTGACTACGGCAGCAAAGGGTTCCGGTGCATCCGACCAGAACGTGATGATTGTCAGCGGACGTAATGTCTATGACGCTTTCGGACGTGTGGCCAAGGCTTACTATCCCACTACAGAAGGTATGGGCAGCAAGACCTCGTTCAGCACCACGTTTGACAATGTTACCCCGACCGTGACGGTCTATGACGTGCTCGACCGCGCGTTGAGCGTGAAACTGCCTGACGAATCGGAGACGACTACTGAATACACCCTTGACAGCGGTTCCAACGCTCTCGTTACAAAGGTGACGGACGCTCTCGGCAACAGCCAGTCCACTGTCACCAATGGCAGCGGAAAGACGCTCAAGTCCATCCAGCACAGCGGCCCTGACGGTGCGATTACCACCACATTTGAGTACGACGGCATCCAGCGTCTCGTGAGGGTGACGGACACAGAGGGCAACGTGACGACATCCGTTTACGACATGGGGGACCGCCGCACGGAGGTCAACCACCCGGCAAGCGGAAAGACATCGTTCACTTACGACCCACTCGGAAACGTGCTCACCAAGCAGACGGCGAACATGGCGGAGGAAGGCAAGATGATTACCTATACCTACGACTACCACCGTCTGACGGGTATCTGCTATCCCGACCATCCGGAAAACAACGTGAAGTATTACTACGGCGGACGCAACGCCTCACACAACCGCATCGGACGACTGATGATGCGCGAGGACGGAACGGGTGCCATCGAATACTTCTACGGCAAGATGGGCGAGGTGACGAAGACACGCCGCACGCTTATCGTGCCCAACCAGGCGATTGCCACATACGTCACACAGTGGACTTACGACAGCCACAACCGCCTCCTTGAGATGATCTATCCCGACGAGGAGAAGGTGACTTACTCCTACAACCTCGGCGGCCTGCTTGAAAAAGTCCGTGGCGAGAAGTCATACGGATACGACTACATCACTAAGCTGGGCTACGACAAGTTCGAGCAGCGCAGCTACCTGAAGTACTGCAACGGCGCGGAGACGTTCTACACCTACGACAACCGCTGTCGCCTGAGCAACCTCGCGGTGAACAGTGGCAACACGGCCATCATGGACAACGACTACACCTTTGACGCTGTAAGCAATGTTCTCTCGGTGGCGAACAACGCCTCGCTTCCTTCTAACGGCAATGCCGGCGGCAAGATGTCGCACGCCTATACCTACGACGGGCTGTACCGCCTCGCTTCTGCAACAGGTACGTACACCGGAGCTGACAGCAAGTCCGCATCCTACACCCTCGCCATGGGCTACGACAACATGCACCGCATCACTTCCAAGAGCCAGCATCTGACCCAGGACAACGTGCAGTTCAACGGCACGCTCAATGTCGGATATGACCTGACATATACCTATGGCACGGAAGACGGAAAGAAGTTCCAGCTTGCAAGTGTTAAAGACGTGAATTATCGCACGGAAAATACTCCGGGAGACAATAATATCGAAAATAATCACGTATATTTGTATGATAAAAACGGAAATCTTATATATGTGAATACCGGACGCATGATGAACGATGGACATAACGAGACCGGCACGGGTGAGCGCAAGCTCATCTGGGACGAGGAGAACCGTCTGCTTGCAGTGGACGACAACGGCTTCGTGTCCAACTACTGGTATGATGCCGACGGCGAGCGCACGGTCAAGACTTCCGGCGAGAGCGATCAGGTGTATGTCAACGGAGTATTCTCCGGCGGCTCTACCAACACCGCGAAGTTCTCACTCTATGTCAGCCCGTACCTCGTGGCTAATCAGGGCGGCCGCTACACCAAGCATATCTACGCAGGTTCGCAGAGAATCGTGTCGAAGATAGGCGACTTCGCCTCCTACGGCTCTGACCCGCGCCGCATAGAGTATGCAGGTGCCAACACCGACGGTCTGTCAGTTGACTACAAGGCGAAGTATGCCGCCCAGCAGCAGGTCATCAAGGACAACTACAAATTCTTTGATGTGCCGTACAACGGCGAGGACAACAATGACTATGTTGACGGACAAGGTTTCTGCTGCAACGACGGCTCCATGGAGGCGGCGATGGCTCGGACGAAAGCGCAGGCACACGCGGCTGCAAGGTCTTTCAAAGCCCCGGACAACTACGAGAACCTGCAGTTCTTCTACCATCCCGACCACCTCGGAAGCTCCAGCTTCATCACCAACCTTGAAGGCGAGGTAGTGCAGCATATCGAGTATGTGCCGTTCGGAGAGGTGTTCATAGAGGAGCGCAACAGCGTATGGAACACGCCTTATCTCTTCAATGCCAAGGAATTTGACGAGGAGACGGGTATGTACTACTATGGTGCAAGGTACTATGAGCCGAGGCTGAGTCTTTGGATGAGTACGGATCCATTAGGAGAAAAAAATCCACACCTATCTCCCTATAATTTCGTTAGCAACAATCCTCTTAACAGAATTGACCCATGGGGATTAACTGATTATGAAGTTGATGGAGAAACCCGAACGATACAAGATGGTCACAATAATCTTAGAATGACCGTAGGAAATGCCGATTTCGCTAAATTACAAAAAGCATTTGGCGAAAGTATGAATTCTTATGAAAGTCTGATGAATAATTTGTCAGTTAAGAATGGATACACTACCTCTGGCATATATCGTGATAATGAATCATCTATAGGATATGGTATCTTAATAACGGCTCATAGACCAGGAGGGCAATCTTATTCAGAGTGGTCTATAGACAGCAGATCCACATATTCTCCTTATTTTAATGTGTTAGAAGGAGCTGGTGCTATAGCAGACGCTTCAATTGGACAATTAAATAAGATAAATGTTGGGAATAATGGCAAATGGTATTTTAAACAGAAATCCGGTAGAATTTTTAATGGAAATCAATATGTTACAACGATTCCTGCTAAAATTAAATACGCGAGCTTCATAAAAGGGGCTAATAGAGTAGGTGGAGTTGTAACTATTGCCTCCTCCGGATATGATATATACCAAGGATATGTTCAAGATGGAGGTCGCTATGGATACAATGCTCAAGTTCAAACAGCAGGTGCTATAGGTGGATTTGCTGGTGGTGTTGCAGGAGCTAAACTCGGTGCTGCAATTGGTGCAGGCATAGGTGCTTGGTTTGGTGGAGTCGGCTCTGTTCCTGGCGGCATAATTGGAGGTTTTATTGGCGGTGCATTTGGCGCATTTGGTGGTGATTATTATGGTGAAAAAGCCGCAAAAAGTATATTAAAATGAAGCAAGTAATATTTTTTTGGAATAGATTGTATTATGGCATTTTCGATTATAATCGGCTAACACAAATATTTATATATAAAATATTTGTACGCCTACTGTTTTGTTTTAAACATAAGCAAAATGTAGTTAGACGTGATAAAATAATCATTCTGAATAAAAATGCTATTAGTGCATTATCTGATACAAAATGTAGTACAGTCTTAATGATTGCTGATGTGACAATGTTAGCATTCACGGCCCTATTAATATGGACATTAATAAATTTAATGTCTATGTTGCTACCGTGTGTGTCTTTAATCCTTGTGGACAAGACAACTTTCTGCATAATCACTGCAATACCTTCTTTAACGATTAATTATTTTATTTTATGGAGAAAAGATAAGTATCTTGAATATTTTGAGGTTTTTCAGAAGACTTCGCAAAAACGAAACATAAGATGGAGCTTTATAAGCATGATGTGTTTATTGTTGGTCTTGACATTTTTTATACTTAGTCTCTGTGTAATGTAATGACAAAAAAGCGATAAACCTATTAAAAAACTTAAGGAACTGTGTTATTTTGAAGCACAGTTCCTTTTGTGTGCTTCAATTGTCAAATAATTTTGTATAGATAGGTTATTTCAAATGATGTAATTTATATTTCAAGAAATCAGCGTTTTGCGGATACTTACGGTATATTTAACTCCCATAAAATAAAAATGTCCCGCTGGGTACGCTAATCTTACGGGAAGCGGGCGGGATTTGTCGTTGCAAAGGTACCGCTTCTATTCTAATCCAGCAACATCTTTCGAGAGAATAGGCTTGGAATCAGCAATAAAACTAATTTGGAATATTGTCTTATTTCCAAAGCGGCTCGTTTTCCCAACTGGCAGGAAAGCCCATCGCCGCCACATCAACCATCGGGTATTTTGCTATCAGATTCTTTAATCCTGACACAAAATGAGATTTGCCATTTATGGATTCCATCCAATATGCAGTGCAGCATAAAACCGCATATAAACGATTAGAGTCAATATCTGTATGGCTAATCCAACTTCCTCTGATTTTACCGGTCATTTGCGGTGTAGCGGAAAGGCTACGGTTCCATATACGAGCATGGTGCGCACAACAATTTCTCAAAGAAGCTATGCTACGCATCCAGCTTTCCAGTATCTCATGGTTGGGCAGGTTGAACTCACGGGCAATGGCCTTCTTGACTTTTTTATCTGAAAAGTTGTAGTACAATTTGGACAAAGTGCCCAACGAAGCAAGCTCCAGTGTTTTCCATGCAGGAGGGAATGCCGGCCTTATGTATTTTTTGAAATGCGCCTTAATAAAATCTTCACGGGAGCGTTCCAGTTCCCTGTCAATAGCCGAAAGGTTCTGTGCAAACAGGCGTTCATTAGCCGAAAGATTTACATCCATAAACCAGAACGGTCCGTATGTCAATGAGAAATGTTGGATGACTTTGGCACGCAATGCGATTTCAATTTCTTGTATTGCCGCAAATATGAGCTGCCTTAACTTGGTATCAAACTCATATAAGGCAAATGCGTTCTCCAGCGTGCTTCCCGGTTTGAAATGATGAGTATCCTTATCGTCCTCCATCGGGCGGAGATAAGCAGCTATCCGGAAATAGCTGACAATGCCTAACTTTCGCAAGGCTTCCTTTTCATCAATAATGCTTAATCCATTTGTCTTGAGCCGACCAATGATGTCTGCTATGGTTAACGCAGGTTTAGAATATTCTGTTTCCATATAAAAATAAAAGACCCGCCCTGGTTCGCTGTTCTATGGGAAGCGTGGCGGATTCTGTCGGTACAAAGGTACTGCTTTTATTCCAATTCTACAAACTTTTCAAAGAAAAACTGCCGAAAATCGGCCAAAAAAGCGTTTTTGAGGTAATAAGCAGCGTATCAAAGGTCGTAATTGGAGAGCTTTTCCAACGCCTGCCGCCGCGTCTCGTCGATGAACTGAAGCAATACTACTGGGTTGATGTGTCTCCGCCCCATTCGCACCGACAGGTGCAGATGCGGACCGGTCGAGCGGCCTGTGCTGCCGCTTATACCCACCACATCACCCGGCCTCACGCAGTCTCCCTTCTTCACTCGCCATTCGGACAGATGGCAATAGCTGACCGAGAAATTCCCGTGCCGCACGGTGACATATTTTCCGGACACCCTGTCCTGTCCGGTTTTCACCACGATGCCGTGCATCATAGCGTAAGTCTCACACCGGTCAGCCCTCAAGTCCAGACCGTTGTGTTTCCTGCGCTTTTTCGTGAACGGGTCAGTACGCACACCGAAAGGCGATGTAACATGAATCTCTTTTAAGGGATAGGACACGCTCAGGTAGCTGTCTATCCATTGTTTCCGCATGGAAGCGGTATCGGACGACAAATCTTCCACCGCCTTTTCCGTCACTTCTTTTGTTTTCCCTGCCGTCCCCTGTTCGACACGCTCGATTCTATAACGTGCCGTGTGGGGCGTTACCGTATGGAACTGTGCCAACGCTGTCATGCTGCAGCACAGTCCCGCTGTAATCAATAATATCCTTAACATGGTGCAAAGGTAATAAACCTATATAAAACAATATCATATTACATTGCATATTCAGTTGTAACAAATATCATACTCTAAAATCCTGTAATACTCATTTTTATGTTGTCAGAGTATGAAAGCAAGTATGATTGTAGCGTCTTATATTAAATAAGCATAAACCACAATACAATCATACTTATAAATACCTCAGAATCGGAACAGCGCATATAATTTTGCGGAAACGACAACCCATAAAAATTATAAAAATGAAGATTCAGAGATTTCAAAGCGAGGAACTGCCATACGGCATACTCGGAAGATTCGGTCTGACACAGGAGATGCTTGAAGACCTGCCACAGAAGGCGATAGAGGACATTCTCGACGGCCGCCGTTCCCCGGTGCTTCCCATCCATGTCACCGGCGAAAACGGAGAGGAAATCCATGCCCGCACCCGCTTCGCGTTCATCCGCATGGATGACAGCAGCGTGGATGTGGTGTTCTACCCGCAGCTCAAAGCCGGACGCCTTGACCGTTTCACGGAAGAAGAGCGCAAGGCACTCCTTGAACACCGTCCCGTCATCGCCCCCGTCACCACGCCCGAGGGGAAAGAGATACAGGCTTTCCACCAGATAGACCAGGGCACCAACCAGATCATCTACGTTCCCACACCCGTCATCGGCCGCAACCTCGAATACGCAGCCAACGAGATGAAGCTCACCAATGCCGAGCTTACCTGCCTGCAGAAAGGCCTGCCCGTCACCGTCATGGACGGCGATGACCTCTACACCATCGGCATTGACCTCAATGAAAAGACCGGTGTGCGCCTCACGCACGGTGACGAGAAAAAATGGCGCGAGGAACAGCGACAGGGCTTCGGCAGATACAACTTCGGGCTGAACGGTTGCTGGGTCTCCGACGAGGAAGGCAACCTTGACTATGTTCCCGAAGCATCCTATACCGAGGAACTGTGGGAAGAGATGCGCAAACGCAACAACATGACCCTCAAACACTAAACCGCAAGCAAGATGAAATACGAACCCGAAGAAAAACTTATCGAGAAGGTACAGTCCGGCGAATACGGCTGGAAAGAATACATCACCCGCCACTCGCGCGAACTGGCACAGGAATACGAATGGTACTGCCACCGCCAGGGGCTTGATCCCGATTTGGAGGAATCGGCTGTCAACTTCATGGAAATGAAGAACGCCCTGCTTGACGAGGCGCTGGAAAACGGGAACGCATAAACAATAAGTATCATGCCTATAAGGACAAACACCAATCCGCGTCCGCTTGAACTCACTCCCGAACTGCAGGACATCCTGCTCCGAAACGGGATGCAGGCTCATGTGGCCGCAAGCAGCAACGGTTTCGCCTTGCTCGTGCAGGGGCATGATTCCCCGTTGCTGAACTATCCGATTACCGAGAAACAACTGAAAGCCCTTACCGACTGGGGTACCAACACCGCCAACCGCAAGGCTTACAACACATTCGCCAGCATTGTCGCCGCCGACTTCGATATGCCGAAAGACTTTGTGCATGCCCGCAATGCCAACGGTCGTGTGGCGATGGGCTTGCACGGCTACCGTATCGGCGTGGGTGAATACGGCAGGGTCGCTCCGTACCGCCGCATTCCCGTACCGCCGCACCACATGATGGGCTGGTCGTTTTTGGGATGGACACCGAGGATGCAGGAGGGATTCCACCTGCGCCGCATCGGAGGACAGCTCTACTATCCCGGCGCACCGATGGTGCCGAACCGCCCCGACGGGCGCATGAAGCCCGGAGAATTGCAATCCGGCGGCTACGGCTTCTATTACAAGGGCTACAACACCGCACCCGTGGCGGAGAAAGACGTGCTTGCCGAACTGCAGACGGTGATAACCCCTGTCAAACAGCCGCAGAGACCGACCGCACCCGCTATCCCATATAAGGAAGCCATCACCTCCGATGTCTATTTCTCCAACGAGAAATGGCAGGAGGTGCTGGCAAGCCACGGCATACTGGTGGATGCGGAGAAAAAGACCGTCACCATACAGTCCTCGGCATTGGAAGCGGACTTGCAGTACAATCTCTCCGATGAAGAGTTGGCTGTGCTGACCTCCAACTCCATCAAAGACCAGCCAATAGCCAAACGCCTTGAGACACTTAACAATGTCATCAAGGAGGACTTCGCAGATGCCGTCACCATGGACATGCTCAACAGCGACAAACTGATAGACATCAAACTACATCCCGAAGTGCAGGCTGACCTTGACCGGCAGATTACCCGACAGAACGAATATTACCGTCAGGAGACGAATGCGCAGGAGTATCAGGTGGAGCGAGAGCCGTCGCTCCGTGACAACCTGCCCAAAGGCGGCGTGGTCATGGACGGTAACGACCTGAGCCTCATAGATGAGAACAAAGGCTGGTTCCGCGAAGGACGGCACGGCCGTGAAGTCACCGTCGATGACATCCGTGTGGAACCCGTGCAAGGCGAGGGCGAGGCGAAATACCGCATGACCGCCGTCATCGACGGCGAGGTGGTGAGCCACGAGATCTCGCAGAAACAGTACGAAAAATTCATGGCACTGGACGACCTGCACCGCATGAAGCTCTTTTCGAAAGTATTCAAGGAGGTGGACATGAAAGACCGCTATCCCGTGGGTCTCGGCACGAAAATCTCTGCCGCCCTGCTTGCCGGAGCCGTGGTGACGCATGACCTCCTCCGAGGTCCCCGTCCCATGCCCGACATCTATGTGGAAGGGCACCGAGGTCCGATGCCGCATGTCTATTTCAAGCCGGGTGTCGATAGCCCCGCAGATGTGGCGGCGCGACAGTTCGACGCCATGAGGAACCTTCCCGACGACCGTGTCCCCGGCATGGGGCACGGCCTTTAACAATAACACGAACCAACGGCCATGTCAGAACTAACATACGACGATTTCAAGAGCAGGGTGAACATCCAGGACTTGCTGGTGGACGCCGGCTACCAGCTCAACCGCAGGGACGGCATGCGCTATCCCTCCTACGTCCGTATCGGCAGTGACGGGAAGCGCGTGCATGGCGACAAATTTATTGTGACCGCCAACGGCCTGTGCTGCTTCCAGCCCCCGGAGATAAAAAACTACAATGTCATCAGCTTCATCAAGGAGCACCCGAACCTTTTTGCTGAGTACCGTCCCGGAATGTCAACCGACAGGCTCGTCAACCTTGTCTGCAACCGCCTCCTGAACCATCCTGTGGCCGAACGTGCGCCACGGGACTTCGGGAGACAGCGCGAGGCACGCCCCTTCGACATCTACGAATACGAGACGCAGGCGTTCGTCAACGGCGACTGGGACTCGCAAAAGCGGTTCTATCCCTACTTCCAGAACAGGGGCATCAATCTCCAGACCCAGCGGGCCTTCTCCGACCATTTCTTTTTGGCTACGAGAGAACGGGGTGACGGCAAGAAATACACCAACCTCTCGTTCCCCTTGTCACTCGCCGCAATGCCTGGCAAGGAAATCGTGGGACTGGAGGAGCGCAGCCGCCCCAATGCCGAGGGCAAGACCGCCTACAAGGGCATGGCGGCAGGCAGCAACGCAGCGGAAGGCCTCTGGATAGCCCGGCTGGAAAACAACCGCAGCGACATGGGCTTCACCCGTCCCATCGGGGCGGCACAGGATGTCTATTGGTTCGAGAGTGCGTTTGACGCGATGGCCTACTATCAGATAAAGATGAACGAGCCGGGAAATGTGGGCTACCACGACCTCGCCAATGCCGTGTATGTGTCAACCGGCGGCTCACCCACCAAAAAGCAGTTCTCGTCGATGATAGAGCATACACCCGAAGCCATACATCATCTTTGCTTTGACCGAGACCGTGCCGGACGGATGTTCGCGGTCAACTTCGCCCTTCAGAAAGACGGGAGGGTGTTCACCTCCCACCTGACGCAGGACAAGGAAAAACTGGTCGTCACCGACTTGACCAAAGGCTTCAAGCGTCACGAACTGCCGATGGAGCCTTTCGATTTCAGGGACGTGTGCGACAGGTTAGGCATCGACAGCCGTGGAATCAGGTATGAACCCTGCGACGGCCGGTACAAGGACTGGAACGACCAGCTGCTTGACAAGCCCATGGAGAATGAGGAAACGCAAACAAGAGGGATGAGACGATGAAAACACAGACACAACCATCAAACAGTTTCGGGACATTGGTGTTCCGTCCCCGAATCAGGCAATATTTCGCCAATGACCTGATTATTACCATCGTCTGCATAGCCGGGCTTGCTGTGGCCGGAATTGACGGCATGTTCATGGGTAACATCCTGTTGTGGGCATCGCTGGCAATCGCCCTCTGCCTCATATACCGCTTCCTTTATCTGCGGAGCATGAGGTTTGTCATCACAGACGAGCAGTTCATCTACGAACATGGCGTGTTCCAGCGTACCCGTGACTTCATGGAACTCTACCGTGTGGTCGATTTCCGGGAAGAGAGCAGCTTCTTACAGCAGTTGTTCGGACTGAAGACCATACATATCTATTCCGGCGACCGCTCCACACCCCGCCTTGACATGGTGGGCATGGACAAGAGCAGCAATCTTGTCCCCTTTATACGTGAACGTGTAAGTGCAAATCGCAAACGAAATGGAATATATGAGATTACGAACCGCTAAAATACTGATAGTTGTACTTGCCGTCTTCGTCGCTGTGTCAGCGAGGGCGCAGGTTGTCGTGTCCAATCCGTTGGAATGGCTTGCCCTTGCCGAGGGTAACGAGGCCATCAACGGACAGGTGAAAGACCAGACAGACGCACAGACCAGGACAGCGGTCCTGCAGAATACCATAGCCGCCGAGTTTACCAAGATGCACGAATGGGAAAAGAAATATTCCGGCTACCTGCAGACCGTTTCCGGCTTTGCCTCTTCACTGAAAGCGTCCGCCACACTGTATGAAGACGGTGTGCGCATTTTCATCACCCTGGGCAAGCTCAAGAAAGCCATCGGTTCCAATCCGCAGGGCATTGTCGCTACCATGTCAATGAACAACCTCTATCTGGAAACAGCGACAGAGCTAATTTCTGTCTATACGCTCTTGAAGGATGCCATCGCCACCGGAGGTAAGACAAATATGCTCACCGGTGCGGAACGCTCACAGACGCTGTGGGCATTATCCGACAAACTCGGCGCATTTTATAAAAAGCTCAACAGGCTGTACCTGAGCATACGGTACTATACGCTTACCGATGTGTGGAACAACGTCAGTGCAGGAATGATGGACAGGGACATCGGCAGTATCGCCGGTGATGCCTTCGGCCGGTGGAAACGGGCAGCAAGAACATTAAGATAAAGGAGACAGCATGATAAGGACGGCACTAATTATATTGATATTGGCTTTCGGCATCTGCAAGGGTCACGCACAGACAGACCCTGTATTGTCCGGAATGATTGTCCTGTACACCGACAAGGCAGAGAAGCAGCTCAAGTCACAAGAGAAAGTAATGTTGCTGCAGACTACCGGGCATATATGGACGAAGGAGGAAGTGAAAGCCACGACCGACTTTCAGCGACAGTTCAACGACTATCTCGACTCGTTCCGGTCGGTAATCAGCTATGCGGCACAGATATACGGTTTCTACCACGAAATCGGGAAACTGACAGAGAACATGGGCGCATTGAGCCGCCAGTTGGAGAAATCTCCTGAAAACGCGCTTGCCGTGGCACTCACACCTCGCCGGAGCGGTATATACCGGGAACTGATACTCGGCAGCGTGGACATCGTGAACGACATCCGGCAGGTATGCCTCTCTAACGTGAAGATGACGGAGAAGGAGCGCATCGAGATTGTATTCGGCATACGCCCAAAACTCCACCTGATGAACCGCAACCTGCGCCGGCTCACGCTTGCCGTCAAATACACCTCCCTGTCTGATGTGTGGCGGGAGATAGACTGCAGGGCAAAGAGCTACGACGTGGACAAATGGAAAATCACGGACGAAGCCTTCTCGCGCTGGCGGAGTAACAGTAAGATAAGACCCGGAAAATAAAACATGAACAACTTGTAACAAGGCTTATGAAGATTGGACTGATAGACGTTGACGGACACCACTTCCCGAATTTCGCACTGATGAAACTCTCGGCATGGCACAAATCAAAAGGAGACATTGTCGAATGGGCAGACGCGATGTTCGGAAACGGCTATGACCGTATTTACAAATCAAAGATATTCACATTCTCGCCGGATGAGAACAGTCCCTGGAGCTGTGAGGTCATCAAGGGTGGCACCGGGTACGATATAAAGAGGCGGCTGGCTCCGGAAATCGAAGCATCTACCCTGATGGACTACACCCTCTATCCGCAATACGACTATTCCATACAGTTTTTCTCCAGAGGCTGCATCCGTCGCTGTCCGTTTTGTCTGGTACACGACAAGGAGGGCGGCATACACCCCGTGGAACCTGTGCAGCTGAACCCCAACGGAAAGCATATCGAGGTGCTCGACAACAACTTTTTCGCCAATCCGGAATGGCGATCTGCTATCGACTATCTTATGAAGGCCGGGCAAAAGGTCAATCTTCACGGTGTTGACGTGCGCATCATGGACGAGGAACAGGCATACTGGCTCAACAAGCTCCGTCTTTATAAGTCCATACATATCGCATGGGACTTGCCGCAGATAGACTTGACCCCAAAAATCACGGAAGTAACTCGATACATAAAGCCGTGGAAGATCATGTGCTACATTCTTGTCGGCTACAACTCGACCATGGAGCAGGACTTATACCGCATCGAGCGGTGCCGGGAACTTGGCATCAAGCCTTATGTGATGCCGTACCGTGACTTCGACAACAGAACACAGCCCTCGCAGTATGCGAAGGATCTCGCGCAATACGTCAACAAGCCGATGCTTTTTAAGTCATGCAGTTTCAAGGACTTCTCACCCCGGAAAGGTTTCCGATGTGAGGCTTATTTTCATACGAACAATACGATAACGAACTAAAATACAACAGATATGGGCAAATGGGCAACAATACTCAAAGGTGGCAAATACATCTTCAACAATCCGGCGACAAGAAGCCTTGGCGGAGCCGTCATCCATCCCCAGCGCACCCTTGTGGGCGCAGGTCGCGCCGTGAAAACCGCCACAGTCGGAGCCGGTGTGGGCTATCTCAGCTGGGAGGCACTTGTCAATGACAAGCCGGTAGTGAGGACGGTCGCCGACATAGCAATAGGAAGCGACAATGTGGATGCGGTGGTGGACACCACAAGCAAGACCGTCGATAGCGTGCAGGAAACGGTACGGGATGTAAAGGAATCCGTGTCCGGTTTGAGCGGTACCGTGCAACAGGCCAACAGTACATTCGGAGGCATCTCCGATTTCCTGAAGAACGTATGCGGGGGCAACGGTGCCGATATGTTCGGCAACTTCTTCTCCAACATAGGGAAAGGCAACGTGTCTGGACTGAGCATCGTTGGACTGCTTGCCGCCGGACTGATGATATTCGGACGGTTCGGCTGGCTTGGCAAGATTGGCGGCGCACTGCTCGCCATGATGCTTATCGGCAACAATTCCCATGTGGCACAAGTACAGGAGAACCCTCAGACCGAGAACCGACAGCCGGGAGGACGGCACAGATGAATCGTACCCGGACATGTTTGACAAGACAACAAGTAAACATATAAAAAGAATATGGAATATACACAGGAGATGAACCTGCAGTCGGAGAGCGGCTACTGTATGCCGTTCAATGACAAGAAAGAAGAAGTGGTGCTGACCCGGACTTACGGAAAGCAGGAGGACGGGAGTTTCAACCACGGCATAGACCTCGCCGCAGACCGCTATGTGCTTCGTGCGGTGGCGGACGGCATCGTCACCGCCATCGGTACGGACAGGGAACACGGCCTATACCAGACGGCCCGTTACGGGAAATATGACGTGACCTACGGCGGCATACGCAACGCTATGGTGGCTTTCGGCAAACGTGTCAAAGCCGGAAGCATCCTTTCCATCAGTGGTAACACCCTTCATCTGGAGGTGAAGTACGACGGAGTGGAGATAGACCCCGTAGAGTTTCTGAAAATGCTTTTCGGTAACATGAAGATGTCCGGCACGGAAAGCGGCATGCCCGATTTCGAGACCCTCGACATGGATATTCCGACGGACTATGACGAGAACATGGAAGAGATCGAGGGCCTGATGGCAAGGTTCTATCCCGAATATCTGATGGAGGTGGCCGGAGGTCTGTACGTCGTTCCCGACAAGACAGAACAGTCCCTGCGCAACATCTTCTCCCTGTCGGCGGCACGGAGCTATTTCTATGACGCCATACCGTCGATGGCCAATCCGCTCGGACTGTCTGAACGGTCTGTGCCCATCGCCGCCAAGGTGCAGAACCTGCTTATCGGGGATTTTCTCAATTATCTCGCCCTTCGGCACAGGATATTCCTGTCGGCCATGGATGAATCGAGTAAAAAAAAAGCTATGACGAAGCCGTCGCCACCGCCGGAATCATAGACCCGCTTGTCGACCTTGACATCGACGTGCGGAGCTTCGACATCCAGCGGCAGGTGACTGTCTATCCTGACAGGTCTGGCATACGCTGGTGGACGAAAGCCTGGTTCAACGGTTCGGAAGACGGTGAGGCGGCCGTAGAGATAGAGCGTGAATGTGCGATACAGTTCCTGCTTGACCGGATAGACAAAGAGAGGATGCTTGAAGAGTATTATCCCAAACAGATGGAGGTGTATCACAATGCCATCGAGCAGACAAAAGAAAATTTATTGAAACAACTGAACATATCATAATGGCGCAACCGAAAAATACAAAAAGGCTGTCGGAGGTGGAATACTGCCTTAGCAGCTATTTCAACGCACATTTCGTGCCGGTCATGAACCGGGAGAAGTCTGCATTGCAGGCGGCACAGGCAAAAGAGATAGCGGACTATTCCACTTCGTTTGCCGGCATCATGCGGTCGCTTGCACAATCATCCTCTTCCGCAGGCATACCGGGTCCTGATGATACCATGCAGTACCTACGGCTTACCGGAAAGGAATGTTCCAAGACCGCGGAGGATTATGTGGGGATGTGCAAGGAGAGCATACTCGGCAACAAGGATTTCGTGGCCGACCTCCAGCGTCTTGCCGGGGAATGGCGCAATGCGGTAGTGGCTGAAGTGGGACGCAAGCGTTATGACGAGCTTTCCGCAAAAATCGGTTCGGATCTGGCACTCGCCTATGTCGATCACCGTGTCGAGCAGATGATGGTTGACCGCATGGTGCGTGAGCAGATGCCCAAAGGTTCTTTCGACTATATCATCCGCAAGGGGGCAGCTGGCAGCCTTTTCGGATTGCCACAGGAAATGATGAAGTCACCGTTGCAGCGTGAGATAGAGGAACGGGGTGAGGCCATATACAAACCGTCGAAAGCGGAAAAAGGCACGGCTAAGGGTGTGAGCTTCGCTGCAGATGTGGTGACTTTTGGCGGCGTGTACTCATGGGGCTCGCTTGCCAGACTTGCCGGTGCGGAAGTCGTGTTTTCCGGGCTTGAGTCCGTACTTGACAAGAAACAGCAGAAACAGGGACTGACCGTTGACCAATGCGTCAGCACGGGACTGTTTGGCAATGGCGATACACTATCGGATATACGCAAGGAGAGTTTGCGCATCAAGACATACGAGAGCAACTATATCCAGTCGGTCAACGGCACTCTGTCCAAAAAGATGCTCATTCTGAAAGAAAAGCCCGCATGGGAGATGGACTGGAACCTCGGCAATTTGCAGAATCCTTTTTTGAATCAAGGAAAAGGACTTATTCCTTTCAAGTTCTCTCCGATAACTCTTGGCAAACCTCAGACGGCAGATCGTGGAAAGAACTTCGCCAACGTGCCGTCTGTCATCGCTCCCGGTCAGGAACAGGCATACCTTGACTGGAAAACGCAGCATGACAGGGAGCAGGCACAGAAAGCACAACAGGAAAGTACCGCCACAGAAGAAAAAGCTGAATCACGTGGACAGGAAACGACAAACGATAACACTCAAGAAAATGAGGACAACGGTGAAGAAAGGGAAAAGGTGACACAGGCACAAGACAATAACGACGGCTGGGCGCATCTTCTCCAATCTGTCGGACTGGATGGCATCGGTGACATAGGGCGCAACCTTCCTTATGTAATAGCCATGCTGCCGGACATGCTTGTTGGACTGTTCACCGGAAAGACCACCTCCTTAAACCTAAAAAGCGGAATGTTGCCTTTGGCTTCCATACTGGTAGGAATGTTCGTCAGGAATCCTCTGCTGAAGATGGTGCTGATAGGCATGGGCGGTGCCAACCTTGTAAACAAGATCGGGCATGAGGCGATAGAGCGTGAACAGGACGGACACCGTCCGTCCGTCCGCTACAGGCAGTATGACGATGAAGAGCTGAATCCACGCATATCCGGCGCTGTTATCCGTGGCAACACGTTGATAGCCACCATTGACAACGTGCCTTGCTCGGTGATGCTGCCCGAAAACGCGGCGCAGGCATACGCCGCCGGAGCATTGCCTTTGAATACGCTTGCCAATGCGGTGCTCGCCCGTCACGACCGCATGAAGGCGATGGCGGAAGACAATTACCGCAGTCTGGAGATCGAACAGGAACGACAGCAGGAACGCGGCATAATCCTCAGATAAACCAATACATCAATATATAGCAATGAAAGAAAAGACACCTCAGGAACAGACGGCGGCCGCCAGACAGGTGGAGCTGCTGTCAAATGCTCTAAACGGGGCATCGACGGAAGGATACTGGCTGAACGTGTCGGGACGCCTCTCTCCGAAAATCTATCCCAAAGGGGCTGCACTCAGCCCGTTCAACAGTCTCACGCTGATGCTCGACGCTGACAGCCATGGATATTCCACCGCCTTGTACACCACGTTTTCGGAAGCAAGGAAACGCGGCGAATCCGTCCTCAAGGACGAACGCTCCGTACCGATGAACTGGTACCGGTGGGACTCATACGTCAACAAGCACGACGAGAAGGACATCATATCCCGTGACGACTACCGCAGCCTTCCGCCTGTGCAACAGGAACAGTACAAGGCTGTAAGAAAACGTGAGATACATACACTTTTCAATGTGGAGCAGACCACTCTTCCCCATGTGGATGAAAAGGAGTTCGAGAAGCTGCGACTGCAGTTCGGCGGACGAACCGACCGAGGCAATATCCTTGCGGAGGAACGCCAGACACGTTCCGCAGTCAACAGGTTCCGAGAACAGATTTCGCAGAACCTTGTGCCTATAAGGAAATCGACCACGGGAACGGCGGCATACGACACTGGCAAGGATGCCGTCTATATTCCCGACCAGAAGCATTTCGGCAATTACATGGATTATGTGCAGGAACTGGTGCGTCAGGTGGTGAGTGCCACCGGCCACCGTGAGCGCATGTCGAGGGAAGGCATGGTGATGAACGGCGGCAAAGCTCCGTCAGGTGACGCCCTGCGCTATGAGCGTCTTATCGCCGAGATTGCCTCCGGCCTGAAGATGGCGGAGTTCGGTCTGCCGGCGAAACTGTCGCCCGAAAGCCGTGGCATGGTGGAATACTGGACAGCGGAACTGAAAGAGAATCCCTGTCTGATAGACGCTGTGGAGAGCGATGTGAACAACGCCCTCGATGTTATCCGCAAGGCCGAGCAGGGTGAACGTATGGAGTCTGCCCATGAGCGCAACAGGCAGCAGACGGAGGAACTCAGGAAGCAGGAAGAGGGACGGCCGCAGGTATCGGCTGCGGATGCTCTGGTATTGCAGGATATCCTCCGCAAGGGAGGCATGGAGATCAGCGACCGCAATTTCCTGGGAGGACAGGATGACAAGCGTGAGTTTCTGGCCCGCTTTGACGGACTTGGACATTACGACACGCTGACACAGGACGCGCTCACCAATGCACGTCTGCAGCATGACGACCCTGAGCTTGTCAATATCGCCTATACACAGGCTGCCGGTTCCGCAGCACGTATCCACCGCCTCTGTACCGAATGGCTGCCGCAGGAATGGGAAGAAAAGGGCGCGCATGTCATAGCCGATGACATAAATGCCGTTCCGGACAAACGCAGCCGTGAGTTTGTGGTGGTACTCGACAAGAACACCGGGATTGCCGATGTGGTGTTGCCCACTTCAGCCCGTTCAGGAGGCGATGTCGTGATGCCCAACGGCGACCGCCGCAACTACTGGATGTCACCTGACGAGGTTCTGACAGCCGATGAGCGCAAAGAAGCCGGAGCGAGGGTGGTGTCACACACCATCCCCGGATTCAACAAAGAGAAGATAGCGGCCGCGTTGATGGCACAGGGTGCCTCATACGTCAGGTTCTATAACAAGGACGGGCAGTTGCGTTACCATCCTGATGATTCCTATTTTGCGGACAAGCAGGTGTATTCGGCCAAGCTGGACGGCAAGGAGATAAGGAATGTTTCCTCTTTTGATGTCAGCGAGGCTGTAAGCCGCGCCACGGAAGTGCGGTTCGAGCGAATCCAGATGCTCCGTGACGATGACGGTGGCTGGGCATTGTACCTCAAACCTGAAAACGAGCCGTCGTTCAGCATCCGTCCGGACAAGAACGACATCAACCGCTTCTTCTCCACCGTCAAGCAGGATGACCGTGTGGCCGCAGGTGCGGTACGCAACGAGCTGGCCCAGAAATACTATGCTCTCGCACAGGCTGAACCCAACCTGAAGGTTGACCTGTTCGGCGCCATGCCGGACGGCATCGACCCGCTGCGCATCAAGCGCGTGAACGTGTTCAAGAGCAAGGACGACAAGATATTGTGTGTTCCCGTAATCGACGGCATCGACAAGGTGCAGCCCCGTGAAGTGAGCAAGCAGCAATGGCAGCGGATGTGGGTGGCGGAGGATGTCGCCCAATACAAGACCTGCCTTGCCGCCAGCCTGTTCGCCGACCTTCTGATGCAGAAAACGGAGGAACAAACCGTAGAAAAGCAGCAGGACGAGGACGCTGCCGTTGTCCGTCCTGATGTGGCGGCGGTACGTCCCGAACTTCAGCAGTATGAGGAGTTGAAGGGAAAGCATCCCGATGTCATCCTGCTGTTCCGTCATGGCGGCAATTATGAGGCTTATCAGGAT
This sequence comes from uncultured Prevotella sp., assembly GCA_947177775.1. Taxonomy (GTDB): domain Bacteria; phylum Bacteroidota; class Bacteroidia; order Bacteroidales; family Bacteroidaceae; genus Prevotella. Next base: position 88,659 of record CAMWVS010000002.1, read on the forward strand.
GATGTGCCAAGGATGGAAAAGACACTGGGACTTGAAAAAATCGAATTCGGAAACCAAAGGGAAGATTCCCATGCCGTGAAAGTGTCATTCCCGACAGATATGCTGGATGTCTATCTGCCGAGACTCGTGCGGTCAGGAGCAAGGGTCGCCATTTGCGATGCTGTTGAAAACATTTCTGCTGACAGAAAGGCCGGCATGTCACTTCCTCAGAATGCAGTTAGCGGAGCGGAAAATATGGAACGTCACACAGGAATAAGAATGTAGCTATGGCAGGAAAAAATCAGGCATACGCAGAGAAATATGCGGAATTTGCGATGGAGCAGATGCGTCTGTACGGCATACCGGCTTCGGTGACACTCGCCCAGGGCATCCTTGAGAGCGCAAGCGGCCAAAGTCGTCTCGCACAGAACGAGAACAACCATTTCGGCATCAAGGCAACGCAGTCTTGGATAGCCAGTGGTGGCAAATACGGTCTCTATACCGATGACAAGCCGAATGAGAAATTCTGCAGCTACGACAGTGTGGGCGATTCCTATGCCCATCACTCCAGATTTCTGAAAGAAAACTCCCGGTACGCATCCTGTTTCAAACTTGATGCGGACGATTACAGGGGATGGGCACAGGGTCTTGACAAAGCCGGATATGCCACGGCCGGGAAATATGCGCCCGCGCTTATATCCATTATCGAGCGTAACGACCTCCAGCGTTATGACCGTATGGTAATGGAAGAGATGAACGCCAAAGGGCTGAAACCGGGGCAAAGAACACCACAGTTGCAGTCCGGCAATAACAACAGTGCGGAACATGATTACTCTTTCCCGTTGAAACGTGAAGAGTTCCTGTTCGTTACATCGCCTTTCGGTATGCGTACCGACCCGACAGACCCTTCCAAAAAGCAGATGCACAAGGGGATGGACATACAATGTAACAATGAGGCTGTACTGGCGACGGAAAAGAACGGCAAGGTAGTAGCGGTGAATGAAAACGCCAACACAGCCGGTGGAAAGTCCGTCACCGTAGAATATACTCGTGAAGGCGGAGCCAAGGTACAGGTCAGCTACCTGCACCTTAATTCATTTTCTGTCAAGGTCGGCGATACAGTAAATGCCGGACAGCAGATAGGCGTTTCCGGAAATACAGGAACACGCACCACGGGTCCGCATCTGCATTTCGGCGTGAAGCAGATAGCGGAGGACGGTACGGCCAGGGACATGGATCCCGCAGCTTATCTTGCGGAGATAGCAGAGAAAGGAAATATCCGTCTCACCGCCATGCACGATGGTCAGAACCTGTTGGCGAAATACAAAAGCCAGAACCCTGACAGTCCGGCAATAGACACCTCGCTTTCCCCGGAAGAATGGATGAAGAAGCTGCTTTCATCCGAGGACAGCGGCATCAGCATGGGCGGAAACGGCCAGGACCCGGTGATGGAGATGGTAATGACGTTATTCACTTCCCTTATGGCATTGGCCGTGCAGATAGATAACAAGACGGAAGAAGAGAAAATGGCATCTGCAACAGCCGCTGCCATCGACAAGCGCATAGACCTTACACCGCTTGTGCAGGGAATGAGAGAATGCACGCTTATGGTCAAGGAGGGCGAAACTCCGCTACTGTCCGTAGATACCGGAACAAACCGTTTCACGGCACAGCTGTCTTCGTCAGACATGAACCGTATGAACCTCGTCCTGTCAGACAGTACCCTGACCGCTGACGAAAAGAAAGAACGTATTTCCGGTATCATCGGTAATATCGCGCTCAACGCCCAGTTGTCGCAGGATTACTGTCAGGGAATATCGCAGCAGTCACAATCAGAGAATATTTCAATCAGATAATCACCATTAAAACAAAACAGTATGATTAAAGTACAAGCAACAATCAACGGCATCATCAGCAAACCGGCAACAATCCGTGTGTCTGGTGACGGTAACAAATTCATTGGTTTCCTTGTTAAACTCTCTGTTCCCGGTTCGCGTAACAATATGCCGGGCAAGGAACTGTCCATATCCGTAAGCAAGGACGGGGAGGAATCAGAGCTGCCTTCCCTTGCAGCAGGAACACGTATAGAAGCGACGGGAACACTGACCTTCCGAAAGACCGGCGACAACCTCTATTTCAATTTCCATGCAGACACGGTGAATCTCAGCCCCGAATCGTCCAAGGATGCCATTGAAGGCACTATGGAGTTCAAGGGTACAGTCGGCAAGGGTGTCGATGAGAAAACCGACAAGAAAGACAGGAAATATGTGTCGTTTTCGGCATATTCCACAGAAAAGTCCGGGGATGCCCTGCAGTTTACATGGGTACGCTTCATCAAGTTCGATTACGTCAAAGAAGCATTCCTCGAAGCCAAAGCGAAGATACATGCCACCGGTAAGCTGACGGTATCGGCATACAATGGACGTATTGACCTTGACTGCCGTCTGGAAGAGGTCAAACCGTGGGAACGCCAGCCATTCCCACAGACAAAGGACAACGAAAACCCACCGTTCTGATATGGCATACAGGAAATACAACGACAACGGTGACGGACGCAGTGCCGAAGACCGTGCTCTCTACAGATTCGCAGACCTGATGGTGGAGAAAATAAAAAATCTCCAATCTGATTGGCATAAACCTTGGTTTACCGAGGGCAGCCTGAAATGGCCCAAGAACCTGAACGGGAGGGAGTATAACGGTATGAACGCCGTGATGCGTGCGTCCAGAATGGTCGCATAGTAAATATCTCTATGGCAAGAGATTAGAATAGGATACAATATGTTCTACTCCCGACTGAATAAGCTCAGACCGAAAGGGAAAAGCGAAAATAGCATTTCAGTGAATCGGAATGCACGGCTAACTGTCATGCTGTGTAGTTCCGTCAGGGAGAAAGACAGATATGAGGATGAAACCTGCATTGGTTCAACGATAGTTCAGCGGCATAAGGCGTGGCGTGGGCGGAAAGGCAGTTATATCTACGCCCTCTCGTGGTACTCAATTCTAAAGCATTAGGAATATGGGCAAAAAGTATCAACCACGACGCACTTGCAATAAGCAAGAAAAGAACGAAAGTCGCATCCGACAATCTGTCGTGCCAATAGTTACTATGCGTGCTAACTGGAGATTGCCTAAATCGGGATGCCGAAAGGCTATGGGCGAAGGCTCTGAATACCCGACAAGGTAACGGAGCTTCCGTAGTAGTCCGAGCAAGGGAAAGCCTTGTACATGGCGAAGGGAAGCAGTTGGTAATTTTAATACAAACAACGGATAATGTGAGAGACATTATGAGAAATCCAAAGCAAGTATTAAACAATTTATGTGAACACAGCAAAGTTTCGGGCTACAGGTTCGAAAGGCTGTACCGTAATCTATTCAATGAACAGATGTTCTATGTTGCCTATCAACGTATCTATGCGAAACAAGGCAATATGACACCTGGCACAGATGGCAAAACCATTGACCAAATGAACATTCAAAGAATAGGGTCTCTTATAGCAAGTCTCAAAAACGAGACATATCAACCTAATCCGGCAAAGAGGGTATATATTCCCAAGAAGAACGGGAAAAAACGTCCGTTGGGCATACCCTCTTTTGAAGACAAACTTGTGCAGGAGGTAGTAAGAATGATGCTTGAAGCCATTTATGAGGGATATTTTGAATACACCTCTCATGGGTTCAGACCTTTCAAAAGCTGCCATACTGCACTATCAAGCATTCAGAAAAGGTTTGTCGGGGCTAAATGGTTCATTGAGGGAGACATTAAAGGATTCTTCGACAACATAGACCATTGTGTACTGATAGGCATACTTGAAGAAAGAATAAACGATGTCCGCTTTATTCGCTTGATTCGGAAGTTCCTCAAAGCTGGATATGTGGAACATTGGCAGTTCAATCATACTTATTCGGGAACGCCCCAAGGTGGAATCATCAGTCCGATACTGGCGAATATCTATCTTGATAAGTTCGATAAGTTCATGGACGAATATGCCAAGAGGTTTGACAAAGGTAATAAGAGACGGGTAAATCCAGCCTACAATCGTATTTGCAACAAAAGAAACTCGCTAAAACGAAAACTGAACACTGAAACAGATGTGAAGAAAAGGGAAATCCTTATCTCGCAAATCAGAAACATGCGTACAGAAATGCAACAAATCCCATATGGGAATGATATGGACGAACAATACAAACGACTGAAATATGTGAGATACGCTGATGACTTTCTTATAGGGGTTATCGGCAGCAAATCCGACTGCGAAGTGATAAAGGCAGACCTTACAAAATACATGCAAGAGCAACTGAAACTTGAGCTGTCAGAGGAAAAGACCTTAATCACAAATGCACAGGACAAAGCAAAATTTCTCGGATATGAAATCTATGTACAACGTTCCGAAAGTAAAGTGAAGAATAGCCTTGGTAGGACAAATCGAATGTTCAACGGGAATGTAAGGCTACATGTTTCCACTGAAATTGCAAGAAATAAACTGCTTGCTATGAATGCTATGGTAATTAAACAAATCAATAGCAAAGAGATATGGTGGGCAGAATCCAGAGGTTTCTTGACAAGTCTGAAAGAAGAGGACATCATAGCCCAATATAACCTTGAAATAAGAGGGTTCTATAACTACTATTCGATAGCCAATAACATCTCCGCTGTCGGAGGTACTTTCGGAGGTATCATGAAACGAAGTTGCATTAAAACACTTGCACACAAGCATAACAGTACCATGCGCAAAGAATGGAAACGTTATCGTGAAGGACAGGACTTTGTTGTCCGATATATGGATAATAAAGGTCAAGAAAAGTGCAGGGTGCTGTACAATGAGGGGTTCAGAAGAAAACAAGTCAATGATTATGCTGAATGCGACCACATGCCGAACACATGCTTTCTGCCGCAGGCATCGCTTGTGGAAAGGCTAAAGAACGGTGTGTGCGAACTCTGTGGAAACAAGGCACCACTGATGATGCACCATGTTAGAACACTTAGTAAGTTGAAAGCTGATACGGAGTGGAATAAATTGATACTGAAGAAAGGGCGTAAGACATTGGCTGTATGCGAAAAATGCAATGCACTGATTCAAAGCTATGATTAACAGAAAATTGATACTACCAACGGAAAGCCGAATACATGGAGACGTGTACGTTCGGTTTGGGGGCAGGTATGGGAAAACCTATCGCCGAAAGGTGACAAGGCGTTCTATACCGAGCCTACTCATGCTCCTATGTGAGAAGAACAACTACCAGCTTCCTGTGTTCTGTACTTTCAACCGTGTAACCGGCATGAATTACTCCGTAGGGAAGGACGGCAGCCGCAAGCCGCTGGTGGATGGGAACGGAGAGAAACTCCCGGCCGTCACAGTCAACAAGGGAGAGAAGTCATTCCCGATATTCCTCACCAGCTTTACGGTCGTGAACCGCGAGACCAAAGAGAAAATCAAATACGAGGATTACAAGAGACTCTCCGAGGAAGAGAAAAAACAGTATAATGTCTATCCGAAGCTGAACGTATATAATGTGTTCAACGTGGATCAGACCAACCTGAAAGAGGCCCGTCCTGAACTGTATGCTAAGTTGGAAGCACAGAACCAGATCACCAGACCGGCATCCCTTGATAGTGAGAAATTCTCTTTTCCTGCCATGGATGAGATAATCAAACATGGGCTGTGGCTGTGCCCCATTAAACCGACACATCAGGACCAGGCATACTATTCCATATCAAAGGATGAGATAGTTCTGCCGGAGAAATCGCAGTTCATCAACGGGGAGGCGTTCTATGGAACGGCGTTCCACGAAATGACACATTCGACTGGGTCCGAAGACCGTCTCAACAGGCTGAAGCCAACGACATTCGGTTCGGATGATTATGCCCGTGAGGAACTTGTGGCTGAGTTAGGCAGTGCCCTTGTAGCTTCGCGCTACGGCATCGTGAAGAATGTCAAGGATGAATCAGCAGCATACCTCAAGTCATGGCTCGATAGCCTCAAGGAATCCCCCGAGTTCATCAAGACAACCCTGCAAGATGTACGTCGTGCAACTTCCATGATAAGCCACCGCATCGACATTGTTCAAGGACAGATAGACAGCTACCAAGCCACTCCCGGACATACGACCGAATACCCTGATGTCTATGACATCGACAATGACGGCAACACGACAGAGGTCGTTCATATAGAGGATACACCTTTCGACATGATGCGTGAGGACGAGGAAGTGCCGTTCCAAGGGACTCACCGCAGCCGCTGATTAAACACAGTAAAACCTTTCGCAATCCGCCGGGACCTGTCTTAGGCGGGTTGTTTTTTATGCAGTCATGGAAGTGTCAGCGTCCATTCCTCTTGTTGAACTCTTCCCAGTCATATTCGTCCATGTCCGGTTTCCAGAATGAACGCTTACGTTTGCGTCGTGGCTTCTTACGCTCACGGAAGCCCAGGACTCCCGACAGCCACCATCCGACCAATAGTAGAAGTATTATTTCCATATTCTGTTATTTTCAAGTTAGTATTTGCCATATTAAAGATACAAAATAATCTGCACATACACAAGTTTTTAGCGGATTATTTTCCATTTATTTTTATGTATTCGGATGCGAGCTGAATAAAAATCGCCTCGAAATTGTCCGAAACGACATAAATCTTTTGCAGATAGAAAAAGCCTATTACCTTTACACCCGATAGAAGCAACCAAGCCTCTTCGCAATGCTCAAATCGGCATATATTAGGTTATTTCAGGTTGTCCGCATACTTTTTCCCTTACTTTAATTTTCTAAAACCGAACATCAATATAAATCCTATGTCTCTTTCCAAAATGCGATGTACATGTATCGTTTTGACCGTAAACTCAGACTGATTTTATTATTTCCTAACGACTGGGAACAGGATGATTTTTGGAAATAGACGATGTATAACAATCATTGAATAAACAGCTCCGGCCATTGCGGTCGGGGCAGTCTGCATAGTTCAATACCTCATTTAACCTTTGAAATTTTGATGATTTTTCAAGTGTAAAGCCGCCTTTGTTTATTGAAACGACCACAAGACATAGTAGTATCTAAACTCAGTTTTTTGTATAATCAGGCGTTTTAAGCGCAAATATTTGTACCTCGACGTTCCCTTAATAGTCATTTTTTGTATGTCTGTTTATG
>CAMWVS010000003.1 GCA_947177775.1 uncultured Prevotella sp.
ACACCACCCACCCCCCCCCCCCCCCACCCCACCCCCCGCCCCCCCCCCCCCCCACCCCCCCCCCCCCCCCGGCCCGCCCCCCCAAAAGTGGCATAATGTCCAAATTTAAATGATTTACCCTTGCTACAACAATTTGCGGCAAGGGTAAATCAGTTAAAGATATTCCAAAAACAGCCGTTCATCGGCAACGCTCATACCACTCCCTCAATGCGCCACGCGGAACACCGCGGCCGACGAGGGCGTCAAGCTCGCCGCGGGCCTCATCCTTGCGGCCGAGCAGCAGGAGGACGTCTGTCCGGGAAATGGCGAAATCGGTGTTGTCGGGAGCCAGACGGCAGGCCTGCGTCCAGTCGTAGAGAGCGGCGTCGTAGGACGAGAGGTCGCGCTCCAGCGATGCACGTGACGCATAGACCACGGCACTGTCGGGATATAGCTCGACGAGCCGGTTGAGATGGTCCATAGCCTCGGACGTGCGCTGCATCTTCACGCAGACATGGGCCAGTCCGAGCATGGCCTCCATGCTGCGCGGAACGACGCCGAGAAAACTCTCATAGTCACGGCGCGCAAGGTCGTAGCGGCGCAGATTGGTGTTGGCGTAGGCCCGATAGAAGAGTGCGGCGGGATTCTTTGGCTCGTGGTCAAGAACGATGCCGTATTCGTCGGCGGCATACTCCCACTGTCGCAGTTCCAGATTGATGGCCGCCTTGCGCAGATGGAGGTCGGAGGAATAAGGGGAAGAGGCTATCCGCCGGTTGATGACGGACAGCGAGTCACGCCATTGTCCTGGTGTCTGGGCGCTGACGGCCGACACCGAAGACAACAGCATGACAACAAACAGAAGTTTCTTTTCTAACCGCATTTATGCGTTCTTGATATATTCCACAATCCATTCGCCGACTTCCTTCGTTCCATACCTGGCGCCGCCTTCAATCTGAATCTCAGGCGTGCGGACGTTGGCGTCAAGCGAAGCGTCGACCGCACGGCGCACGAGAGCGCCCTCGTCCTTGAGGTCGAAGTGCTCGAGGAGCATGGCCACGGAAAGAATCTGAGCCAGCGGATTGGCGATGTTCTGGCCCTTTGCCTGCGGCCATGAACCGTGGACAGGCTCGAAGACAGGCGTGCTCTCACCCGTTGACGCCGACGGCAGGAGACCCATCGAACCTGATATGCAGCTGCCTTCGTCGGTGAGGATGTCGCCGAAGGTGTTTTCCGTGACCATGACGTCGAAGAATTTCGGTTCGGCAATCATGCGCATCGAGGCGTTGTCAACAAACATGTAGTCGACGTTGACATCGGGATACTGCGGCTCCATCTCCTTGGCTATCTGTCGCCACAGGCGGCTCGACGCAAGAACGTTGGCCTTGTCGACGACGGTGAGATGGCGGCCACGGCGGCGGGCATACTCAAAGCCGACCTTTAGGATGCGCTCCACCTCGGGACGGGTGTAGTAGTTGGTATCGTATGCCTTGTCGTTGTCCTGATACTTCTCGCCGAAATACATTCCTCCGGTGAGCTCGCGGATACAGATGAAGTCGGCACCGTCGACCAGCTCTGGCTTCAGAGGCGACTTATGCACAAGACACTTGAACGTCTGGACCGGACGGATGTTGGCAAAAAGACCGAGTTTCTTTCGCATGGCCAGCAGTCCCTGCTCGGGACGTACCTTCGCCGTCGGATCGTTGTCGAACTTCGGGTCACCTACGGCCGCGAACAACACGGCGTCAGCCTCACGGCACACACGGAATGTCTCTTCGGGGAAAGGGTCGCCGACAGCGTCGATGGCCGTGGCTCCACACAGAGCCTCCTCGTATGTCACTTCGTGCCCGAACTTTGCGGCAATGGCATCCATTACGGCCACTCCCTGCTTCATTATCTCCGGCCCGATACCATCACCGGGCAAAACTGCGATTTTTAATTTCATTGTGCTTATTCTTTATAAGGAGTACGTCTTGAGGGGTTAAGGAATACTCCATGGTTATATCATATTCAACATCTTTATCGTTGCCTTGATGGCCGCTTCCGTCTGGTCGGCGTCGAGACCTCGGGTGCGCAGCAGTTTGTCGCCATTGCGCCACGTGATGACCGTCTGGACGAGGGCGTCGGTGCGGCCTCCAGGCGGAATTGTCACGGCATAGTTGGCCAGAAGCGGGAATGTGCGGTCAAGATGCTCCTTATATATCTTCCGCAACGCTTTCACAAAGGCGTCATACTGTCCGTCGCCGGTGGCGTCGGCAGCATATTCGCGGCCGTCAATCTCCACCTTGACGCTGGCGATTGGCTTCAGGCCGTAGGCCAGCGAGACCATATAGCTCACGAGCCTGACGCGGTCGTCGGCCGTGCTGTGCTTCAGGACGTCGCTCACGATGAACGGAAGGTCCTCCTGGGTTACAATCTCCTTGCGGTCGCCAAGCTCCGTTATGCGGCGCGTCACTTTCTGGGTCTGCTCGGGAGTGAGTTCAAGACCGAGCTCTTGCAGATTTCTGGCTATGTTAGCCCGGCCGCTCGTCTTTCCGAGGGCATACTCACGCTTGCGGCCGAAACGCTCCGGAACAAGGTCGTTGCAGTAGAGGTTCTTCTTGTTGTCGCCGTCGGCGTGGACTCCGGCCACCTGCGTGAAGACATTTTCGCCGACGACAGGCTGGTTCGGCGCAATGGCAATGCCCGAATATCCCTCGACGAGACGGCTCAGGTCGTTGAGCCGGTCCTCCCGTATGCTCGTCTTAGCGTGGAACTGGTCCTTCAGAATCACCTGTACGCTCGACAGCGGGGCGTTTCCGCAGCGCTCGCCCAGTCCGTTGACCGTCACGTGCAGACCGCGTGCGCCGCAGAGAACGGCACCGAGCGAGTTGCTCACGGCAAGGTCGTAGTCGTTGTGGGCGTGGAAGTCGAAGTGCAGGTCAGGATAGCGTTTCACCATCTTGCGGAAGAACTCGATGGCCTGCAGCGGGTTCATTATGCCCAGCGTGTCAGGCAGCATGAACCGCCTGATATTGGTGTCACGCAGCGCATCCACCATTCCGTAGACATACTCCGGCGAGTCTTTCATGCCGTTGCTCCAGTCTTCAAGATAGAGATTGACGCTGATTCCACGCTCTTCGGCGTATGCCAGCGAACGGCGTATTTCCCCGATGTGCTCCTCCGGAGTCTTGTGGAGCTGGTGGGTGCAGTGCTTCAGCGATCCCTTGGCCAGCAGATTGATGACCCGGCCGCCACATTCGGCAATCCAGTCGACCGACAGATGTCCGTCAACAAAGCCCAACACCTCTACCCTATCAAGCATGTCAATCTGACGGGCGTAACGGCAAATCATCTTCACGGCGTCCTTCTCACCCTCCGAAACACGCGCCGAAGCCACCTCTATGCGATCGACGTTGACGTCGCGCAGCAGCATCCGCGCAATCTGAAGCTTCTCGTGAGGCAGGAAGGAGACACCGCTGGTCTGCTCGCCATCGCGCAGCGTGCAGTCCATTATCTCGATGAAGGGCTGTATGCTGTGGCCTGTACCGTTCACTTGTTGAGCCGTTCCCATTGTTCGATCTTATCCTTGTTCCCTATCAGATAGTCGATATCGTCGAGACCGTTCATCAGGCAGTGCTTCTTATATCCGTTAATCTCAAACCGCTCACTGCGTCCGGTTGCCTTGTTAGTAACCGTCTGAGCAGGAAGATTGACTTCCACGACGGTCTTCGGGTCGGCGGCGATGCTGTCGAACAGTTCTGCGAGGAAATTCTCACTCACCACCACGGGCAGCACGAAGTTGTTCAGTTCGTTGTTCTTGTGGATGTCGGCAAAGAAACTGCTTATCACCACGCGGAAACCGTAGCCCGCAATGGCCCAGGCCGCATGCTCACGGCTCGATCCGGAACCGAAGTTCTTGCCGGCCACGAGGATGCAGCCGCCGTATGTCGGATCGTTGAGAACGAAATCTTTCTTCGGTGTTCCGTCCTCGTTGTACCGCCAGTCGCGGAAAAGATTGTCGCCGAAGCCGGCCTTGTCCGTCGCTTTGAGGAAGCGCGCGGGGATTATCTGGTCTGTGTCGACGTTCTCCAAAGGGAGCGGAACACATGTACTTGTTATAATGTCGAATTTCTGTTTCATTGTTTTCTTTTATTTAGGGAGGGTGTTTCAAATAGCCACATGATGCCTGGTAGGGAAATACTCTTGTATTTGTCCGTCAAGCAGTCATTGAATATAAACACATTACGAGCGGACAAATACAAGAATATCTCCCCCTACAATGTGCTTCCCCCTGCATTTTGACACACTCTCCTTTTCACTTCCAATCAACCATATCCCTCGGGTCCGTTATCACTCCCGTCACGGCAGCGGCGGCGGCAACGAGCGGCGAGGCAAGGATTGTGCGTGCGCCGGGGCCTTGCCGGCCTTCAAAGTTGCGGTTGCTCGTGGACACGGAATACTTGCCGGCCGGAATCTTGTCGTCGTTCATCGCGAGACAGGCGGAACAGCCCGGCTGACGGATGGCGAAGCCCGCAGCCTCCAATACCTTGTCAAGCCCTTCCTCGCGTATCTGCCTGTCCACAGCCCACGAACCGGGCACGAGCCACGCCGTCACCGTGTCGGCCTTGCGGCGGCCCTTGACAAGCGAGGCGAAAGCGCGGAAGTCCTCTATGCGTCCGTTGGTGCAGGCACCGAGGAAGACATAGTCTATCTTATGACCGAGCAGCCGTTCGCCCGGCTGGAAGCCCATATAGTCAAGCGACTTGACGAACGACGCCTTGCCGGCCTCATCGATACTGTCGAGTGTCGGTATGGACGCAGTGATGCCCATTCCCATTCCCGGGTTTGTTCCGTAAGTCACCATCGGCTCTATGTCGGCAGCGGCGAAAGTCAGTTCCTTGTCGAACACGGCGTCGTCACCGCTTTTCAGCGTCTTCCAGTATTCCATGGCTTTCTCCCAGTCATCGCCTTTCGGTGCGAACTCGCGGCCGCGGATATATTCAAACGTCGTTTCGTCGGGTGCAATGAAACCGCCGCGTGCGCCCATCTCTATCGAGAGATTGCACAGCGTGAGGCGGCCCTCCATAGACATATCGCGGACTACACTGCCGGCATATTCGATGAAATAGCCCGTACCACCGGATGTCGTCAACTGCGACATCAGATACAGAGCCACGTCCTTCGCCGTTACGCCGCGTCCCAACGTGCCCTCGATATTGATACGCATGGACTTGGGCTTCTGCTGGAGTATGCACTGCGAGGCCATCACCATCTCCACCTCACTCGTTCCGATGCCGAAAGCCACGGCTCCCATGGCTCCATGAGTGGACGTATGGGAGTCACCGCAGACGATGGTCATGCCGGGCAATGACAGTCCCTTCTCCGGTCCGACGACATGAATGATGCCGTTGTCGGGAGAAAGCATGCCGTAATGGGTCAGGCCGAACTCGGCCGCGTTCCTGGCCAGCGTGTCCACCTGCTTCTTTGACACAGGGTCTTCGATGGGTTTGTCCTGGTCGTGCGTCGGCGTGTTGTGGTCCGGCATACAGTAAATCTGTTCGGGACGGAAACATTTCAGTCCTCTCTTGCGCATGCCGTCAAATGCCTGCGGCGATGTCACTTCATGACAGTAGAGCCTGTCGATGTAAAGTTGTGTGGGCCCGTCGTCAACCTTCTGAACAACGTGCTTGTCCCAAATCTTATCAAATAGTGTGTTCATATATTCTTTTCTTTCTTTTCAAGAGGGTGTGTATCATAATGATTAGATACACCCCATAGCCCCTACTTAAACTTGTTTATACAGTCTATATACGCCTCGACCGACGCCGTCACAATGTCAGTGTTCGCGCCAAAGCCGTAGTAGACGCTGCCGTTGTGCTCCACCTGCATGTGGACCTTACCAACATCGTCAGAACCTTTGCTTATGGCCTGTATGGTGAATTCCTTCAGCGTCATCTGCTTCTGGATTATTTTCTTGAGCGCCCGTATCGCCGCATCAACTGGACCGTTTCCAGTTGATGCTTCCTCGAATTTCTGTCCTGAGATATCGAGACCTATGCTCGCAACGCTCTTCACGCCCATTCCGGTCGTCACCTGAAGGAAGTCGAGCTTGACGGCCCGGCTCGCAGCCGTATCGGCACCGGCCAGCATGAGGATATCGTCGTCGTTGACCTCCTTCTTCCTGTCGGCCAGCTTGAGGAACTGCTGATAGAGACTGTCCACACGCTCCTCATTGTCGATGTTCACGCCAAGCACGCCGAGACGGTATTTCAGGGCGGCACGTCCGGAACGGGCTGTCAGCACGATTGAGTTGTCGTCCAGCCCGACATCCTTCGGATTCATAATCTCATACGTCTCTACGTTCTTCAGAACGCCGTCCTGATGGATTCCGCTCGAATGAGCGAAGGCATTGCGGCCCACGATGGCCTTGTTCGGCTGCACGGGCATGTTCATCAGGCTCGACACCATGCGGCTCGTGGGATATATTTTGGTTGTGTTGATGTTGGTTTCAATGTCAATATGTTTATGGCACTTCAATATCATTGCCACCTCTTCAAGCGACGTGTTTCCGGCACGTTCGCCGATTCCGTTGATGGTCACTTCCACCTGACGCGCACCGCCGATCACTCCGCTCAGTGTGTTGGCTGTGGCCATGCCAAGGTCGTTGTGGCAGTGGGTGGAAAGAATGGCACGTCCGGCAGACAGCCCGTCAACATGTTCCATCAGATACGCTATCTTAGCACCGTATTCCGCCGGCAGACAGTAGCCCGTAGTGTCGGGGATGTTGACAACCGTAGCTCCGGCTTTCACAACCGCCTCTACCACACGCGCCAGATACTCATTGTCGGTCCGTCCGGCGTCTTCGGCATAAAACTCGACATCGTCGACATAGCGGCGGGCATACTTCACAGCGGCCACGGCACGTTCGATGATTTCCTCGCGGTTGCTGTTGAACTTATACCTGATGTGCGAGTCGCTCGTGCCGATACCCGTGTGTATGCGCTTGTGCTTGGCATAGCGCAGCGATTCGGCCGCCACGTCAATGTCTCTCTCTACTGCGCGCGTCAAGGCACAGATAGTGGGCCACGTCACGGCTTTCGATATCTCTATCACCGAGTTGAAGTCACCGGGGCTCGAAATTGGAAATCCCGCCTCTATCACGTCGACGCCCAACTGTTCGAGCTGCCGCGCCACCTGAATCTTCTCAACCGTGTTAAGCTGGCATCCCGGCACTTGCTCGCCGTCGCGAAGTGTTGTGTCAAAAATAAACAGTCTGTCGCTCATAATCCTTATATCTTTTTTTTATTATTCCATTTGTATATCCAACGAGTTATCGGCCCTTAACTTAAAAAAAGAACCTTCCTCACAGGTGAAGTGAGAAAGGTTCAATATCTACTGTCAAGCATAGCTACCGACACACATCTCCACTTCCGCCCACTCGCTGCAGTCGGATAATATTAATAATGTGTAGCAGACTTATGCACTTCATATTCTCGTCGTTTTTTATTTATTTCGGTTGCAAAGTTAATCATTTGTCGCCGAATAGACAAATAAATTGTAAGTTTTTTGCTTAAAAATCTTCCAAATACAAACAAAACAACGGCGAAATATGCAAAAAGTATCACACTGATGGGAGCTACGGCCACAACCGGGCAGCAATAACAGCTGTACGGAAGACAACGGAGGGAAGTGTAGAGACGTCACACCGTGGCGTCTCACATGGGAAAGACGGTTTACTCGACGCAAACATCAATGCTGATTCTGTTACACGGCTCACGTAACGTTGTTACATGGGCCGTGTAACAGTGTGACGCGGGCCGCGTAACAACGTTACGTGAGCCGTGTAACAGAATCAGGCGCAGCAAGATTTGAAATCACGAGCGTTCAGGTTATCTTCCGAACAGCCGTGATTTAAATTCCAATTAAACGAAAGTCCCCGCGGTGTCTCACATAAGAAAAACAGCCAATCCAACGCAAAGACCGCAAAGACGCAGAGAAAAATGGTTCATCCGGCATTTGTTCCATAAGAACATTAATTCCTGAGATTTCAGCATTTCCGCCGCTGGTCTCAGGATTTTTTAGTATTTTTGCAGACGTAGCCATACCGTCATGAAAGACGACAGGCTACTCATTATTATATATAACATAAAACATGATACGCCCCTACCCCCGAACCGGAGGGGGCCGACTGAAAACAATGGAAGAAAGCATAAGACAAGACCTGCAACGCTATCTGACAGCGATGGGCGAGGTGGACGAGCGTCTGCCAGAGTGCCCCGACGTGGAAGAGACATGGGAGAAAATTGCCCGTTCATACATGCCCGACGGCATACGCGAGTTCGCAGCCTACCCCACGGCGTCACTCGGATGGATGATGTACATCGGAATGGCCATCGCCCGGCTGTGGGACACGGAATGGGATATTTACTCAAAGGTTGACGACCTCTACGTCCATCTGCGTGACAAGCGCGGATATGACAGCATGGACGAATACATCCGCGAGGATGTCCTGCGGCTGAGCGGTGACGACTATACGGCACTGGAGAAACTGGTCGGCGAATGTGCATCGCGGGTTCACAACGCGCTGATGCACCGCCAACTCGAACCGGGAACGCCGGAGGCCTTCCGCTCTTACGTGGCCTGTCTGCATCAGCTCTATCTCATGGGCGCCGCCGTTCAGCTGCGCCGCATGGGCTACCACATGACACCGCTGGGATGACACTGGGCCGGACGACAGACGGGCTATACATTATTATATATATCAAGACTACTGAAACAGTTAAGAACTGAAACAACAATGACCCGACTGATCATCACTTTTCTTCTGCTGCTCGTCACCACAGGTACACCGGCACAGACGTTCACCACCGAACAGATAATGACCGATGCAGAAAAGGTGGCCGGATATTTCATGAGAAACTATCCCGACGTGGGAGCCGACAGCTACGTTGGCGGCAAGCGGCGCAACAGCAAGATATGGACCCGGAGCGTCTTCTACGAGGGACTGCTCAACATCTATCGCGAACAGCCGCGGGAGGAGTGGCTGAAATATGCACTGGACTGGGGCGAACATCACAAATGGATCAGCAGTTCGGACAATGAGGCACGCAACGCCAACGCCGACTATCAGTGCTGCGGACAGGCCTATCTGCAACTCTACCAGATGGAACCGGCCGAGACCGTGCGCATGGAGCACATCAAAATGAGGATTGACCAGATGATGGCAACCGGAAGAGTGGACTTCTGGCATTGGATAGACGCCATACAGATGAGCATGCCCGTCATGGCCTTGCTGGGCGACATCACGGGCGACGAAAACTACTGGGACTATATGTACAGGTCATATCAGTACACACGCAACAGCCACGGCGGAAGTAAAAAAGGCGGCGGACTGCCGCTGCTGAACACAACGACGGGACTGTGGTATCGCGACTATCAGTTTGACCCGCCCTACCGCGACCTCACCGAACCCGACAAGGACTGCTACTGGAGCCGCGGAAACGGATGGGTTTACATGGCGCTGGCCCGCGTCATGCAGTTCACCCCGCCCACGGAAAGCCACCGCGCCGACTATGAGGCCGACTTCCGACTAATGAGCAAGGCACTGCTGGACTGTCAGCGCGAAGACGGATCGTGGAATGTCAGTCTGGCCGCACCGACAAATTTTGGACAGGAGGGCAGCGAAGGACCGGAGATGACGGGCACATCGCTCTTCGTCGGTGGCATGGCCTACGGCGTCCGGACTGGCCTGCTGGACAGCACCGTCTACATGCCGGCCATCCGACGCGGTTGGGAAGCAATGCACGAAGCCGTTCACGAAGCCACAGGACAGGTGGGGTATCTACAGGGAACAGGATCCAAACCGGAAGACGGAGGCGTCATAACCTACAATTCCATCCCCGACTTTGAAGATTTCGGCTACGGATGCTGGCTGTGGGGAGCAGCAGAAGTCCATGCTCTGGCAGTAAAACTGGAAGCCGAAGCCGCCGGTATCAGGGAAGCTGATATCGCTAATAACACATCAGATACATATTACGACCTCACCGGACGCCGCATCACCAATCCCTCGCCTGGACGCATCTACATCCGGAACAGACGTTCGGTGATAGTCAGATGAACAAAGAGAAAATATTCAAGAAACAGAAAGAAAACAGATTAAAGAAACTGAGAAAGACTGAAAAAACGAGAAAATAGAAAAATAATTGCTGAAAAGTTTGGCGGTTTCAAAAATACTCCGTACCTTTGCAACCGCTTACAAGAAGCAAGGGCGCTTAGCTCAGCTGGTTCAGAGCGTCTGCCTTACAAGCAGAGGGTCGGGGGTTCGAATCCCTCAGCGCCCACAGGAGAAAGCCTCACGAAGATTTCGTGAGGCTTTTTTATTTTCACCTGACCCGGGATTAAGGTGCAGAGCCCAAGGGCAAATGCAATATTGGCAAAAATGGGGTCAATCCGAAAACCCTGTGGGTATGTTAAATTTATGCTGTTAGTTTTGATAATCTAAAAATAAAGTAGAGGATTCTGGTTATAATTCCGTTTTATTATAATGCAAAACATCAATAAAATAACTATTTTTGCACTCGGATGGAGATAAATCTTTCCAATGACATAATAAAAAAGAAGAAACTACTGGTATGATTGAAACAGAAAGATTGATTTTGCGCCCATGGCAAGAATCGGAAGCTGGAATACTATATAAATACGCGTGTGACCCGGACATAGGTCCCATTGCAGGATGGATGCCGCATACTTCAGTAGAGAATAGTCTTGAAATAATCAGGACTGTATTTGCTACTCCAGAGACATATGCGGTTGTTCTAAAAAAAACGAACGAACCGATAGGTAGCTGCGGAATCATGTTCGCCAATGGTCTTCATTCAGCTAACATGAAAGACGGCGCGGCAGAGATAGGCTATTGGATTGGCAAGCCTTATTGGGGGCAAGGTCTTATTCCCGAGGCAGTTGAAGCAATGCTTTCACGATGCTTCAATGAGTTGGGGCTTGACGCTGTGTGGTGTGGTCACTACGAAGGCAACGACAAGTCTAAACGCGTCATTGAGAAAAGTGGATTCAAGTACCATCATACTAATCATGATATTGTTTCTCCTCTTGGAGACAAACGCACCGAACACTTTTATCGCATGACAAAAGAAGATTACAAGATGATGTAATATTAAGAATGAGTTTGAATTTATCTGAAAATGGAAATAAACGATATTATAA
This sequence comes from uncultured Prevotella sp., assembly GCA_947177775.1. Lineage (GTDB taxonomy): Bacteria > Bacteroidota > Bacteroidia > Bacteroidales > Bacteroidaceae > Prevotella. Next base: position 11,179 of record CAMWVS010000003.1, read on the forward strand.
TAAGGGCGGAAAAGGAGACTGACTATGAAACTGTCCATAATCTTGTAGCTGAATCATTTTCGTCTGCCACGCATACGGACGGAGATGAACATAATCTTGTAGATAGAATCAGAAAGACCGATGAATATATTCCCGAGTTGTCACTCGTGGCAGTGTATGAAGACAAGATTATCGGACATATTATGATGTCGAAGGTATATGTCAGAGACCAAATAGGACTTGCATTGGCTCCTTTGGCAGTTTTGCCTGAATTTCAAAGGAGTGGAGTCGGGTTCTCTCTGGTAAGAGAAGCTCATAAGAGAGCCTTGAAGCAGGGGTATGGATTTTCCGTTGTCTTAGGTTCTCCCGGCTATTATTCAAGATTTGGATATACCGCAGCATCTGCATTCGGGATAAAACCCACATTTGAAGTGTCAGATGAATACTTCATGGTTTGTAAGTTTGACGTTAATGTCCTTGAACCCGGAATCGTGGAATATTCCAAAGCGTTTGGACTCTAAAATTACAAAATAAAATCTCAAGCGAAGTAGTTATGAAGCACTACCCTGACAAGAATGCCGCTTTTCCCAATCCTGCTATTCCGAGTCTTTGCTACATTAAGAATGTAGTGAAGAACCCCAAAATAATAGTCGGTGATTATACCTATTATGATGACATTGACGGAGCTGACAGATTTGAAGAACATGTCACTCATTTTTACGATTTCATAGGTGATCGCCTCATAATAGGAAACTTCTGTGCGATAGCCAAAGGTGTGAACTTCATTATGAATGGAGCAAATCATCGCATGGACTGCGCCACTACATACCCGTTTTATATCATGGGCGGCGACTGGGGCGGAATGATATCTCCAATCAAAGATGAACTTCCGTTGAAAGGCGATACGGTTATAGGCAATGATGTGTGGATTGGTCAGAATGTCACCGTGATGCCCGGAGTTCACATTGGCGACGGAGCAATAATCGGCGCGAATTCCACGGTAGCATCGAACATCCCGCCATATTGCATAGCCGTTGGAAATCCGGCTCGTGTTGTGCGCAAGCGGTTTGACGATGAAACAATCGAATTGCTTGAACAACTGAGATGGTGGGATAAACCTATTGAGGAAATTGATGTTTTGTTGCCAGTCCTTACAACGCCGGATATAGAAGAAATGAAAGTAGCCATCCATAAATATATCGACAAGAAATAATTTATGCCCTACATATCAATCGAAAGCGGCAAACTGACCGCTGAACAGAAGAAGCAGTTGATTGAACGGCTGACTGCAACAGCCTCCGAAATAACCAATATCCCGGAGCAGTTCTTCACCGTTACCATCAAAGAACTGCCCGATGAGAACTTTGGCATCGGCGGCAAGTCAATTGACGAGATAAAAAGCAATTACAAGCCATGAAGGTAATCGGTATCAACGGAAGTGCCCGCAAAGACGGCAACACAGCATTGATTATCGGCAAGGTCTTCGAAGAACTCAACAAGGCGGGTATCGAATGTGAGCTGATACAATTAGCTGATTATGAAATACAACCTTGCCGAGGATGTTTCGCTTGTAAAGGCAGAGGCAACTGTGTGTTTGCAAATGATGGATTTGCAGAGATATTCAGCCGTATGGCAGAAGCTGACGGCATTGTTCTCGGTTCACCGGTATATTCCGCTGATGTGTCTGCAAAGATGAAAGCCTTTCTTGAGCGAGGAGGGGTTGCCGTTGCCACCAATCCAGGCCTTCTTCGCCATAAGGTAGGTGCGTCGGTTACAGCAGTGCGTCGCGGTGGCGGCATGACAACCGTTGACACCATGAATCACTTTATGCTCAACAAAGAGATGATTGTCGTTGGCTCCACTTATTGGAATATGGTCTATGGCAAGAATGTCGGAGATGTCCTCAATGATGAGGAAGGTATGGCCAATATGCGCAACCTCGGCGAGAATATGAGTTTTGTTCTTAAAAATTTCAGATTATGAATGTAAAGGCAGAGTTGCAGCGATTTACTGAAAATAGCGCCAACTTGCGGCTTAATGACGTAAATATTGAGCCGGAAACAATACGGGCTATCATGATAAACGAAGTTGTCCCGGTTGATTCAGACGATGACTTCTATGGAAAGCCTGACTCCGCATATATGTCAACGACAATCCCGCTGTTCCGAAAAGCCGGAATAGAGGTAAATAGTATTCAGGATATATTGAACCTCGGCATCTACATTACAAATGCTGTCAAGACGCCTAAATCGGAATACGCTGTTTCAAAGGAAAGCATTGAAGAAAGTCTGCCTTATCTTGAAAAGGAGCTTGAGCTGTTTCCAAATCTTCAGGTTGTCATGCTCATGGGTGATGTGGCGAAAAAAGCCTTTAACATGATAAGCAAAAATACAACCAAGAAAAATGCAGTTCCAAGTATATCTACCTACAAGTTGCGTAATACCGAGATTTTCTATAAAGGAATACGCATTATACCCTCCTACATCATGACCGGACAGAACCTCCTGATTGAAAAGTCAAAATTCGAGATGGCATCGGAGGATATTGCATTGATGTATAGACTGATAAACGATAGCAGAAAGTAATCTTCTATGATAATAATGACGAAAGAAGCAGTTTTAGACCTGATAGACAGGATGCTTACCCCCGACCCGAAGGCAAAGGGCTTTTATGAGGGGACAGCACAATGGTCAGCATGGCAAGAAGCCCGGAATCTTACGGATATGTCGCTTCTGCCGGTGCTGGAAGATATTGTCCGTGAACATCCCGGCGATGAAGGGAAAGATGTCCGTAAAACAGCTTATTTCATTTATCAGAAACTCCTTGTGCATCGGTTCAACGAGGCAGGATTCGCTTTCCTGCTTGGGCGGCTCGACAAGGAAATCACAAAAGGCAATGCCATCTGGTGGGTTGACTATCTCGAAGATATAGACGTCCAACCGGAAACTTCCGTGCACACTCTGCTTTCGATAGCCTTGCGCGGAGAAAAGGATGACCTGAAATGTATAAGCCGCATTATCGAGGAATATGCCGAAAAAGGCAATATCGAATCACGCAATGCGCTGCCTGATTTGAAAGAGCGGCTAAAGGCAGCATCTAAAACAGCGCGTCAGGCGACAGCCGATATTCTGAAAGAACACGGAGTCGTGTCGAAAATTGATATGCAACGGTTGTCGGACGAGGACGGCGCACTGCTTTACGAAGCCTTGAAAGCAGGCGTCATGGAGGAATACGGCATCAGCCACAAACGGATGGACAAACTCATAGGAGAGATTCTAAAGTAAGTATCGGCTTAATTTTGAATGAAAAACTGATTAAATATGGCTATTACACCTGACGACATTCTGAAATATTGCCTTGACAACTTTGAAGGGCTTGTAGAGGTAAACAGCTGGGGCGAGCGTGGGGTTTTCTACAATCCCGGCGGTGTGTTGAAACGTGGCGTGTATGTCCTGACAATCAAAGAAAAGGATGGCGACAATGACCGGGCTTCCCGCCTTGACCGCGAGGATGTGTGGCGCGTGAATATAGGAGTCAGAAAACATACATTCCGCGCTTTGTTCGCAGAGTTGCCACAACGCCCGAATAAAGGTTGTGTTGTGGATATGCCGTATGACTTTACCGCAAAGGATGTCATTATGCCGCATCCGGTCTATGCGTGGATGGGGTGGATTTGCGCTTTGACTCCATCTGAAACTACATTTGAATCATTGAAGCCTTACATTCTTGAATCTTACGAATACGCGAAAGAGAAATTCGGTAAAAAGATGACCCGGACAGTGAATCAGTTATCTGAGAACAATGATAGAACCTCTACCATTAAATCAGCGATAAAACGATATAATGATATTATCGAAAGCAACGAGCCTTTCTGTATGAAGGATGAGGCTTGGTATATGATGGGGCTTGCCTATCAGGAACTGTTCGACTATAAAAAAGCCGTCACTTGTTTCAAGAAAGCGGCCGCGATGAATTATGACGAAGCCTTTGTTAAGATGGGAGATGCCTATATAGATGGGCTGGGAGTGAAGCAGAACCCAGTCTTGGCTTTCCGCTGGTATCGCAAAGGTGCTGACATGGGGGAGATAAACGCCATACTGAAGTTGGCAGACTGTTATAAACACGGTACAGGCTGCAAGGTCAATTATCCAAAGGCGATGGAGCAATATATGCATCTCGCAGAACGCACCGGTCGCTATTGGCAGAGATACGCCGACGGCATAGGCACGGCGCTGTATGAAATCGGCAATATGTATCTCAATGGATTAGGTGTGCCAGTCGATTTGAAGAAAGCCGTTCATTATTTCAAACGTGCTGCCAAGAAAGGGAACCTTGCCGCCGAGAATGCGCTGAACAATAAGAATTTCAGAGATTTCAAAAGATGATTGCAAAGGATGCAGATGTCATGAAAAAAGGACTTTATCTTTATAATGGGAAGGTCTATTCCGGACTCTATGATGAGAAACAGGTCTCCGGGCAGGCAAGCCTTGCCATGTTCAAACCTGAGCAGATTCTGTCAGAGTATCCGACATGTGAATCTGATTGGGCTGTCCAACTATGGGATAATCACCGATTACTTGAGCCGGAATATGCAGGTTTGAAGACAATGTTGCTTAAAATGGGGAATTTTATAAATCTCAACATTGGGCATAAAGTTGATTTCTCCGCGACAGAAACAAGGCTTGGGATTAAATTTCCGAATGAATTGAAGGCGATTTATACCGCATTGCATAATCAGACCGAATATTTTACCGCCACAGAGCATTTTATTCCTCTTGACGAAATTTATGCAGAGCAAGGCACTCTCGTATTCTTCAAAAAGAAGCGTTCGCCTATTGCCGGATATGATATGGCGAGCGGTTGTCTTTCGCGGTACTACAAAAAGGAATGGTATATCGAACCCGGTGATTTCAGCTGCTATCAGTTCTGTGTGGGCAGTATAATTACAATCGCATTGGAAAACAAGCCTGTATGCAAAAAAGGGCGATGCAAAGGCAGCCTTGTGACAGCTCTCAATATAGTGCATGAGCTGAAGGAACGTTGCAAAGACCAATACTACCTGCTGTCAGAGTTAAATGTGTATGGAATAGCTGTCTTGTATTCCGATGAGAAACTTATTGCATGGATACGGAGCAATGGTTTCTATGCCGACATCCATGCAGGAGCCGATGACGAAGCGCAATTGGAAAAACTTGGCGATTGCCTTGGAGATATTACATGGAAATAATAATTTGTATAAACCATTGGATAATAACAGAGTAATATGAACGGTAAAAAATCAATATGGGATAGAGACCTGAAAAGTATATTCCCTGCGCGCTCGAAGGATAGCCGAATCACGCAGGGTTTCGTTTATTGTGGTTCTTGCTTGACAATAATCAGTATTATACTACGGCAATTGTTCCATATGAAATGCCATTGGGGGATATGTGGAAAGAGATAAAATTGCATTATTCTTAGCATATATGAAACTACATACATTGTGCTTCGAGGGCGATTATGCTTTTGAAAAAAGAGAGAAGAAAAAATCCAACTATTGCTACGTCAATCTGTATGCTGTCACATTCGGTATAGCTCAATATATCTTGACGGAACTGATGCCGATTGACCTCAACGGCTGCGGGCGGCTGACCATATGCGCGAATGTAGAGCAGGAGATGATGGGGTGGCCGGGGTATAATCCGGTTCCTGAAATGGGCGTGTCGTGGTACAATCTTGACCACGAAACATCCCGCAAGCTCTATGATCTCAAACGCTTCAGCAAGGCTTTCAGCGAAGAACTCAGCAAAGAGTTCGAGCAATTTGTCGCCAATATCATCATGGATGTTCTTGTGGAGATTGACCGGGCGCACGGAGACAGAAACCGCCTTGCGGAGCGGCGCGATGACATCCTCAAAAAAATGAGTGAGTGCGGATGCGAGAAAGAAATCCTGCTTGAAAAATACTCCAAGTTCCGCCGCGACAGGAAATACAAAGCGAAGGTGTACCGCTGCATCGGCCACGGCATAGGCGATGCGATACGAGTCGACTTGGTAGATTGTAAAAGCGACAAGGTTGTCGTGTCGGAATGGCTCGATGAGTTACCCCACACTGTCGATATGGCGGGAGCTGTTACCCGGACTGGCTGGAACGGGGATTCCTTCAATGTGACATTTTTCCGGTCGGATTGGACAGAGACTGTGAAACTGCCTGAAAACAAAACTATAGAATCATGATAAAGTACACGAATAAATATACAGACAAATCGTTCGACATCGCCAAGTGTCGCGAATCGGCCGAATCGGGCTATGCTCCCGCGCAATATCAACTCGGCCAATGCTATGAGGAGGGCGCAAACGTAGAGCGCAATCTTGCAAAAGCATTCAGATTATACTGGATGGCATCTGACAACTACCGTCCCGCAAAAGAGCGTCTTAACAAGGACAGCTATCAGGGACAACTCGCCAGATGGCTGAAAAAAGCTGTCAGCGGCAAACGGTGTCAGAAAAAATACAAAGCAGACGACTTTATGGAATGTCAAAGCGGAGGAACAAAACAACATCGAATAAATAATAGCAACATTGGAAATATAAGTGAGCTTGAAAAAATGCGCCGGGAAGAGCTTGCAGACATGCCCCCCGAGTTGCTGGATAGCTTTATACACACAAAAATCCTCACAAAGTTGCATACAATGAGCTGTTATGATGACTAAATATACCCGTCAAACGCCGCCTTTTGGCGGCCGTTATCGCCTTGGCGCTTTGCCTTGGCAAAGAAATTTCGGGGCAATCCGAAAGGTCCTGTGGGTATTTATTATGTTAATAGCCTAAAATAATCTATCTTTGCGGTTATCTTTTGAAGTGATTCAGGACTATCCTCTGCGTGGCAAGCCTGCTTATCTTCATGTAAGACGTCGTCGCTGGTATGACAAGTCTACCGGTGAAACTTTTTCGGACTGACCCTAAATTTAACATACCCACATGGTTTTCGGATTGACCCGATTTTCGGATTGCCCCCACTTTCACTACAGATGTATGGCATGCCCGTCATACAAAAAAGAAAACCCGCTGAAATTCAGCGGGTTAATTCTTGACTTGGCGGAGAGAGAGGGATTCGAACCCCCGGTACCTCTCGGTACGGTAGTTTTCAAGACTACTGTAATCGACCACTCTACCATCTCTCCTTGCTCAGGAATGACACGTCGTGTCGTCTTAAAAGCGAGTGCAAAGGTAGCTGTTTTTTTTGAATCTCGCAAATTTTTCAACGATTTTTTGCTGCAAATGATACAAAATAGTAACTTTGCAGCATGATTTATCCAAATAATTTTGAGCAGAAGATTGGTTTTGACGAAATAAGGGCGTTGCTCCGCAAGCGCTGTCTGAGTACGCTTGGCAAGGAAAAGGTGGACGAGATTGCTTTTTCCTCCGATGTGGATACCGTCAATGAGCTGCTTTGTCAAGTGAAAGAATTTCGCCGGTTGCGCGAAGAGACGGAGAATTTTCCCATGCAGTATTTCTTCGATGTGCGTGAATCGGTGGCTCGTCTGCGGCTTGAAGGCACTCACATGGACGAGGCAGAACTGTTCGATCTGCGTCGCTCAATGGAGACAATATGCGCGATAGTGAAACTGATGGCATGTGAGGAGGAGGATATCGAGGAACGAGGAGGGGCTTTCGAGGAAAAAGGAACGATGATGGAGAATGGTGAAATGTCTCGTTGCACTAAGGGACGTGGCACGAATAAAGAATCCCTCCACACTTCTCCCTCCTCAGAAACCACTCCACCATCCCCGAAAGAGACCCACACCTATCCGGCTCTCTACCGTCTGACGGAGAACGTGATGACGTTCCCGGAACTGATTCGGAGTATCGACCGGATTTTGGATAAGTACGGACGGATGCGTGATGACGCTTCGCCGGCATTGGCTGAGATACGTCGGGAGTTGTCAAGAACGGAGGGAAGCATCTCGCGTACATTATATAGTATATTGCGTTCAGCACAGAGTGACGGTCTTGTTGAGAAGGATGTGACTCCGACACTGCGAGACGGGCGTCTTGTTATTCCCGTCGCACCGTCGTTGAAAAGAAAAATACGCGGTATCGTGCATGACGAATCGGCCACGGGAAAAACAGTGTTCATTGAGCCGGCAGAGGTTGTTGAGGCCAACAACCGCATTCGTGAGCTCGAAGCCGAGGAGCGTCGTGAGGTAATACGCATACTCACAGATTTTGCCCGCATGGTGAGACCGCATGTCCGTGAACTGTTGGATTCCTATCGTTTTCTTGCCCATGTAGACCTCATCAATGCCAAGCTGGCGCTGTCCGAGACAACCCGGGCCATCGAGCCCACCGTTGCAGCCCATCCACATATAGACTGGATAAATGCTGTCCACCCTCTGTTGATGTTGTCTTTGGAGAAACAGGGCAAGAAAGTCGTACCGCTCGATATCATGCTGACTCGCCAGAAACGCATCCTTATCATTTCCGGTCCCAATGCCGGAGGCAAATCCGTATGTCTGAAGACAGTAGGACTGTTGCAGTATATGCTCCAGTGTGGTTTACCGATACCGATTGGAGACCGTTCACGGACGGGCCTGTTCGAACATATCATGATTGACATCGGTGACGAGCAGAGCATCGAGAACGACCTGAGCACATATTCCAGCCATCTGACAAACATGAAACAGATGATGCGGCAGTCGAACGGCCGCACGCTGCTGCTGATTGACGAATTCGGCGGAGGAACCGAGCCCCAGATTGGCGGTGCCATAGCCGAATCGGTTTTGAAGCAGTTCTGCCGCCGCGAGGCGTTCGGCGTAATAACGACCCACTATCAGAATCTGAAGCATTTCGCCGACAGTAATGACGGAGTTATGAACGGAGCGATGCTCTACGACCGTCATGAGATGCGCGCGCTGTTCCAATTGGCCATCGGGCAACCCGGTTCGTCGTTTGCCATAGAGATTGCCCGCAAGACCGGAATTCCCGAGGAAGTGATACGCGACGCCTCCGATATTGTCGGTTCGGAATATATCCAGAGCGACAAATATCTTCAGGACATCGTTCGTGACAAGCGCTACTGGGAAGGCAAACGACAGACAATCCATCAGCACGAGAAATCACTGGAACAGAAGATTGCACGCTATGAAGCAGAAATAAAGGAACTGGAACAGAGCCGTAAGGACATCATACGCCGTGCCAAGGAACAGGCCGAGGAACTTCTCCGCGAGAGCAACCGCCGCATTGAGAACACCATACGCGAGATACGTGAGAGTCAGGCCGAGAAAGAAGAGACCAAACGCATACGCGAAGAACTCAATTCATTCAAAGCGGAGGTCAGCGAGATAGATGCAAAGGCCAATGACGAGATGATTTCCCGCAAGATGAAGCAAATTCAGGAACGTCGGGAACGCCAGAAAAAGAGAAAGGCGGAAAGGGCTGAAAAGAAATCCTCCACCGGCGCAGAGAACGCCGGCAACACCTCTATGGCGTCTGCCGCTGCGAAGGAAAAGAACACTTTATACCTTGTTCCCGGTGATACTGTGCGGATAAAGGGCCTCACGTCCGTCGGACAGATAGAGTCACTTGACGGCAGCATGGCCACGGTCATTTTCGGCGGCATGCGCACCAAAATGAGGGCCGACCGGCTTGAACGGGCGGAAAAACCGAAACGCGAGGAACCGAAGACCTACGCATCCGTGGGACGACAAACCCGCGAGACAATAGACAACCGCAAACTCAACTTCAAACAGGACCTCGACGTCCGCGGCATGCGCGGCGACGAGGCCATCACAGCCGTCACCTATTTCATCGACGACGCCATTCTTGTGGGCATGGCCCGCGTGCGCATACTCCACGGAACAGGCACGGGCATCCTCCGCCAGCTCATCCGTCAGTATCTCGGCACTGTCCCCAACGTGACCCACTATCGCGACGAGCATGTACAGTTCGGCGGGGCGGGCATCACAGTTGTGGATCTTGAATAGCCTGACTGACGCCAACCTTCCTTACAACAGGCATCCCGAACAGGCCCCGGTCGAGCAGCAGCCCGGTCGGAGAGCCTTGGCGGGTGCGGTTGTAGACGTTGCGCGTCACGGGTATATCTTTCCTCATGCCGTTCTCGAAGACAACACTGATATAGTATTCATATCTCACGCCCGTTTTCCGGTAGCGGTGACGTCCCACACGCTGTGTCTTGTCGCGTTCGACGATTTCCTTCTTTTCCACTACGACTTTTTCCAAATAGTCCGTCTGCCGGCCGCCGGCAGCATTGCTGACAGGCAGCCAGTAGTTACCGAGGAGAAAGACACCCACAGCCATGGCACCTACGGCGTAGACATGGAACAGTCCGTTGAGCGTCCTGTCGTCCGTGCCCGTCAGCCACCGCCACCGTTTCATCTTTGTCATTCCGGTCACAGCAATGGCACACACACCGACGACAACCGGCTTCCACCACTCCACGACTGTCTTTTCAAAAGCGATGTAAGCCATAACATACAACACGAGGAACGCCGTGGCAACAATACATCTGAGGATTGCGGATAAGTTTCTTCTGTTCATATACTGCAAAACTACAAAAATATTTTCTTATTCGTTCCGGTTCCGGCCAAAGAAATTCCAGCATTCCACGGCTCTTTCATTTACCAAATGTTACACGGGCCGTGTAACACCGTTACATGAGCCGCGTAACACCGTTACATGGGCCGCGTAACACCGTTACATGGGCCGTGTAACACCGTTACGCGACCCATGTAATAAAAGCTCTCTTGTCTATTTCATTTAACGAAACGTCTATATGTATTTTCATCCTGTTATTTACATGATTGAACTATATGAGACTTAAATGATAGAGCCGTGCCTGCGTCCCGCCCGACTTCCGGATGGCTTCACGTTCGTATCGTCCGTTTCCGCCATGGCTCCCGGAAACATTCCCAGAATACCGCTTCCAGCCGTCAGCAACTGGAGTCTGGAAGACAACGGAAGGACATCCAAAAAACTGAATACTTTACAGAACGAAAAGTTAAAATATTGATTATCAGTATTATGTAATGACATACATCAATCACATTTTCTGCATATTCCTTGGTTGAACCGATTATTCTTCGTACCTTTGCACCCGATAAGCAACAGATGGCATCAAACGTCTCGTGGTGAGACAGCCATGGTTGAAGCAAGAACAGGAGCCCGACACGCTCATCAGTAGTGTTGATTGGTGGTGTGTCACGGATGCCCTATTGGGACATCCAGAGTTCCATAAATATTATTATAATGAACAGAACATCAAAGATTGTATGTTTAGGATTACTTTTATTCACATCAATTCATCTGACGGCGCTTGCCGGAAATGATGAGAAATCGCCCTCAACGTCTTTCGACTGGAGTCCCGTCATAGAGGCCATCATATTGGTCGAGAGCGAAGGCAATCCGAAAGCCGTAAGCGGCAATTCATGCGGAGCAATGCAGATTACGCCCATTCTTGTGAAAGAGTGCAATCAGATATTGCGCCGTCGCGGTAGCACAAAACGATACACCCTGCGCGACCGCTTCAGTGTGGAGAAATCAAAGGAGATGTTTCTCCTCATCCAGTCCCACTTCAATCCATCCAACAATGTGGAGCAGGCTATCCGTGCGTGGAACGGAGGACCGCGTTACAGCGTCCGTCGAACACAGCGGTATTACAACAAGGTGATGCGCCGGATGCAGCAATAGTGGCTATGATGAGTGGCATAGCAAGCTCAGACTGGCTACATTATATTCCCGACGCGCCCCGTCATCCACCTGGACACTCCGTAGCCCATTGCTATTGGGTTCTTATAAGTAAAAGTTAGCCCGCTGAAATCATCGGACTAACTCCTTTATTGTCGGATTGGTGCGCCAGCGAAATAGAAAGTCCACGTCACCATGTCGTTGCATACGCTCAGAAGACAGGCACATCGTCTCTGTCTTCTGAGCGTATGCGCTCCGTTCTGAAAACGCGCATGCAACGGCCGTCATGGCTGTAAAGACAAACTTTCTGCTTGTCATCTGCAATTTATATATTAATGACCGTTACACCCACCGCCCCTTACTCCGTCAGCGAACGCAGTGCCATGCCTCCTTGATGGTTGATGTCGGCGGCAGTGAGTTCGTCGAGATAATGCTGCGCGCGCACCGTGTCACCCAGTCCACGATAGCCGAGAGCCAGCATGTATAGGCAGTGAATGCGGTTGCGGGCGTCGAGCGAGTCCTCCCAGATGAGCAGGTCAGGCAGCGAAACGGCAAAATAGTCCATCACCTGCGGTTCGAAGATATGGTTGCGACCGTAATTGACAAGGCGATTGAAGCGGCCGTTGGCCTCATCGCAGCGCCCGAGACGGATGAGGGCGAGACCCTGATAGAATATCTTGTCAGGCTTGGCGTCGTTGTAGTACATAGCGGCGGCAGGCTCCTGCGTGCCCTCCGTGGCCAGCGTCCACCAGCGCCGGGCAGCCTCTTCGTCACCCTGAGCACTCCGCGCACAGCCCAACAGATAGTGGAAGTCGTTCTCCTGAGCGCCGTGCAGCTTGCCTTCGCCCAGGTGGTGCGGATAGTCGAGGCACTCCATGAGCAGCTTTTCGGCATGTGCGGCGTCACCGGCGGCCAGTGCTCGTTTGGCCAGTTCCATGCGGCACGTCTGATACTGTGCCGAGACCTTGCCTTCACCGCCCTCCCACGGATGGAAGACGTGGGCGTCAATCAGCGCCATCGCCTCTTCATAGCGGCCCAACTGGTTGAGCAGCGTGGCCCGTTCGAGCACGAGGTCGTCACGCCCGGCGACAATACCGGCATGTTTTTCGAGCAGCGCGAGGCGCTCCTCTTGCGGCCGCTGCATGCGGCGGTAGAGTTGGTCGAGCTCCATGAGGATGCGTGCGTCGGTGGTGTCAAGACTGAAGGCACGCTCCATATAGTCCACGGCTGTCGCCTTGCGGTCGAACTTGTTGAAGTATGCCAGCGCCAGATTGCGCCATACGGTGGGGAACTGCGGATCGAGTTCGGCCGCGCGCTCCCACGCACTGACAGCCACGTCATACTGGCGGCGGTCGTAGTAGAGACATCCGAGATAATAGAATGCGCGTGCGCCGCCAGGATTTTCCTTTGTCGCGGCGGTCAGAGCGACCACTGCCTCGGGCCGGTTGGGGAAACAATAGTCCGACGGAGCGGCCTCGGCCTCAGCCCAGCGGCCCATATAATAATATGTCATGGGCGACACAGCGCCTTCCTCCTCAGCAATCTTCCATATCGCGCAGGCCTCTTCGCGACGGCCGGCGGCCATATAGTCGAGCGCCACCTCGTCGTAGTTGTGAGACAATCGGCGAAGCATGGTGCGCATCGTGGCCAGCTCGGAGGCGGCTCCCGTGGCCAGCCAACGCTCGTAGCGGCATACGTAGTTGAAACGATCGAACGCCAATGATTCGTCAATGAAACGCAGACGCTCTTCAGTCGTGCATCCGGCAAGGCGCATGATGACGGCCCGCAGCGCGCGGCACTTATGATTGTGCCAGTTGGAGGTCAGGCAGCGTTCGGTCTCGTCAAGTGCATCGGCCAACCGGCCCTGCGCCAGTGATATCTGCGCAGCCTCGAAATAGCCTGCATCGGCCCACGCCTTGTTCCACGTAGACTTCCAGAAACGTTCGTAAGCCTCATCGAGCCGGCCCTGATATTTGAGCGCAAGACCGAGGTTATATATTGGTTCTCCATCGTATGGATTGGGATTTCGGCGCGTTATCACGGCCACGGCACGGCACAGATAGTCCTCCGCGAGGTCGAAGCGGCCGCGGCGCAGATACCACAGTCCCATCGCGTTGCAACAGCGATAGTCCATGGGGTCACGGCGCAGCGCCTCCTCATAGTAGTCTGTCGGGCTGTATGTGGCGTGGCGGTACTGCTCCAGATGCTGTCCGGTGAGATAGAGCTGCTCCGTTGTCTTAACGTCCTGCGGGAGCTGCGCGGCCTCGGCTGCGGGCGGAATGGGACGGATATCGTCTGGCTCGGGAGACCATCTTAAGGAAGAAGGAAAAAGGACGAATGAAGAGTTGGCTGGCGCCGCCAAACACCCATTCACCGGTGCGCATGCCTCAGAGTCATCCCCATTCATGGCGGCAGCCGATTCTTCCCTCTTCATTCTTCGTTCTTCATTTCCTGATTCTTCCCTCTTCACTCTTCTCTCTTCACTTACCACAGCTTCGAGGTCGGCGAATATTGCGCGTCCCGTTACGATTGTCTTGTCGAAGATGGTTTCGGGCGAGAGGTCAAGTGTATTGTCACAGAAGACTGTTCCGTCGGCGGTGGAACGCAGGACAATGCGGGTGCGCTTGTGCGAAGTGGCCATGAGGCGGATGCGGACACTGCCGGCAGCGGCCGGTTCGACGTTGAGAATATAGTCGCGCGACGCCTGCTTGACCATGCCAAGCTCGCGATAGGGCATGAAATACTGTGTGAAGCGCTTCTCCTCGTAGGGCATCAGCCACGTGAAGTCTGGCTGGTTCTCTGTATATACACCCGCCATCAGCTCTATGTAAGGACCGTCGGCGTCAGTCAGGTTGCGGTCCCAGGCGCGGCCGAAGTCACCGTTGCCCCACGTCCACTGCTTCTTGCCGGGCGACAGATGACGCGAGGCCACGTGGAGCATTCCCGCACGGGTGTCGTTCTCGTATCCACCCTCAAAATCATACTTCGAGTTGACGCCCATATATGACGTCGGCACCTTGATGTTGCGATAGTTGGATATGTCGACGCCGGCCGAATAGTCCATCTTATAGTATGTTCCCGTAGCGATTGGGAAGCTTGACACAGCGCGCTTCCCATGGTCGAACACGGCGTTGATGTCCGGCGGGAAGACGCTCTGATAGTCATCGTTAACGGCTACGGCAGGGTTGGCCCACCACAGGAACGTCTGCGGCATGTCGGTGCGGTTGTACAATACGCCGCGAATCTCCAGATAGGCGCAGCCCGGGCGCAGCGTGAATCCAGCCATGCCTTTCTGATGCGTCATGCGCTCCATCTCGTTGACCCACACCGTCACGGAGCCGTCGGAATGCTCCTCTATCGTCGAGTCGACGGGCAGATAGGTCGACGGGCGGTGATGCTGCGGCCAGTTGAACTCTATTCCGCCGCTTATCCACGGTCCGGTCAGACCGACAAGTGCGGGCTTGATGACGTGGTTGTAGTAGACGAAATGACGCTGACGGATTTTGTCGTATGCCATCTGCACGCGTCCTCCCAACTCGGGAAGAATCATCACCTTGATATATTCATTCTCAATATACACAGCGTGATATTCCTCGTCAGTCTTCTCGTCGCTGATACTTTCTATCACAGGATACGGATAGACCGCTCCGCTCGATCCCTGATACACTCTCTTTTCAAGAAATATCGGGTTCTTCTCCGGTTGTCCGATTCTGTATGTCGGAATTACAACCGTCTCTCTCCATGCTTTTACCATATTATATAATTTAAGCCTCATCCCGTATGGTGTTCCAAAACCATGGAATTGCAGGAACGTGCCTTTGGAACGTTGACGTAATCAATTGATATTCAGCAAACATCGCAACGCGACATCCCTACAAGCCTGGTGAATTATATGGCTCTGAAACACCCTCATTGATATGTCTTAAACATATCATATACAGGAGTTTCTATTCTTTCTTTTTTCTGAACTGACTCAAAGAGTAATCATACTTCCTCACTCATCACTCTGACATCTTCACTAAATTCTTCATTCCAGCCTCCGTCCATTTGTCTCCGGCAGTCTGGCCTTGAAGAAAGCGAAGCCGGCGAAGCATATCGCGCAGTAGAGCCAGAACGTTCCGTTGCTGCCCAGCGAGGCATTGAGCGACGGAAAGGAGAACGTCAGCGTCGTGCAGCCCGTCCAAAGGGCGAACGTGCAGGTGGCCATGGCTACGCCGCGGACACGCGTGGGGAAAATTTCGGAAAGCAGCACCCACGTCACCGGTCCGAGCGACATGGCGTAGCAGGCTATCGCCGCCACAACGAGCACAACCATAAAGAAGCCCGTCACGTGCAGATAGTAGCACGTTCCGAGAATCAGATAGACAACACCAAGCCCGCCGGCACCGAAGAGCATCAGCGAGCGGCGGCCCCAACGGTCGACCGTATAGATGGCTACGACGGTGAAGACAACGTTGGCCACACCCGTTATGACAATATTGAACAGCACGTCGCCCACGCTGTATCCGGCAGCGGAGAATATCTCCTGAGCATAGTTGAAGATGACGTTCGTGCCGCACCACTGCTGGAACACGGCAACCACGATGCCAAGCACGAGCACCGAGACATAGCGGCGGGAGAACAGCGTGCGCAGTCCGCCGCTTTCGCCGGTTCCGTCAGGCACCGCCTCGCTCATGGCCTCGGCCTCGATGCGGGCATAGTCAGCCCCGCCTATGTGCGTCAGCGTGCCCAGCGCCTTGTCCTCACGGCCGTGGAGCATCTGCCACCGAGGGCTCTCGGGAATGAGAAAGGACAGCACGAGAAACGCCGTCGCGGGCAGAGCCTCGGCCCAGAACATCCAGCGCCAGCCCATCTGACCGTTCCACGAGGCAAGTATGTCGGCGGCGGTATAGCCGGCGGGAACGGGTTCGGCCACCTGCCAGTTGACTATCTGCGCGCCGAGTATGCCGAGCACTATGGTCATCTGGTTGAGCGAGACAAGCCGACCGCGGACATGTGCGGGTGAGATTTCAGCGATATACATGGGCGAGAGTGCCGACGCGATGCCGATTCCGACGCCCCCGATAAAGCGCGCTATATTAAATAAGGTGAAGTCGCTCACCGCCCCAGTGGCCACAGCCGACAGCGTGAAGAGCACGGCCGAGATGACGAGCAGAGGCTTACGGCCATAGCGATCGGCCATGCCGCCGGCCACCATAGCGCCCGCGAGACACCCAACGAGGGCCGTCGACATGGCCACGCCCTGCATGACGGGCTCTGCGGATATGCCGAAAAAGAGTTCGTAGAACGGCTTTGCTCCGCCAATGACCACCCAGTCGTAGCCGAAGAGCAAGCCGCCCATGGCCGAGACTATGCAGATGAAGTTGACAAACGTCTTGTTGTAATCGTTCATAAAAGGTTTCGCTTAAAGGTTAGTCTTTTCTGTCCGACGCTGAGACCGCGGCAGACGGCACAATCCTTGCGTGCCTGACGGCTGAACTGACGGTCTTCAGCGCTAACGGTGCAAAGATACGGAGAAAGCGCTGACGGAAAAATAGAAAATAAACATGAAAAGATGGACTATTTTACGTTTGCTGTCCATAAACGACTGTACTACAAAGATTTTATATATCTTTGCAGATATGAACCTGAAAGACGGATTCAGCGGCGAGCGTTCCATCGTTCTGCCGCAGATGATAGTAGACATGGAGCGTGAAGACCCGTTGGTTTCGAGCCTCTATGTGACCGACATCGGATATTATCCGCATGCCGAAGGCCACCGCCGCGAACGGACGGAACCAATCGGCCAGCATGTGCTGATATACTGTGCCGACGGTGCCGGATGGTACAACGTCGGCGGACACGCCCATACTGTCACGTCAAACCAGTTTTTCATCCTTCCCTCCGGCCTCCCCCACTCCTACGGGGCCGACAACGCCAATCCCTGGACAATCTATTGGGTCCATTTCACCGGCACCCATTCCGACTTCTACGCCCAGGGAGCCGTCTGCCCGCAGGAAGTCAGGCCTGGCGTCCACTCGCGCATAAACTACCGTAACAACATCTTTGAGGAAATATTCAACACGCTCAACGCCGGATACAGCCTCGACTGCCTGCGATATGTCTCGTCAATGCTCCACTACTATCTGGCCTCGATGCGCTATCTGAACGCATTCCGCAATGCCGCCCGCCGCATCGACGACGGCAACGTGGTGGCCGCAGCCATCCACTACATGGAAGAGAACATCGAAAAACGCCTCACCCTCGACGCCATCGCACGCTATACGGGCTACTCTCCGAGCCATTTCTCCACGCTCTTCAAGCGCCAGACAGGCCAGAGTCCGCTCAGCTATCTGACCGGAAAGAAGATTGAGGAGGCCTGCCGCATGCTTGCCGAGACGCCGATGCGCGTCAATCAGATATGCCACAAGGTGGGCATCGACGACTGCTATTACTTCTCGCGGGTGTTCAGCCGCATGACGGGAATGTCGCCACGGGAATACCGCGAGGCCAACCGCCGCCCGACGGACACGGGCGATGGCGTGTAATAATTCCTGATGATAATGCCGGTTTTGCCATGAGACGTTTTCGGATGTCTGAGACCATAAGCCAAATGAAAGGACTGTGGCGATAGAAAGGCTGTGTGCAGCATTTGAAATTAGTCATGAAAGATATAAAAACGTAAAGAAACATTAAAATTTGTTTTGTTGTACGAAATATTTAACGTACCTTTGCGGCTCATTTTTCAGAATAACGAATGATTATAGTCAAATGAAAGCATTTGCATTTAAACCGAAGTTGATTTCAACTTTGAAGAATTACAACCGTAAAACCTTTATGGCCGACCTCATGGCCGGCATCATTGTGGGCATCGTGGCACTGCCACTGGCCATCGCTTTCGGTATCGCCTCGGGAGTGACGCCCGAAAAGGGAATCATCACGGCCATTGTCGCCGGACTGATAATCTCCGTCTTCGGAGGAAGCCGCGTACAGATTGGCGGCCCCACGGGAGCGTTCATCATCATCATCTACGGAATAATCCAGCAGTACGGAATCGAGGGACTGACCATCGCGACGCTCATGGCCGGCGCCTTCCTCGTCATGTTCGGCCTGTTGCGGCTCGGAACCATAATCAAGTACATCCCCTACCCCATCGTCGTGGGATTCACGAGCGGTATCGCCGTGACCATCTTCACTACACAGATAAAGGACCTCTTCGGCCTGACGATGGAAGAAGTTCCGTCTGACTTCATCGAAAAATGGATTGCCTACGGCCGCTGCTTCGCCACCGTCGATCCATGGAGCGCCGCCGTCGGCATACTGAGCGTGGCCGTGATAGCCGTCACGCCCAAATTCAGCAAGAAAATTCCGGGGTCGCTCATAGCCATCATCGTGATGACCGTGGCCGTGCTGCTGCTCAAGCAGATGGCCGGAGTGACCACGGTCGAGACCATCGGCGACCGCTTCGCCATCAGCAACGAGCTTCCCGAGGCCCACATGCCCGCAATGACGTGGGAGACGATAAAGAGCCTTGTCTCGCCGGCAATAACGATAGCCGTCCTCGGCGCCATCGAGTCGCTGCTCTCGGCGACAGTGGCCGACGGCGTGGTGGGCGACCACCATGACTCCAACACGGAGCTTGTCGCACAGGGTCTGGCCAATCTGGCGTCACCGCTCTTCGGAGGTATTCCCGCCACGGGAGCTATCGCCCGCACCATGACCAACATCAACAATGGCGGACGCACGCCCGTGGCCGGCATAATCCACGCCGCCGTGCTGCTGCTCATCTTCCTCTTCCTCATGCCTCTGGCACAGTACATCCCGATGGCCTGCCTTGCCGGCGTGCTCGTCGTGGTGTCCTACGGCATGAGCGGCTGGCGTTCGTTCGCAGCCCTGATGAAGAACCCGAAGAGCGATGTGAGCGTGCTGCTCATCACGTTCTTCCTCACCATCATCTTCGACCTCACCATCGCCATCGAAGTCGGCCTCATAATCGCCTGTCTGCTCTTCATGAAGCGTATGTCGGAAACCACCGACGTCAGAGTCATCTCCGACGAGATTGACCCCAACGACGAAGCAGACATCGAGTCGGGCAATATGGAACATCTCACTATCCCGCAGGGTGTTGAGGTCTACGAAATCAACGGTCCCTACTTCTTCGGCGCGGGCAACCGTTTCGAGGAAATCATGGCATCGTTCGGCGACCGCCCGAAAGTGCGCATCATCCGAATGCGTAAGGTTCCGTTCGTAGACTCCACGGGTATCCACAACCTCTCCAGCCTATGCGAAATGAGCCGCAACGAGGACATACAGATCGTGCTCTCGGGCGTCAACCCCAAGGTTGAAGCCGTCCTGAAACGCTCCGGATTCAACGAGCTGATAGGAAGCGAGAACATCTGCAACCACATCGACCTGGCTCTGGAACGCGCACGGGAGATTGTCGGGGAATAAAAAGAGGATACATCAAAACGCGAATGAAGCACACCATGGGGACAGATTTTCCCTTGTGATGTGCTTCATTCGCTTTTTGACTTTACACCGTTTCCCCCGGATGACAAACATCCGCCGGAACCTCCGCGGCGTCAGAACTGCTCCAACAGACGGATGCGGCTCTCGGTGCTGGGATGGGTGCTGAAGAGCGAGCTGACCATGTTCATGAAGCCTTGGGACAGGCTCTTCGGGTGGATGATGTACATCTGGGCTATGTCGTCGCGGTCGACGTGGCCGAGTCCGGGATCGCCGGAAATCTTGCGGAGGGCCGAGGCGAGGGCAAGAGGATTGCCGCAGAGTTCGGCTCCGCCGGCATCGGCCATATATTCGCGCTTGCGGGATATGGCGAAGCGGGTCAGGAGGGTGAAGAAATAGGCCACACCGCTGCACACCATGCCTATCAGCAGGACGGCCATCATCGACAGGCCGCCGCCCCGTTCGTCGTCGCGGCTGCTGCGGCTGCCGCCTCCGAACCACACGGCGTGATACATCATGTTGACCGTCATGCTCATGATGGCCGAGATTATGCCGACAAAGATGATGCTTACGACGAGCAGGCGGGTGTCGCGGTTGCGTATGTGAGTCAGTTCGTGGGCTATCACGCCGGCCAGTTCGTCGTCGTCAAGCAACTGGAGCAGTCCGGTGGTGACGGTGACGGTATAGCTGCTGCGGTCAATGCCGCTGGCAAAGGCGTTGAGCTGCGGGTCGTTGATGACGTTAATCTGGGGCATGTCCATGCCGCAGGTCATACATAGATTCTCAACGATGTTATAGACACGCGGATTGTCACGGCGCTCCAACGGCCGTGCTCCGGTGGCCTGACGGATCATTGACGTATTGGCGAAATAGGCTATGAGAAACCACAGTCCTACACCTCCGATGACCCACGGCACGGTCTGGAGGAAATAGCCGTTGACAATGTCGGCGTTGAAGACGTTGACCATGTTGCCCGCTGCGTCATAATAGTAGGTTCCGAAGTAGTTGACGAGTGCGAGAAATACCCATATCGTGCCGAGAATTATCAGCGGGAACAGCAACAGCAGCGCCATGCTGAGCATGTTGTTGCGGCGCACTTGGGTGTACATTCCTACGTATTTCATACTTTACAGTCAGACGGTTTTCCTCAGAACGATATTTCGGGTGCCTTGTCGAGTGTGGCGCGGTCGGCCTGGGGTATCTCGAACATGGGCTCGCGACGGAATCCGAACATTCCGGCAAGTATGTTTGACGGGAAGGTCTGGACGGCGTTGTTGAGCTCGCGCGTCGTCGAATTGAAGAAACGGCGTGTGGCGGCCAGCTTGTTCTCAACGTCGGATATTTCGCCCTGAAGCTGCAGGAAGTTCTGGTTGGCCTTCAGTTCCGGATAAGCTTCGAGCGACACGCGCAGTCCGGAGAGGGCTGTGCTAAGCGTGTTTTCGGCCGCAATCTTGTCGTTGACCGTGTGGGCTCCCATGGCTGCCGTGCGGGCTTCGGTGACGCGCATGAGCACTTCCTTTTCGTGGGTGGCATAGCCTTTGACCGTGGCCACAAGCTGGGGTATGAGGTCGT
The DNA here is from genome assembly GCA_947177775.1 of uncultured Prevotella sp. Taxonomy (GTDB): domain Bacteria; phylum Bacteroidota; class Bacteroidia; order Bacteroidales; family Bacteroidaceae; genus Prevotella. The sequence goes on from CAMWVS010000003.1 coordinate 32,859, forward strand.
GACGTTGCTTGAGCTGTACGTCGATGTTGGCGAAAGCGTTCTCGCGGTTGTTGCGGAGCTTGACGAGGTTGTTGTAGATGCCCACGGCCCACAGGGCCAGAACGGCTACGACGACTAAAATGATGATTCCTGTTGTCATTGTTCTGTCTTGTTTTATGGATTAACACTGTTGTTTCAAATGCAAAAATAATGCTAAAGTATGACTTTGACATATATTTTAAGATTTTATCAGCATCTTTTTGCTGTTTTTTGAAATCGCCGGTTATATGAGAAGAGGATAATTCAACGCAAAGGCTTTTCTTTAAAGCATCTTTGCTGTTAGTCGGCTTGCTATCACGGCTATCCGGAAATACCTCATGTCTGTGCATAATGCCTTATATATGTTTGCCAGACACAAATAACGGCTGTCCACATGGAAATTAATCCGGAATTTTATGTACTTTTGCATTTAATATAACTTTACCGAAACAAAATCAAAAGATTTATGAAAGCGTTTACGACATTTACTGCAATTATTGGCGGAAAACACATCCAGTCTTTCCTCCGAACTACGCCGTTGCGCCTGACGGCAATGATAAGCCTCGTGCTTCTCTGCATCGGCATGCAGGCACAGACAAAGGATATTAAGGAACAAACAAAGAGCGTATCGGTGCTCGGCGACTCCTATTCGACGTTCGAGGGATTCATCACCCCGCGGACAAACCACACGTGGTATTACGCCAAGCCCGACAGAAAGAACACCGACGTGAGCGACGTACGGCAGACATGGTGGCATCGTGTCGTGACCGAACGCGGATGGCGGCTGTGCATGAACAACTCGTTCTCCGGATCGACCATCTGCAACCGCGGATACCACGGCAACGACTACCGAGACCGCTCGTTCCTCACGCGGATGGACAATCTCGGCTGTCCCGACATCATCTTCATCTTCGGAGCCACAAACGACAGCTGGTCGGGCGCGCCCGTGGGGGAATATAGATATGAGGACATCACGGAAGAGGAACTCTACACTTTCCGCCCGGCCATGGCCCGGATGCTGCGTTACGTCAAGGACCGCTATCCGTCTACGGAGATATATTTCCTGCTCAACGACGGACTGCGGGAAGACATCAGTGTGTCGGTCAAGACGATATGTGAGCACTACGGCGTGAAGTGCATAGAGCTGAACGCCATCGACAAGAAGAGCGGCCACCCGACGGTGAAAGGCCACGCCCAGATAGCCGAACAGGTGGGCCGGGCGCTTATGCAATAACCATCATACCTTTTTATACAATAACCATCATACTCTTATACAACACCCATTCCCAGATGAAAAAACTTATACTGACAGTGCTGCCGCTGTTCATTGAGGCTGCGGCAGGCGCACAAGACATTCAGATATGCAAATTCCTCGGAGACAAACAGGCGGCCGTAAGCCTCACATACGACGACGGACTGCTGGAACATTACACCCTCGTTGCTCCGGAATTGGAGAAACGAGGCATGAGGGGCACATTCTGGATAATAGGCAACATGGTGGGCCTGGACAGCACGAAACATGGCGCGCGCCTTTCATGGGAGCAGATCCGCAATATGGAGGAGCGCGGACATGAGATTGGCAGTCACACATGGAGTCACCCGAACTGCCGGAAGGTAGGAATGGAGGCATTCATGTATGATGTATGGCGCAACGATTCCGCATTTATGCACAATGTCGGACATAAGCCGCTGACGCTTGCATATCCGTACAACGCCAAGACCGACAATGCAGTAGCTGCCGTTGACTCCGGAAGAATAGGCAGCAGAACATTCCAGGTTGGACATGGACAGCAGAACAACAAGACTACGCTGGACAGGATGACCGGCTGGATGCACGGACTGATAGAACGCGGAGAATGGGGTGTAACCATGACGCACGGAATAAACGAAGGTTACGACAAATGGTACCGCCCGCAGGAACTGTGGCAGTTCTATGACACATTGGCGGCATACAGTTCAAAAGTCTGGACAGGGACATTTGCTCAGGTCATGAGCTATACAAAGGAACGTGACGCACTGACACTGAACAAGAACATCACAGGCGATGGAACGGACAGCTGGAAAATGGTAGTGACGCCATCCTGTCCGCTTGATTCCAGTATATTTTCCCAACCACTGACCATGAAGGTGTCAGGACTGGAACATAACATAAAGGCGGAGCAGGACGGAAAGCAGCTAACATGCTACGGTGAACGGTCCGTGCGGCTCATTGACTTCAATCCATCCGGCGGTCCGATCACGCTGACTCCGACGAAGATTCTCAACATCATCGGCGATTCATACGTGGAGAACCACAGACGGCCGAAAGAGGAGACATGGCACTACAAGATGGCCGAAGCTCTCGGATTCTCGTACAACAATTACGGGAAGAACGGCTCCTGTGTGGCTTTTGACCGTACACACGACGGCAGATTCAACTTCGGACCGGCGATGTACGCCAAGACGCGGAAGATGAATCCGGATGCCGATTACGTCATGATAATCGGCGGACACAACGATGCCTTCAAGGTGGGGAAGAACAAGGACACACTGCAGATGTTCAGAGACTCGCTCGAACTGCTCATAACGAATATCAAGGAACAGTGTCCGCACGCCAAAATAGGCTATGTGACCCCGTGGTATTGTGACTATCCCGGCTTCAAACAGGTGTGCAGAACCATAAAACAGGTGTGCCGCCGCCACGGCATCCCCGTTCTCGACAACTATTCCGGCCGATGTGTCATAAAGGTGCGCGACGACGCGTTCCGGAAAAAATACTTCCAGAAGCCCAGCGACACGGCCCATCTGAACAATGCCGGCCATGACCTTTTTCTTCCCGTAGGTATGGAATGGTTTGTCAGGAATATGCAGTGAATGGCAGAAGAAAGGTGGTGAAAAAAGAGTGTCAAAGCATATTGGCATCAATCTCCATCTGTATTTGCTTATAAATGATTTAAAAGCAACGTATGTATTACTCGAAGTATAAAAGTATCAGTTGATGATATTTTTATTAATTGGAATTTATTCGATAATTTTATTGCGTTAGGAACACTCGCCAGCTTCCTTCTTTCTCGCCGCGTTCAACATATTTTTTTGAGATGAGCTGGTCAAGTAATTTTTGGATAGCGGTAATGCTGATGCCTGTTTCGTCTTTCATGTCTGCAAGTGTCAGCGTCGGTTGAGTGCGCATAGCATTCAGGATTTTAGTATAGTTGGGAGTGCGGAAAGCTATTCGTTCTCCATCATACCACCACACATTGTCATCTTTTTCACTTACAAACAAAACATCGTTATACACCTCTGTCGCGACCAGTTCGTTGAAATACTTTAGAAACGGGCGTATATCCTTGATGTCTGCGTGGGCGCCGTCGCTCGGCACTGGACCAACTTCGAGATCTGCCTGATGGAGCGCTTCAAGATATTCGCTTTTCTTGCGGCTGCGCACCACAATCATCGGATAGTTGTGTCGGGTAAGAATATAATTCACCATAAGTCGGGCGATACGTCCGTTGCCATCTTCAAAAGGATGGATACGGATATAGCGGTAGTGAAATAATGCAGCAAGCTCCACGGGAGAAAGTTTTCCCTCCTGTTCAGCTGTATTGTACCAGTCGACTAAGTCTGCCATAAGTCCGGGTGTTTCCTCCGGTGAAGCGTACTCGAATCTGTCACCATATCTTGTGATTACGCTATTGGGGCGTGTCTTATATTGCCCTGCGTGTATAACATAGCTTGTCTGTACGCCACCCGGCAAATTACGATAGACTGTGTAATCTTCGCGTAAAAGGGTTTTGTGCAATGTCCGTATAAAATTCTGTGTCAAGGGTATATCCTTAACCGCAGCTTCTTCCGTCATCATACGCAGACCGACATTACTTGCTGTCATCTCTTCAACGTCGCGCACATCGGCTTCTCCAATTACTTTACCGAATAGCAATAGTATTTCCGTCTGTCCATAAGTCAGCGTATTACCCTCTATGTGATTGCTATTGTAGTTGAAATCCACAGTAAAACGACGGCTCAACCTCTCTCTGTCTTTCTCGGAAAGGGGCTGTATGTTGTGCCAAGCGGCAAGTGCCTTTTTGATATTGAGATACTTCATACGGAATTCGTCTTACATCCGTACAAAGTTAATAATAAATTCTGAAAAGGTTGTATTTATATAACCTTTTTTGTGTTTTGTGAGGTTGTTATCTGAATAGTGCAGAGTCCAAGGGCAAGTGCAATAGTAAAAAAAATCCTGTAAAACTCTCTTGTTTGGTTGAAAAAACGTTGTTTTCTTCTTGGTCTCCGCTTGGTCTGTGGTTAACCTTCTCCTGTATTCTTTTAATACTCCTGTTATCAGCCTGTCAATTTCACTTCCGTTGGGTATAAAAAGCACACACCCTTAACTTCTGCCTATTTGTATTTATCTTACAAAAACGCTTCCACAAAAACTTTCATTCCAGCTCATTTTAGCCCCGTTTTCGCCCATTTTCCGCCTCTTCCGTCCCCTTTTTCTGCACTAAAAAACGTTCTCCGGCATGCCGTAAGGCCTTCCCGGCTTTTCCAAAACGCGGATTTCTCTCATTTTCCACCCCTCGTTTTGACCCTAAAAAACCGCCTTTTCCTTGCCGTAAGGCCCTCCCGGGGTTGCAACGGGGCTGCTTTCGCACTGCAACGGGGCCCTCGTTGCAATGCCGTAAGGGCCCCGTTGCAACCCCGGGAGGGCCTTACGGCAAGCCAATTTCCTCGTCGCCGGGGAACCGCGGAAGAGTCAATATCTGTAATCGACTATGGATGAAAGAGTTATGAAAAAACATGTATTTTCACCTCTGAAAATACATGAATTTTGATACGCTCATGCTTGCGAAATTCAGAGCCGCCGACGTCTTTTTTCTGAAAGTGGCTCTTCTCGTGAGGCTTAAATTCAGAATTATGATTACAGAATGAACTAATGACTGTATAACGGCATAGCCTAATAAGGCTTTTCCTATATTTGGTTGTCTAATATTTTTTATTTTATGCGGCCACGCCACAAACCTCTGCAAAGTCAGAGAGTGATACAGCCGCATGCTCCTCCACGGGGGGCCATAGTCTTGTCTTTGTCACCCCGTGGAGGAACATGCGACATATAATAAGATAATCCATCATATTAGTCAGATAATCTATCCTGTAATGTAGTTTTAATATGTATCTTTGCATAGGATAGGCCGCACTCTGCAACTTTGTGAACAAGTTTCCATTGCGCCCGTTTATACGATTCTTGCAGAAAATATGCGGCGCCTCGAAGACAGACAAGGCTCCCACCCCTTGGGAGAGTTGGTCGGATAATAACTACTTAAAAAATATGATGAAACTTACGAGATTGATGACTCTTGCCTATACGGCAATGTTATGTACGGCTCAGGCTGTCGGCGTTGAGGCTCAGACTTCCGGCTCGAAGTCAAAGGCAGCGACGGTGGAAACGCAGGTAGAAATGAATGTGCCGGAAATCAGCTGGGACTCACGCAGCCTGCTGATTGACGGCCGGAGGGTTGTGCCGGTGATGGGCGAGATACACTATTCGCGCATTCCGGCTGACGAATGGGCCGATGAGGTGAGAAAGATGAAAGAGGGTGGAGTGACCGTCGTGGCCACGTACGTGTTCTGGAACCATGTGGAGGAGCGCGAAGGCGTGTTCGACTGGAGCGGACAGCGCGACCTCAGGCGTTTCATCGAGATTTGCAAGAAGGAGGAACTGCCCGTCGTTCTACGTCTCGGCCCGTTCTGCCACGGTGAGGTGCGCAACGGCGGAATACCCGACTGGATGTTCACCAAAGGCTGTAAGATGCGCGAGGAAAACGCTACGTTCATGCACCACGCCGAGCGGCTCTACCGTCAGATATTCACGCAGGTGCAGGGACTGCAGTGGAAAGACGGCGGTCCGGTGATGGCCGTGCAGTTTGACAACGAATACCGTGGACGCGGCAGCTATCTGATGGCGCTGAAACGGATTGCCCTTTCGATAGGCTTCGACCTCCCGTTCTACACCCGCACGGGATGGCCAGAGTTGCGCACGCCCGTGCCCTTCGGCGAGATGCTGCCGCTCTACGGCGACTATGCCGACGGTTTTTGGGAGCGGTCGACAAAGGAAACGGCCGGGAACTACTATAAGGCGTTCAATTTCAAAGCATTCCGCAGTTCCACGGCCATTGCCACCGAGCAGCTTGGAGAACAGAAAGAGCGACTGAACAAGGGCGACGAACAGTATCCTTATTTCACCTGCGAGCTGGGAAGCGGAATGATGACGGCCTACCACCGCCGTCCGTATATCTATCCCGAGGACTCCTATTCGATGGCGCTGGTGAAACTGGGAAGCGGCAGCAATCTGCTGGGCTACTACATGTATCACGGCGGAACCAATCCAGAAGGCATGACATATCTCAACGAAAACCAACGCACGCCGGCAACGAACTATAACGATCTTCCCGTGAAGACGTATGACTTCCAGGCACCGTTGGGCGAGTTCGGACAGCGTTATCCCCATTATTACACGCTGCGCAAGCTCCATCTCTTCTGCCACGACTTCGGCGAGACGCTGGCCCCGATGGACGCAACGTTCCCCTCGCCGCAGGACATCAGGAAAGGCGACGACGCGCAGCTGCGCTGGTCATACCGCTCACAGGGGGACAGCGGCTTCGTATTCGTCAACAACTACGAGCGTCTGCAGAATCTTTCGCCCAAACGCGGCGTTCAGTTTGACGTCTGCGGAGTGCGGTTCCCACAGCGTCCGATGACCGTTCCTGCCGGAGCGATGTGCATCTTCCCCGTCAACATCTGCGGCATACGCTACGCCACAGCGCAGCTCATAGCCCGACGCGACGGCAAGATATATATGGAGCAGATTCCGGGCGTGCCCACCGAGATATGTATCGGCAAGAAAGTTCTGAAGAATGTCAAGGCACGTGGTCTGCAAAAGCCGGTCTACGGCAATATCTATCTGCTCGACTCGGAGACGGCCGCCAGCCTGTTCCTCGACCGAGAGACGGCCGGAGCGCAGCCGCAGAATGCTGTATATAAAAAGATCAAGGAGGCCGGAGCGCCACGCAAGATAACCATCGGTGTGCAGAAAGTGGCCGAAGAGCCTGTGGACGAGGATTTCCGCGAGGCCGCCGTCTACGCGATTGACGTGCCGGAGGAACGCGAGGGCCGCATGCTCACGATTGACTATCGCGGTGATGTGGCCCGCCTCTATGCCGACGGACGGCTCGTGGGCGACAACTTCTACAACGGACGGCCGTTCCAATATGGTCTGTGGCGGCTGCCGAAGAACTGCCGGAAACTGGAACTGCGCATCCTTCCGCTGCAAAAAGACATGCCGGTCTATTTTCCACGCGAGGCGAAGGTTGATGGCGCGGGCGAGGAAGTAACAGGCGTAAAAATTGAAAATATATGGTGATTATGAAGAAGATACTTTCATTGATGACTTCAATGACGCTTGGTCTGGCCGCAAACGGTCAGACCATCAGTCTTTCCGGAGAGTGGGATTTCTCCATGGGAGAACGGCCGGAATATGCGGAGAAGATAACGCTGCCCGGCTCGATGCTGACCAACGGCAAGGGCAACGACGTGTCAGTCAGAACGAAATGGGTGGGCAGCCTCTATGACTCGTCCTACTATTTCAACCCCGCCATGGAGCGCTACCGCGTGGAGGGACAGATGAAATTTCCGTTTTTTCTCACTCCTAAGAAACATTATGTGGGCACGGCGTGGTATCGCCGCACTGTCACGGTTCCACGCCGTTGGCGCGGGCGCAGCGTCATCCTCCATCTGGAACGTCCGCACATCGAGACCGACATCTTCGTTAACGGCCATCCGGCCGGCCGCGACTCGTCGCTGAGTGTGCCCCACGAGTTCGACATCACGCCGTTCGTCAGGTTCGGCAGCGACAACGAGATTGCCATCCGCATATACAACGGCATCGAGAATGTCTGCGTCGGACAGGATTCACATAGCGTCACTGACCAGACGCAGGGCTGCTGGAACGGCATCGCTGGCGACATGCGTCTGACATCGCGCCCAGCGCGGCACATCGACAACGTCCAGGTTTTCCCCGACATCCACGCCAAGACAATCAGCGTCCGGCTGGCAATGACGGGCAAAGGAAAGCTCCCACCGGTTGACTTCCTCATTGACGGACGGCGCGTCATGCGCGAGAAGCTTGTCGGCGACACGGCCGAGGTGACGATACCGCTGGGCGATGATGTCCGTCTGTGGGATGAGTTCAATCCTAATCTATACACACTTCAGACGGTGATGAACGGCGATACCGTCAGCACAACGTTCGGCATGCGTGAGATAACGATTGAAGGGCGTCAGTTCTACATGAACGGCCGGCCTATATGGATGCGCGGAACGGTGGGCAACTGCTGCTTCCCGCTGACTGGCTATCCGCCTACAGACGAGGATTCGTGGCTGAGAATATTTCGCAAATGCAAGGAATACGGGCTGAACATGATGCGTTTCCATTCCTATTGCCCGCCCGAGGCGGCCTTCGCCGCGGCCGACAAGGTGGGATTCTATCTGCAACCCGAAGGACCGTCATGGCCCAACCACGGCGTGCGCCTGTCGCGCGGCATGGCCATCGACCGCTATCTGATGGAGGAGACCGAACGGATGGTACGCCAGTATGGCAATCATCCGTCGTTCTGCATGCTGGCTGCCGGCAACGAACCGGCCGGCGACTGGGTGCGATGGACAAACGCGTTCGTTCGCCGGTGGCAGCAGACGGGCGACCGCCGGCGTGTCTACTGCGGTGCATCGGTAGGCGGCGGATGGGCCTGGGACAGCGAAAGCGAATATCACGTGAAGGGCGGAGCGCGCGGACTCGACTGGGACCGCCGTGCGCCACAGTCGTCCGATGACTATTACGACCAGATTTTGCGCCCGCGAAACTTCAAGCCAAAGAACGCAGATGACGTCAACAACACACCAATTCTGGCTCACGAGCAGGGACAGTGGTGCGCGTTTCCCGACTTTCGCGAAATAGACCAGTACACCGGAGCCTACCGCGCGGGAAACTTCGAGATATTCCGCGACCTGCTCCGCGACGGCGGCATGGCCCCGCAGGCCGAAAAATTCCTAATGGCCAGCGGCCGCCTTCAGACTCTTGCATATAAGTATGAGATTGAACGCAACCTGCGCACACGTGATTATTCCGGCTTCCAGCTCCTCGGGCTCAACGACTACAGCGGTCAGGGAACGGCGCTCGTCGGCGTGCTCAACGTCTTCTGGCGCGAGAAGGGCTATTGCACGGCAGAGGACTGGCGCCGCTTCTGCTCTCCGGTTGTGCCGCTGGCGCGTTTCCCGAAGTTCGTCTACACCACGGCCGACACGCTCCGCGTTCCGGTGGAACTGTATAATGCCTACAGCGAGGAGCTTCGCGGGGCACGTGTCAGAGTGGATATCAGCAGCGCGTCGACCTCCCCTACTCCAGACTATTCACGACTTCCGGCCGGTCAGACAATTCCTGTGGGCAAGAACTTCCCGCTGACTGACGTCACTATGTCGCTCAGCGGAATATCCGCGCCGGCCAAGTTCACAATGACTGTGACCGTGACGTCGGACAATGGTCCCGCCGCAGAGAACAAATGGGATTTCTGGGTCTATCCCGCTTCCACGGAAATGCCTTCCGCCGCCGGGCTCCACATCACCGACACTCTTGACGCCGAGGCTCTCAGCGTGTTGAAGTCGGGTGGCAGCGTGCTCATCACCGCCGCCGGTCGTGTGCGCATGGGCAGCGACGTGAAACAGACATATCTGCCCGTGTTCTGGAACACGAGCTGGTTCAAGATGCGCCCACCCCACACCACCGGGGCTGTAATCGACACGGCTCATCCTCTGTTCCGCAAGTTCCCCACCGATGACTGGACCAATCTCAACTGGTGGGAACTGGTGAACAAGGCTCAGGTGATGAACCTTCGCGAGTTCCCCACTGCCTATCAGCCGCCCATCCAACCTATCGACACGTGGCATGTCAGCCGCAAGCTCGGCATGCTCATCGAGGCCAATGTGCTCGGCGGCCGCCTCCTGATGACGACAATGGACATCAACAACAATCTCGAAAGCCGCCCCGTGGCGCGCCAGATGCGCCGCGCCATCATCGAATATATGACCGGCGACAGCTTCCGCCCGTCGCTGACGCTCGACAGTCAGACGATAACCAACCTGTTCGAGAAGCAGGCACCCGCCGTGAACATGTTCACAAACGACTCGCCCGACGAGCTGAAGCCAAAGCTGCAGCAGTGAGCCGACACGTCAGGAACGTAATCTTTTGAGTCTGACAAAACTCCTATAAAACAACAAACACGGAGATTCCGAGAGTCTATGCTCTGCAGTGTATCTCCGTGTTTGTCGTATTCTCAATGATTATACTTTCATACCGGCTTATCTAAGCCTTGTCAGGATATTATCGGGGTGTTGCTGCATCCGGCTGAAAGCCACTATTTTCTTTCCAAGATCCTTTATCGAACCGCCGATGAAATAAACCGTATCATCAATGATAAGAAATCTGTCATGTACGTTTGAACAATTTCTGGCCTCTATCTGCGGATATTGTGCGTTATACCGTTGCAAGTCATTGGTTATCTGCGAATGTCGCGGGTCTGTATAGATAGTGGCCGTCACCCCTTCCTTACGCTTTGTGAGGACTTTCAGAACACGGTCGTCCACATAGTTGTCAATAAGGATTATTCTTTCGTCTGCCTTTCTGACTAAATCGGAAATGAGGGAATAGGCATCAAATATCTGTCCTTCGAAAAAGAATCCCTCAATAGGTTCTGACTCTTTATCTTCAAGACGTGTCAGCACCTCATCAATCTTCATGTCCGTATCCGACAGATGTTTCTGTATGAGCAACTGGTGATGTTCTACGGCTTCAAGCCGCCGGAAAATATGTGCATTGCTCATCAGGAAGCTGCGCATTGATGTGAAGGCTCTCATGATGCGGATGTTGACTTCGATTGCTGTATCGGATTTCAATACGCTGCTTAGCATTGCCACACCATTTTCGGTGAAGGCGAAAGGTGTGTAACGGTTTCCACCTCTTTGCCTGTCTTGGTTTGAGGTCGCAATTTGCGATCTCAAACTCTTGAACTCTTCTTTTGTCAGTTCAAACATGAAATCGACAGGGAAGCAATTTAAATTGCGTTTTACTTGCTCTTTCAATCGTCTTGTCTCTACGCCATACAGCCGCGCCAAATCGCTGTCAATCATCACTTGTTGACCGCGGATAACATGAATCAGAGACTCTATTGGCAACAGTGCTGTATTTTGCCATTATCGGGTGATTCGAGCATATCGTTATCTTCTTTTTCTTTCATTAGGTCTGTCTTTTTGATTGCAAAGTTATGAAAAAGAATCGGCAAGTCAACTATTTAACACTGTAAATCGTTGACTTGCCGATTCTTTTGTTATGCTTTTCTTCTCCCTCTATAGACCTCCTTGCAAAAAAGAGGGTGGGATTTCTTCTACTTCATGATATCCTCAGCCTTCATCAGATATGTGTCATATTGGGTCTCGAACGGATGGAAGGGGACGGGGATGGCGGAAGCCGGGATGAAGAGACGGCGGATGATGTCAGGCAGGCGGGAGGCGTCGGTGCGGTAGATGTGGAATGAGCCGCTGACAGAACCGATGTTCTTGGCTGTAACGGGAAAGGCCGTGCGTGAGAATTTCGGGCCTTGGCCAGATACGGCGGCATTGACACTGACAACGATTCCACGGTCAGTCTGCTCAAACGAAATGTTGCCGTTGTCGCAGAAGAGCAGCAGACCGTTGCCGTCCTTGTCCGTCAGCAGAGCCGCGTCGACGCCGCGTCTGTTGCCCTCGAAGTAGAGATCGTCCTGCTGCATGGCCCAGATGCCGTAACGGCCGGCACGATAGCGGCCAGGATATGTCGGCATGGGACCGTTGCCAATCCAGCAGACACGGTCGATGGAGCTGTCAAGCAGCATGGCGACGCCGAATTCGGAAAGGAATGTATCGGTCGTATCAGGAGTGAGGGTGAAGTCAATGCGTGTGGCGTTGGCTTCCTTCGATGTCCTGATGTCCGCCTTGATGGTTATACTGTCACTGCGGGCAATCATGTTACAGATGTCGGATGTCTTGTCTTTATTGCGGCCGGAGTTACCGCCGACGCCATCTGTATTTCTACTGTTACGGGCAGACTTGACACCGGAGCCAATCTTTTTGCCGTTGTGGCCGGAATTGTCAACTGTCAGGGGCAGCAGATATTTTTCCAGCCTGCTTCCGTCCACTTTCAGCCGTTCGGCCATTGTCGCCTTGCGTCCGGCGCGTAAGAGCAGACCGTTCTGGAACAACGTTGTAGGGTCGTCCGTGGAGGTGGTCAGGCCGGCGAGGAAACGCGGTGTCAGACTGCGGGGGCGCAGACGGACGGTATGACGGTTGATGATGTGGCCGTGGCTGTCGGCAATCTCAAAGGCCAAAAGAGCCATTTGGCAGTCGGCGACGGTTCTCATGGGGAGACGTAGGGTGTGGGCGGCTGTCGAACGCGGGGCGCAGTCGGGTGAGAAAGCACCCCGGGCGATGGTGTCGCGGTCGGCCGTGAGTGTCCAGCGGAATGTCGTGTTGTCCTTCAGATTGATGAAATCATAGCGGTTTCTGACGGTCAGCGCGATGTCGATGTCCTTGCCCGCAGCTATTTCGACGACGGAATCGGTAATGGCGGCCTGAGCATAGTTGTGCTGCAGTTCATAGTAGTTGGGCAGAGGGGTGCGGTCGGCATAAAGCAGACCGTCCGTCCCTTTGTTGCCGCACATCTCGAAACCGCCCTCCGAAGAAGTGAAAACGCGTTCCTCATAGCCATAGCGGCTTGTGAGCGGGGCCTTGAAAGGCATGCCCTGGTCAACCCATTCCCAGACGCTGCCTCCGGCAATGCTGGGCGTGCGCTCAATGATTTCCCACTGGCGGTCGTGGTCCTCAAAGGATATTCCGAGTGTGTGGCAGTATTCGGTGAATATGACGGGACGGTCGGCGCGCTGATAGAAACTGCCAATCTGTGAGGTCGTGGGATAATGGGGAGCGTAGATATCTGCCACAGCAGGAAAATCGTAGTTGAAGCGGCGGAAGTAGGAACCTACCTGCGGATAGCATACGGGGCGGGAGGCGTCGAGGCTGTCCTTCACGTACTGGCCGAGCTGCTTGCATATTTCCGTCAGCGGATTTTCGTTTCCGAGACTCCAGATGAGCACGGAGGCGTGGTTGCGGTCGCGGCGGATGGTAGCCTGGGCGCGCTGCCGGAGCATGGGATAGAACGCCTGTTTGCTCAGATTCTTGTCGCCGTAGCCGAACGGCACTTCGTCGATTATGTAGAAACCAAGCGAGTCAGCCAGCTCGTAGAACCGAGGCTCGCGCGGATAGTGGGACGTCCGGATGTAGTTGACCGACGCTTCCTTCATCAGCCGCATGTCAAGGAGGGTGAGCGAGTCGCTGATGACCTTGCCTGTGACGGGACTTGTGGAGTGGCAGGTGACACCGCGGAACTTCACCGGCCGACCGTTCAGCTTGATGACGTTGCCTTCAATGGTGAGCTTCCGGATGCCGAACTTGTTTTCAAAAGTCTGGAGAAGCTGTTTCTTGTTCCAAAGACTATACTTTATTATATATAGGTCGGGGGTCTCGGCCGTCCACAGGAGCGGGTCGCCGATTGTCACCCGCTGTGTCGCACGGCCGCCGGTCAGCGCTGTCTCGAACGAACGGACGATGACGCCGGAGGGTGAAATTATGTCCGCCTTGACCATTACGCCCTTCCCCGCATTGGCTGCCGCGAAGTCAAAACGCATTATGGCTTCGGCCTCGGAGATGCTCTCGGTCTCTAAGTGAAAGTCGGAAAGATGGGTCTGGGGGACGCTGAAGAGGGTTACGTCACGGATGATTCCGCTCGGCGACCAGTCATCATTGTAGTCGAAGTCGCTGCCGGGAAAACTGGTTATGACGCGCATGGCCAGTTCCTGACGTCCTCCCTTGACGAGATATGGCGTTATGTCGAACAGGGCTGTGTTGTATCCCGAACGCCACTGGCCGGCATGACGGCCGTTTATCCATAAGTCATAGCCATAGAGCACACCGTCAAAGCGAATCACTGTGCGCCGGCCGCGCCATTCATCCGGTACGCAGAATGACGTTCGATAGTAGCCGGTCATCTCTTCTGCCTTGCCGTACGACGGTTTGCAGAAACCGTTGACGTCCCAACATCCGGGCACGGGAATGATTCTCCAGCCGTCGTCTTCGGGCGGGACATTGTCACTATTGTCCGTTCCTTCTGTGACTTTCAGGCTCCAACGGCCGTTCAGACTGATTGTCTGCGTCGGGTCGGTGACGGGCCAGATGCCGCTGAAGGCGTCTCTGACGCTACTCTCCTGTGCCTGCAAAAAGAGCGGTGAGGCCATGATGAGAATGGCAGCGATTATTATTCGCTGGCTTCTTGCCTGACTTAGCGATGTTTCTGCTTGTCTTAGCAGTTTCATTGTCTGTCTCATTGATATAATTGTTTGTTTCTTTAATGCCGGAATATCTTATCCATTGTTTTTCGCAATAATCTATTTAGCGGCAAATTTATATGTTTTATGGCTATAACAACGGGGAAAATGGTACGAAAATCATGATCATCGTACCTTTTTTTAAGACAGAGGTCGGATTTATGGGACTTTTTATGTCAGATGTCATACCTCTTCACTCATCACTCTGACATCTGACGTTAAAAGTCTCTGCGCCCTTAAAAGCCTCTCCTTGCTAAAAAGAAAGCCGGTGCAGAACGTTTGTCCTGCACCGGCCTGTAGTTTTTCTGTATTCTGAAACCAGTCGCTTTGATTACTTGATAGTAACAGTAGCGCGACGGTTGTAAGATACGGGTGAGAGAGTGTTGACACCACCGGCAGCAACAACCTCAATGTTGTCACGGCTTACGCCCATGTTGACGAGCTCGTTGGCAACAACGTCAGCACGCTTCTGGCTGAGCTTCTGGTTGAATGCAGAGCTACCGGTTTTGCTGTCGGCATAACCTGTAACGACAATCTTAGAGTTGTTAGCCTTAGCAACCTCTACGAGGTCCTTAACATTCTGGAGATCCTTCTTAGAAGCGATGCGAGACTTACCGATGTTGAAGAATACTGATACAGGTGCAGCAGCGATTTCCTTAACAATCTTTGTTGTCTCAACCGGCTTCTGGTTAGCCAGCATATCCTTCAGCTTGGCGTTCTCGTTCTGAGAGTCTGCCAGCTGAGCGTTGAGAGCGTCAATCTGGCTCTGAGAGAGAGCCTTGAGGGCGTCTACGTCCGGAGTCTTGTTCCAGCGGGTCTTGCCGACATTGTATGTCAAACCGACTTCTACGTTGAACATCTGGTCGCGGCTTGCGGGACCGTGCTTAGATTCGATTGCACCGCTATGGATACCGTCCATATCGGTCTCCCAGAGACTGTAGCCCAATTCGAAGTTGAGAGCGAAGCGGTCGCTCAGACGGAATGTGTTGAGGATACCGGCTGACAGACCCATTGCATAGGTGTTAGCCGACATGTTGCGGCCGACACCTGCACCAACGTAAGGAATGAAGTTCCAAACGCGTGTGTTGCTGTATCCGCAGAACATGTTGCTCAGGTTGAAGAGAACCTGCTCGTTCAATGTCCAATACTTGTTGGCATTTTCGTCCTTGCTCCATGCCTCACCTTTGGCATCAGCACCTACTGTACGACCCCAAACACCGTTGAACTTTGTACGGAGTCCGAGACCCGGAGTAAACCACTTACCGATAGCTACAGAGAAACCGAGGTTGTTGCGGAAACCCTTGAAGGGGCTATTAGAAAGATCCCAACCCTGCTCCTCGTTGCTATAGAATGCAGTTCCGGCAACGTTTGCCTGAACAAACCAATTGCTCCAGAATGAATTTGTAGCTACGCTATACTTCATTTCCGGTACGGAGGTCTCGTTGTTCTGCGCCATTCCAGCTACAGACACGCCAGCAAGTGCCAGCGTAAATAATAACTTTTTCATACCTATACTAAATTATACTTTAAAACAATATGCACTATTTACAATTATTGTGCAAAAGTAAATAATTCTTTTCTAACAGCCAACTAATTGAGGTGGAAAATTGCATTTTGTTGTAAAAATCAGCACAATAACGGGTTTATTGTGACCAAAAGGTTATCCAACTTACACAAATGGAATAAAAAACCATTGTGGGCCGAGAGTGATGAATTGATTTCTCCATGCCATAGCAGATGTAAATCCGCTACGGCATGGAGAATGTGGCGTTAATGGAACGGTCACTAATCCAGCAGATGTTCTATCTCACGTTGCGGCAATATGCAGATTACTGATTTGCCGTCCGGCGTATAGTTGACATTGGAGCAAGCAAACAGCTCATTGACAATATTTTCCATCTCATTGTTGTTGAGAATCTGTCCGTGTGGAATAGCCGAACTGCGTGCCATGCTGAGGGCCAATGATTTCTTTATGTCGTCAAGGCTTCCCGAGGCATTCTCTATGGCGTCGCTGACCATGCTGTGGAGCAGGGAGAGTGTGTCAAGTCCTTCAAGACCGGCAGGTATGCCATTGACAGCATAGCTGTTGTGGCCAAGGTCTGTGAGATCGAAGCCTACGGACGTAAGCTCCGGCAGTATTTTGTTGAGCATTACGGTCTCGGATGGCGAGAAACGGACAACCTCAGGAAAGAGGACATGCTGGCAACCGGAATTTCCGGCCTGTTCCATTTGGCCGAGATAGCGCTCGTAGCGTATACGTATGTCAGCGCGCTGCTGGTCTATAATCATCAGACCTGATTTTACGGCAGTCATGATATAGCGTCCCTTGTACTGATAGTGGGCCGGAGATTTCTCGGATATAAGTCCCAAAGAAGGCTGCTCCTGCGGGACAGCGGGTTGCCACGGAGTCTCGGATGGCTGCTCCATACCGGGTATCATGAACTGGTCGGACGGTGTGTCAGTTGGCATGGTGGGTATGAAATCGTCGGCTGCAACCGGTGCGCTAGCCGCAGGTTCATCGTCGGGTAAGGCAAACATCTCTGTTTTTTCAGATCGTCTGGCGGCTTGTGCCTCTTCATAGAGAATCTGCCAACGGTCGGTCGTACGCGGTGCCGCAGGGCTGTCGGAACCGGATGTGAAAGGATTGTACGACGGATTGAACGACGTGTCGGGCATAGAGACATCGCGCGTAGGGTCATACACGGGAATGTCCGGACGGCCTTCCGTATCGAAATCTATGGAAGGAACTTCGCAGAAACGGCCGATAGAGTCTTTTATGGCAGCAGTGAGTATCTGCCAGATGGCCTGTTCGTTCTCAAACTTAATCTCTGTCTTTGTGGGGTGGATATTGACGTCGATATCAGCCGGATTGACCTCAAGATAGATAAAGTAGGGCACTTGCATGCCAGTGGGAACAAGTCGTTCGAACGCATTCATCACAGCCTTGTGGAAATAGGGATGCTTCATGTATCGTCCGTTGACGAAGAAATATTCGTGAGCCCCTTTCTTGCGGGCTGATTCCGGTTTGCCGACAAATCCTGTTATCTTACAGATGGCCGTGTCTACTTCTACGGGGAGGATATCTTTGTTGAACCGTTTGCCGAAGACGTCGATTATACGTTGACGGAGACTGCCGGCACGCAGATTGAGCAGTTCGCTCCCGTTGCTGTGAAGAGAAAAAGCGATGGATGGATATACAAGCACGATGCGCTCGTAGGCGGTCATGATGTTGTTCAGTTCGGTGGCGTTGGTCTTGAGGAACTTACGCCGTGCGGGAACGTTGAAGAAGAGATTTTCCACCGTGAAATTGCTGCCTACGGGACATGACACGGGTTCCTGTCCGGTGACCTTAGAGCCGGAAAGGGTTATGCAGGTGCCTACCTCCTGGCCTTCCATGCGTGTGCGGAGTTCAACCTGAGCCACAGCGGCGATTGAAGCCAATGCCTCACCTCGGAAGCCCATGGTCTGAAGTGCAAAAAGATCATCGGCCTTGCGAATCTTTGACGTTGCATGGCGTTCAAAAGAAAGCCGGGCATCGGTATCGGACATGCCACGTCCGTCGTCAATCACCTGAATGGAAGTCCGTCCGGCGTCGATGACAAACACCTTGATGGAGCGTGCTCCGGCATCTATGGAATTTTCCACGAGTTCCTTTATCACTGAGGCAGGACGCTGTATGACTTCGCCTGCAGCTATCTGGTTGGCTACCGAGTCCGGCAGCAGTTGTATAACATCACTCATAATCAGTTTTCATGTAGTAAGGATAATAAGTATTTCATGGCCGGTATCGGTATTGGCCAAGAGGTATATCAATGCCACGAGGATAGCAGCCAATAGCCACGTTGCAGAACTATGTGATAGCCATGGGGCTTGCAGGCGACGGTCATTATGCCGTGTGAAAGCACCGTGCAGCCTTCCACCATGACTGCTTTCTCTCATGTCCGGTCCGTTTCTTTTCTGCATGGTTATTGCGGCTTTGGACTTTTCCCTTGTGTAATTCGGTATGTCGGTTTTGTTTCCGATTGCTTCCTTAGGCATGCCAAGCTCACGTCTGGCACGCTCTTCCACGACACGCAACCGTTCTTTACGTTCGTCTGAAAAGACCGGACGGAGGGAAAAACGGCGAGGCGCTACATTGTTGAAGAATATCATGACGGCTGTTGTTCGGAGGATTTGACGTCGTCTGATGCCGCATTGCTGTTGCCATCCGGCTGTGCTGCGGTACCAAGGACAGGTGACGGCATTGTTCCATCGGACGGTCCGGCTGGTGGCGTGTCTTGCTCCTGAACAGATAGTGTGGAAGATTCTCCACTGACTGCGGATGGCTTTGGAGTGGAGCCTGTGGTATCCAGCTTTTGGAGCGGTGCCTCACGACGTTTGATTTCCTTCAGTTCCGTTCCGGCTTTCTTTCCGCGCCAGTTGAAAATGTCTTCCTTGTTCAGAGGCCGGATATAATCGAACCACGCGTAGTTCGGGAGATATTTTTTGGCTGGTGGAATCTGTGACATAGGATAGAGAGTTCCCTCGGCCTTTGGCATCCATATCTTTTTCATCTTGCGGTTCTCCAGATACATCTTCATCTCGTTGGTCTCCGTATAGTTGAGTCCGATGAGGGCGCCGTCGCTTTCATCCACTGGATAGTAGACAATGAGAACATTGTCGATGGCGTTTGCCTCATGGACCTCGCCGTTGAGGAAGAACGCCTTCATCTCTTTGGAAGAAATCTGGTTGAAGTGTACCGAATCCGGCATCTGTTCAACGGACAGTGCCTGGCCTATGACGTGAGCTCGGTCTATGGTAGAGTCGCGCATGTAGACCTTGATTACTTCTCCGAGCAGCTGCTGACTGAAGTTCCACACGATAGGGTCACGATACATCGTCAGACATGAGTCCTGACTGTTGAACACAAGCGAATCGCACACGGCCTGAACGTCAGTCCGATAGGCTCTCACCTTATTGTAGGCATGCAGTTTGCGGTAGACGGAGTCCGTATTGATGTTGAACGTATAGATTTTGAAGGTGTCGGCGTGCATATACAACGAGTCCTTTTGAGAGTAGTCGATGGCTACGGCACGTTTGGTCGCCATTCCGTAACCTGTCTGCTCGTTGTAGAAACAATAGTCGGAAGTGAGCATGTTCTTGTTCACCGTATCTCTATAGACTACGTTGTTGAAGGCCTCGCTCGTGCCGTTGAGCTCGTCATGATAGACGCTGTCACCAACGATTATACGTCCCTGGTCCTTTATGACGGAACGTTGATAGAGCTGTGATTTCTTGTTTTTTGTGTCATAATATCCGTTTTCTGTGTAGATGTGACTTGTTCCGGAATGGATATCGGATGGTCCGAGAACATGGGCTGTTGAGGTCTCGGTGTCATAGTGGAGCGTGTCGGAGGTGATGACATAGTCAGGGCCTTTCAGCTTCACGCTGTAATTGAATACGGCCTGCTTCGTTTCCGTGTTATATTCACCCCAGTCAGAGGTCAACGTGCTTCCGTCGTCGACAAGCTTACCTCCCTCGAAGAAGTAGCCGACGCTGTAGAGCCGGTCGTAATTGAGGCTGTCGGTATATAGTGTGGAATTACGGTTCTTCAGAACGACATTATAGCGGGCCATGCACATCATCTCGTTGCCGTCATAGAAAGCATAGTCACTGAATAAGGAAAGAGTGTCGCCTTGATACATCTTGACGTTGTTGAAGGCTTCAAAAGAGTTGGATTTCTCATAGAAATGAGCGCTGTCACAATAGAGTGTGGCTCCCTGATGACGGAAAGCAACGTTGCCGTCAAGTATCTGAGCGTCCGGATTGCGGTATTTGTCGTAGTGAAGATTGTCCGAATGCAGCAGATAGACCCTGTTGTCGTCGTATTTTGCGGCAGGTTTGGCTGTTTGTCTACTTTTGTTTTGCGCTGTTCCGGGCTTGCTCTGCACTGTTTGTGGCTTACCCTGTGTTTTGGAGGTTCTGTTCTGCGTTGCCTGTGTTTTTTTTACCGGCGTAGCCTGTTTGTTTGTCGGGCGTTGCGACATGCCCGCGCATATTCCAAAAAGGCATAGAACCATCATGACGATGATTCTATGCCAGCTTGACAATTGTCTTGCTATGGCTTGTTTTGTCATTTTATCCAGCCTTGATATTCAAAATTGCAGTTCTTGTAACGGTCGTTGACACGTACGTATGTTGACTTTATTTTGTTTACCACCCAATCGTGGATGACCTCTTCCCGGCGCTTGTTGAGCACGACGTTCTGCATGACCTGGAAGTCTTCCGTTATCGTGGCCTTGTGGCCTTCGACGCGATTCTTCAGCTTGGCAATGACACAGACGGTCTTGCCTCTTGAATTTATCATCTGGAAAGGAGTCGAAATCTCGCCTATCTGCATTCCGTCTATAACTTTGGCTATTTCCGCAGGAAGATCTTGCATCTGAAATTTGGATGTACGGCCATCTTCTGTGACATTAGACATCAGACCGTAGTTGTTGCGAGTGTCTTTGTCGTCTGAAATAACCGATGCGCCTTGCTCGAACGTGAATTTGCCATCCACGATGTCCGTCCGTATCGAGTCAAGTCGGGACATGGCTTTATCAATAGCGTCAGATGACACGTGGGGAGTACGCAGAATGTGGCGAACCTTAATCTTATCACCCCGCTTGTCTATCAGCTGGATGATATGGAAACCGAATTCCGACTCCACAATCTTTGAAATCTTCTTGGGGTCCGTGAGGTTGAAAGCTACACTGGCAAAAGCAGGATCGAGCATTCCGCGGCCGGTGTAGTCAAGCTCACCGCCACGACGTGCGGAACCGGGGTCCTCGGAGTAGAGTCGTGCGAGTGTGGAGAAAGATGATTCTCCGTTGTTGACACGCTCCGTATAATCACGCAGTTCGTCTTTCACGCGGTTGATTTCTTCCAGCTCGATTGTCGGTGTTATCGTGAGAATCTGGACTTCAACCTCTGTCGGCACGAAAGGAATACTGTCTGCGGGCAAATCCTTGAAGTAGCGGCGCACCTCAGCCGGCGAGACCTTGATGTCCTGAACGAGATGTTCGCGCATCTTCTGTGTCAGCTGACGGTCGCGCAAGGCGTCGCGCAGCTCGTTGCGCATCTGGCTGATGCTTGCTTTTTTGTATTCCTCAAGCTTTTCCCGTGAACCGGCCATGCTGATCCAATATTCTATGTATTGTTCGACAGACGCCGACACATCCGACTCGGTCACTTCTATACTGTCGATGGCAGCCTGATTCAGAAAGAGTTTCTGTACGGCAAGCTGCTCCGGAATTACACAATCGGGATCTCCGTTCCATCGCGTGCCTTCCTCTTCGGCCTGCCTGCGCATGGCCTCTACGTCAGACTTGAGGATGGCCTCGTCGCCCACGACCCATATAACCTCGTCCACAATGCTCCGTTCGTTCACGCCGGTGCTGTCAGCCTCTGGTGCTGCCTCCGTCAGGTTGGCGGCCATGAGACTCAGTGAGAGCATGGACATGACGGCCGAAAGAGCGAAGCGTCTTATATCTGTCTTGTTCATCTTAGTGCTTGTTAACTGTATTCAAAACCTCGCGGTCAATCTCCACGGCATATTTCCGGCGCAGTTCAGCAATCCATGCTTTCTCCAGTTCGTCCTGATAGTCGGCCGTCACGAGACCGCGGACATCTGTGTAGTCCTCCGGTCCTTTCTTGAGAATCTTGCCATAAGTGGCGTCTATGGGATAGTCCTTGACTGGAGTAGCTGTAGTGTCGACCTTGAAGACTTCGTGGTCTATGAGAGCGTTGTCGCCCTTCTTGAACAGACCTTTCTCCACGCGGATGCGTATGATGGAGTCATTGTTGAACGTCTTGCGGAGCGCATCGGCCCATTCGTCAAACTTGAGCTTCTTGACGCAGTCCTTGACGGCCTTCACGTCTTCGGCAACCTTGACATGATAGGCCATGCCCTTAAAGCGCGGTTCGTCCCAAACATATTTCTTCTTGTTCTTGTTGAAGTATGCCGCCAAAGCAGCTTCGTCCTTCGAAGCCTTTTCCCATACCTCGCGGTTGCTTATCTCGTAGAGCAACAGACCGTCGTGGTATTCGCGTATGAGATTCTTCAGCTCGGGGTCGATGGCCTGGAGCGAGTCGGCCATGTTGTCCATCAGTTCCTCCTTTGAGACGGATGCAATCTGGGCCAGCGTGTCAATCTTGCTGTCGATGATACGCTCTCGGATATTGCGCTGTTCGATGAACCGCAGGATATTGTTGCGGAGCGAGTCATACGGCTCCAGCTGCTTGCGCTCTTTCATGAGCACGATATGATAGCCAGCGGGTGAGAGGAACGGCTGGCTCATCTCGCCCGGCTGCAGTTCGTATGCCTTGTCCTCAAACTCCTTCAGTGTCTGATTGGGGCTAATCCACGGCAGCAGACCGCCGTTGCGGGCCGAACCGGGATCCTGTGAAAGATTGATAGCCAGCTCTTCGAATTTAGCTCCGCCTTTCAGCGCGGCATAAATGGAGTCAATGCGTGCCTTTGCCTTGTCCACTTCGGCCTGCGGTGCCTGTTGTGCCACGTGCAGGAAGATGTGGGCGGGATGTATCAGACCGCGTTCGCCGATGCCGGCCTTAGTCGTCTCATATATCTTTTTTGCCTCGCGTTCCACGTCATCGTCAGTGATAAGCGTGGGACGTATCTGCTGGTCGCGGTACTGTGCGAACTCCTTGCGGAAAGAGAACAGCGTGTCAAGACGGGCGTCAAGTGCCGCAGCGACCTTCAGCTTGTAGTTGACAAAGAGCTCGGCATATTCGTCGACCGTCTTCTTGTCAATCACACCCTCGGCGTTGTTCTTGTTGTAGGAGTATTCAAATTCAGAGCGTGTGACAGGCTGTCCGTTGATTGTCATCACCGTCGGGTCGTCACTCTGGGCGCAGACCGTACCGCATGCCATGAGCATTGCGGCAAACAAATATACTCTTCTCATTATTATATATATACGTTTTTAAGTTTCGCTTGTATATCAAAAGGAGTTGTGAGGAATCATGAAAGATATATGAGGAGTCATGAGTGAGGAGATATGAGGAGTAAAAAGAAGATATCGCTCCCTGCGGTCGCTAAGAAGATAGAGGACGATAGCTGAAAGCACTAAGCATTTGTCTTCTATCTCCCTCTATCTTCTTCTACCTCCATTTATATCCCTTTATCTTCAATCTTCCTTTTTTTAATCGTTCGGCCGTGAATAGTTCGGCGCCTCGCTCGTGATGGAGATGTCGTGCGGGTGGCTTTCCATGACACCTGCGTTCGTGATGCGGGTGAACTTGGCATCATGCAGCTTCTCGATTGTGGCAGCTCCGCAGTATCCCATACCGGAACGCAGACCGCCGACCATCTGATAGATGACCTCCTGAACGGTTCCCTTGTAGGGTACGCGTCCTGCGATTCCCTCCGGAACGAGCTTCTTCACCTCTGTCGTGTCGCCCTGGAAATAGCGGTCCTTCGAACCGTTCTTCTGCTCCATGGCCTCCAGCGAACCCATTCCGCGGTAGCTCTTGAACTTACGTCCGTTGAAGATGATGGTTTCTCCGGGACTTTCCTCCGTTCCGGCTACCAGCGAGCCGATCATGACGGAGCTTCCTCCGGCAGCGAGAGCCTTGACTACGTCGCCAGAATAGCGCAGACCGCCGTCGGCAATCAGGGGCACACCGGTGCCCTGAAGCGCATTGTAGACATCATAGACGGCGCTCAGCTGAGGAACACCGACACCGGCAACGACACGGGTCGTACAGATTGAGCCCGGGCCGATACCGACTTTGACTGCATCGGCACCATTGTCGGCCAGCAGTCTTGCGGCAGCACCCGTGGCCACATTGCCGACAACGATGTCAACGCCGGGGAATGAAGCCTTTGCTTCCACCAGCTTCTCAATCACATATTTAGAATGTCCGTGGGCAGTGTCGATGACGATTGCGTCGGCTCCGGCGTCAACCAGCGCCTGCATGCGTACCAACGTGTCGGCCGTTACACCGACACCGGCAGCCACGCGCAGACGGCCCTTGCTGTCCTTGCAGGCCATGGGCTTGTCCTTGGCCTTGGTGATGTCCTTGTATGTAATCAGTCCGACGAGGTGGCCTTCCTTGTCCACCACGGGCAACTTCTCTATCTTGTTCTCCTGCAGTATCTGTGCGGCGGCGGCCAAATCGGTCTTCTGGTCCGTCGTGACGAGATTTTCCTTTGTCATCACGTCGTCAACCGTCTTGTCCAGATGACGCTCGAAGCGCAGGTCGCGGTTCGTAACGATACCCACGAGATGATTGCCCTCGTCGACAACCGGAATTCCGCCGATGTGATATTCGGCCATCATAGCCAGCGCATCCCGTACGGTTGAACCGCGGCGGATCGTTACCGGATCATAAATCATACCGTTCTCGGCACGCTTTACGATAGCCACCTGACGGGCCTGGTCTTCTATCGGCATACTCTTGTGGATAACACCTATTCCTCCCTCACGGGCAATGGCAATGGCCATGCGAGATTCGGTCACGGTGTCCATCGCCGCCGTTACAAAAGGTATGTTCAGCTCAATGTTGCGGGAAAATCTTGTCTTGAGTTCTACCGTCTTGGGCAATACCTCTGAATAAGCGGGGATTAACAGGACGTCGTCATAAGTCAAGCCGTCCATCACGATTTTATCTGCAATAAAAGATGACATATAAATGATGCTTTAAAAATTATTGCGTGCAAATTTAGCATAAAAAATCCACAAAAGCATCAAAATCCTGCAAATTCTTTGTTTATTAATACGTTTTAACTGCTACGCTCCATAGGCCATGGAAGGACATAAGCGCTGCATTTCGATTTTGAATCTATGGTTCTAACTGCTTGCCGGCGGTGGCCTTGTTCCCTTTTTTCCTGTTTTTAAGCCCGCGAAAGTGGGGACTTCCTGATTTTTTCTTTCCCTGCTCCAAAATATCGCAGCTACGCGCGTAACAAAATTCAGGGGTTGTCGTGACGATATATTTACACGTTTCGTAACATACTCATTCATAGCTACATACTGTTTCGGCCGTCTTTTTACTTTCGATATGGCTTTATTTGTTGTCACGCCCTTTTGATGTGGACGGACCTTGGAGAAATATACAACGGTGGAGTTGGATATTTCTGAAGATAATGTTGAACATAAGAATACCGGTGCGTGGTGTTTGGCTCGACACAAACCTGTATGATGCGACTTATGCAGAATATTGTGAGAACAAGAATTACATACGTTTTAGATTGGTCAAGGCTGTGTCGTTGGCCTTTTGCTATGTGTTTTTCGCATTTTGGATATTTTATCCGCGTCAATATATACCTATCAATATGAGTAAAGGGCAGGTCAGATTGGAATGTTTCATTGTTGATAAATATAAGTTTAGGACAAGGCGTAGTTCCGATTCGGCGAAAATTGTGCGTCTTTCAATCAAGGGGAGGATGTGCAAAATGAATCAAGATGGTTATTTTGATGAATGGCTATATGATGATTGTCGGATTGGAGATACGCTGGAGTTGACAATAACAAGCGTGGATATGGACGTAATCTCGGGACGTGATTTTGTTTTGAAGTCACAGAAAGAGCCAGAACCATTAGGTCCGGAAAATGTGGTTGACGATAAATTGGCAGAGGAACATGACCCGATGGGGTATGATTGGACCAAATGGGCTGATTTGGCTTTCAACGACATTCGGGCGGGGAATGGTGGTATGCTGATGACTGATGGTACTCGAATGGACTCCATACCTCAATTTCCCTGGTCGTAATGTTCGTGGAGATTATTGTTGATATTGTGATGTGATTACTATTATTCTATTACGTAGTAATAATTATCGTTGTTTTCAAAGTCATCATCTTCAATATCTTCGTCTTCAATATCTTCGTCTTCGTCATATATCCATACTCTCTTTTTTGCATATTTGCCTTCTTCAAATACAGATAGGTTTCTTTCGATGAATTCGGTCCATAAATCTTCTAAAATCTGCGAATCTTTCTCATTAAGCATTCTGCCGGAATGCCCTCCTTGCCAATTGAAATTAGGAATGGCGTGTTCAAGTTCTTCTGTTGTCAGAGTTCTCACCTTGTCAGAATCAATGAGTACATCGGGGTCTAAATCAACATAATAGGTTTTGCGGGCTTTACCGGACCAATCATTGTCAAGATACGGTTCAGATATAACGGTTCCGCTCATCACTATTCCTGTGTTACCTTTGCCAACCCTTACGAGGTAGAAGTCATTAGACTCTTCTACCTTTTCGTGCTCCCATACGCTCCAATTATACCAATCTTCATCTATTGTATCGAATTCATTCAAGTCTTTCTCAAAATGTTCCTTAGTGTAGCTGGATATATCCGGATTCCACATTAAAATGATTGCACTCATATCTATAATACTTTTATTTGTTGATTGACTTCTGACACTCCGTATCAGTTTGCCATTTCTGAAATGAACTTGATGCGCACCAAACGTATTTCGTCTTCCGAACAATCTTCGCCAAGTTCTTCGAGAGCTGTTTCGAGGTCGTCCGTGTCCGACTCCTTGAAATAGTCGTAGATGTCGTCAATGCGGTCCTCATCCATAACTTCTTCGAGGAAATAGTCGATATTGAGCTTCGTTCCGGAATAGACGATGGCTTCCACCTCGTCCAACAGTTCCTCAAACTCTATGCCTTTGGCATTGGCGATGTCGTCAAGGGCAATCTGACGGTCGATGCTCTGTATGATGCTGACCTTGAGCATTGACTTCTTGGCCACGGTGCGGACGCGCAAATCCGCCTGTCTGACGATGTCGTTTTCCTCACAATAGCGCTTTATCAGATTAACAAACTCCTTGGCGTATGGCTGCTTAATCTTGCCTTCGCCCACACCTTGAATGTTCTTCAGCTCTTCAAGAGTTACGGGATAGTCTGTTGCCATCTGTTCCAGAGAAACATCCTGGAATATTACGTATGGTGGGCGGTCCATCTTTTTGGACACTTTCTTACGCAAGTCAATGAGCATTGAGTTCAGTGCGGGGTCCAGCGCTCCGGTCACTCCGTCATGCTCAAGTACAGTATCTTCGTCTTCGTTGAATTCGTTGTCTTTTACAATCATAAACGGTTTTGTCTTCTTCATGAATTTCTTGCCTTCCGGTGTAATCTTCAAAAGACCGTAGTTCTCCACTTCCTTTTTGAGGTATCCGGCAATAAGAGCCTGCCGGATGAGCGGGTTCCAGATGTTTTCGTCTTCATCCGCTCCCGAACCGAAAGCCTCCGATTCATGATGTTTGTGTGCGAGGATTTCCTCTGTCTCACGTCCCACGATAAAGTCAATCACATAGTCGGAACGGAAATTTTCTTTTATAGCGGCTATGGCCTTCAGCGCGATGAGCAACTGTCGGTCTGCCTGTATTTTTTCTTTCGGGTGACGACAATTATCGCAGTTGCCGCAGTTGTCATGGTCATATATCTCACCGAAATAGTGGAGCAGCATTTTTCTCCGGCAGACGGATGTCTCGGCGTATGCCGCTGTCTCCTGCAACAGTTGGCGGCCGATATCCTGTTCTGCCACTGGCTTTCCTTCCATGAACTTGTCCAACTTCTGAAGGTCCTTCTGCGAATAGAATGCCAGACAGATTCCTTCACCGCCGTCGCGGCCGGAACGTCCGGTTTCCTGATAATATCCCTCCAGGCTCTTCGGTATATCATAGTGGATAACGAAACGCACATCCGGTTTATCGATTCCCATACCGAAAGCGATGGTGGCCACAATGACGTCGATTTTCTCCATGAGGAAATCGTCCTGTGTCTGTGAGCGTGTGGCGGAATCCAGTCCGGCGTGATAAGCGGCAGCCTTTATCTCATTGGCGCGGAGTATAGCGGCCAGTTCTTCAACTTTCTTCCGTGACAGACAATAGATGATACCGCTTTTTCCGGGATGCTGCTTGATGAACTTTATGATGTCCTTGTCAACGTCCTTCGTCTTCTGACGCACCTCATAATAGAGGTTGGAGCGGTTGAAAGAACTCTTGAACTCCTGCGCCTCCGGCATACCGAGGTTCTTCTTGATGTCCGTGCGGACCTTGTCTGTGGCCGTAGCCGTGAGCGCTATAACCGGAGCCCGGCCTATTTCGTTTATAATGGGGCGTATGCGGCGGTATTCGGGACGGAAATCATGTCCCCACTCCGATATACAGTGAGCCTCATCTATGGCATAGAACGAAATCTTCACTGAGCGCAGGAACTCCACGTTGTCTTCCTTCGTGAGCGATTCAGGCGCTACATATAGCAGTTTGGTGTGTCCGGCCTTGATGTCGGCCTTGACCTGATCGATGGCTGCTTTGTTGAGCGACGAGTTCAGATAGTGTGCCACTCCCGGTGTCTCACTGAGATTGCTGATGACGTCCACCTGATTTTTCATCAGAGCGATGAGCGGCGAAATGATAATCGCCGTACCTTCCATGAGCAGCGATGGCAACTGATAGCACAGTGATTTTCCGCCTCCGGTGGGCATAAGGACGAACGTGTCGTTGCCATCAAGCACATTGCGGATAATAGCTTCCTGATCGCCTTTGAACTTGTCAAAGCCGAAATGCTTTTTCAGCGCCTCTGTCAGATTCACCTTGTCTGCCATATCGTGATAAATAGATTATGTTATTATGCCTCTAATTTCTGTAGATGTGACTTGTCGAGTTGCCGCTCGGCATATTCGAGTGTAACCTCGAAAGTCTTCTTCTTGTCTGACGGAACCTCAAACATGGCGTCCATCATGATGCTTTCCACGATGGAGCGTAGTCCTCGTGCTCCCAGTTTGTATTCCACGGCCTTGTCGACCACGAGTTTCAGTGCATCTTCGCTGAAAGTCAGCTTTATGCCATCCATCTCGAAGAGCTT
Organism: uncultured Prevotella sp.; assembly: GCA_947177775.1. Lineage (GTDB taxonomy): Bacteria > Bacteroidota > Bacteroidia > Bacteroidales > Bacteroidaceae > Prevotella. The sequence continues at coordinate 62,238 of CAMWVS010000003.1, forward strand.
GACATACTGCTTGACAATCGAGTTTTTCGGTTCCGACAGGATGCGTGCCAATGCTTCGCGGTCCAGCGGATTGAGATATGTCAAGACCGGAAGACGGCCGATAATTTCGGGAATGAGTCCGAAAGACTTGAGGTCCTGCGGAAGGATATACTGCATCAGGTCGCCTTTGTCTATTTTGCGTACGTTCTGAACTGAATTGTATCCCACGGTGTGGGTATTCAGTCGTTGTGCGATTTTCCGTTCTATTCCGTCGAAAGCTCCTCCGCAGATGAAAAGGATGTTCTTCGTATCCACGTGTATATAGTCCTGATCCGGATGTTTCCGGCCGCCCTTCGGCGGTACATTGACTATTGTTCCCTCCAACAGCTTGAGCAGACCTTGCTGTACGCCTTCGCCGCTGACATCCCGTGTTATCGAAGGATTGTCGCTCTTTCGGGCAATCTTGTCAATCTCGTCAATGAATACGATTCCCCGCTGGGCGGCTTCAACGTTGAAATCGGCCACCTGAAGCAGACGTGACAGGATGCTCTCTACGTCCTCACCCACATATCCGGCCTCGGTGAACACCGTGGCATCGACGATGGTGAACGGCACATCCAGCAGATGTGCTATTGTGCGTGCGAGCAAGGTCTTTCCCGTACCGGTGCTTCCGACCATGATGATGTTGCTCTTCTCTATTTCCACGCCATCATCGCCTTTTGGCTGCTGAAGGCGTTTGTAATGGTTATAGACGGCCACGGATAGATAGCGTTTGGCCTCGTCCTGCCCTATGATATATTCGTCCAGATATTCCTTTATCTCTTTGGGCTTGGGCACTTTCTTTAGCTGAAACTTGTCTTCCTTGCCTTTTTTCCCCGCAGACGTTTCTTCGACGACTCCGGTTGACTGGACTATCTGATATGCCTGTACGGCACAATCTTCACATATATATCCGTTGAGTCCCGTGATGAGGAGTTTCACTTCTTTTTCTCCTCTTCCGCAGAAGCTGCAAACTTTCTTCATCCTTGCCACTCTATGTTTTTTATTTCTTTCTTGTCAGTACGTTGTCAATCATGCCGTATTCGCGTGCTTCTTCGGCCGTCATCCAGTAGTTGCGGTCGGAATCGTTCCACACTTTTTCATACGGTGTGTGCGAATGGTCGGCAATGATTGTGTACAGCTCTTTCTTGAATTTCATTATCTCCTTGGCCTCGATCTCAATGTCGGAAGCCTGTCCCTGTACGCCGCCCAGCGGCTGGTGAATCATGACGCGGCTGTGGGTCAGTGCAGAACGTTTGCCCTCAGCTCCTGCCACGAGCAGAACCGCTGCCATGGATGCCGCCATGCCTGTGCATATAGTGGCAACGTCGCTGGAAATAAACTGCATTGTGTCATATATGCCGAGTCCGGCGGTAACGCTTCCTCCGGGAGAGTTGATATATATGGAGATATCTTTTCCGGGATCCACGGAGTCCAGATAGAGCAACTGGGCCTGCAGTGTGTTTGCCGTATAGTCATCAATCTGTGTGCCGAGGAAGATGATGCGATCCATCATCAGGCGTGAGAACACATCCATCTGGGTTACATTCAGCTGGCGCTCTTCAAGTATATAGGGATTCAGATACTGTGCCTGTGAACTCACAACCTCGTCGAGGACGAGTCCGTTTATCCCCAGATGCCTGGTAGCGTATTTTCTGAAGTCATTCATAATGATACTTTATTTCTGATATTATAATAAGGATAAAGAAAGGAGATTGTCGACTTTCTTATCCCGTTCTTAGGAACAAAGATAATAAAAAAAGTCGATAACCTCCTTATCTGTGAGATTATTTTTCGAAAAATGCTTTATTTTTCCTGCATCATCTTGTTGAAGTCATCCAATGACACTGCTTTCTCGTTCAGTTTCACTACACCTTTGAGTGCTGCGATGAGCTTCACATCGATGGCACGGTCAACAAGAGAGTCAACGTTCTTGCGGTCTTTCAGCATACTTTCGGCATACTGCTCCAGATATTCCTCCGGCACATTTGCCATGCCGTACTGTGCGAACTGGATACGTGCTGTCTCCTTAGCGACATTCTTGATGTCAGCATCGTCAACCTTGATGCTGTTGGCTGCCACAAGCTGCTCCTTGATAAGGTGCCACTTGAGTTCCTTGACGCTGGCCTCATAGTTCTCCTCTACAAACTGTTCTCCCTTGTCCTTATTGTTGTTGAGCATGATGCGCTTGAGCAGAGCGTCCGGGAACTGGAGTTCACCAACTTTCTCCTCAAGATATGCGCGTACGTCAAGCAGGAACTTATAGTCCGTGTCTGTCGTGAGCTGGTTCTTGATGCCGTCGGCAATCTTCTGACGGAAATCCGCCTCGTCCTTCACTTCGTCCTTACCGAACACCTGATCGAAGAGTTCCTGGTTGACCTCAGCCTTCACGAAACGTGAGATTTCGGTCACGAGGAAAGTGAAGTCAGACGTCATGTCGGCCACTTTCTCCTTTTCTATTTTCAGCAGCGAAGAAACCTCAACGTCGCTTTCGGGATAAGCCTTGCGGGGATTGAAAGTGATCACGCTGCCAAGCTTCGCACCGTTGAAAAGATTCTTCTGTTCCTCAACCTTGATGTATTCCGGCATGATCACAGCGCTTTCAACCACGATACCGTCTTCCTTGGCGTTGCCGTCAGCGTCCAGCTCACGGAGGTCGCCCTTGAGCATGTCATTCTGTGCGGCGTCATACTCCTCAACCTTATCGTAGTGGCCTGCGCGTGACTGGAACATTTCCACCTGCTGATCTACGAGTTTGTCGTCAACGTCGATAGTGTAGTAGTCCACTGTGTCGTCACCGGTCAGCGTAGCGTTCACCTCGGGAGCTACGGCGATATCGAAGATGAAAGTCATTGTTTCGTCTTTCTCCGGGTCAACCATGACCTGCTTTTCGCTCGGCATGGGTTCGCCCAGCATCTGTATCTTGTTCTCACGAATGTATCCGTAGAGTTTTTCGCCAAGCAATTTGTTGACAACGTCCATTTTGACGGCCGTTCCATACTGACGCTTAATCATTCCCATAGGCACCTGACCAGGACGGAAACCGGGCACATTGGCCTTCTTGCGATAGTCTTTCAGCTGCTTTTCGACATCAGCCTGATAGTCTTCCTTCTCGATAGTCAAGGTCATCACACCATTGAGCTTATCGGGGTTCTCAAATGAAATATTCATCTTTCGTTAATATATTATTAATGTATAGTCGTTTTTTTCGAGGTGCAAAAATACGGATAAATGACGTAAATGCCTAACGTTTACGGAATTTTAACTATTAGAGTAAAACTCTGTTCATTATCTTACGCCGGTTTGAAGTGCGGCTTACATCTGTGTTTTTGTTTTATTGATGCTTAAAAACAAAAGACTGCCGGCATGTCCCGATTATCTATGTATCGGGCATGCCGGCATGTTCTTTTCTGGCAGGGACGTGGCCGCTGCCTTGTTGATTGCCGCTATTTCGCGGACAATGGTTTGTCTTTCACGGGCTTTCCCGTTGTCACTTCACGACCACCTTTGTCGTCTTGCCTTCAGCATTGACGATATAGAGTCCGGCGGGCAGTGTGGTTGTGTTGATGCCGCTTTGACCGCTTATGACCCGCAAGGTCCGCCCCTGCATATCGCAGATGCGGATAATTCCGCTGTCAGCCATTGTCACGCTGAGCTGACCGTCACCGACGGAAATTCCGTTGCCGGGATGTGCGGCCATCGGACTGTCGATACCGTCGGTACCGAGAACAACCTCGATGATATCCGACATGTCGGACATATAGTCTTCAAAGTCCTTTGTCCGGAGGGCCTTGACGCTGTATGCGTAGGTTGAGCCTGTTTTCAGTCCGGTGAAGGTGTGGGATGTGGTATTGGCAATCATGACGTCACATGGTGCATAGACTGTCTCTCCGGCGTTGTTGCGCACCTGCGTGACCTTGACGTCATCAAGGAAGAACGCGCCGCCGGTGGTGAAGATGCTGATGTAGTAGTCTTTGCCGGGCTGCATATATCCGTTGATGTATTCAGCCGGGAATACGGCTTCAAGTTTTTCCACCTGTCCCGTCGTTGCGAACGGGATGTTCTCAATGGCCATGATAGCCATGTATGCCATAGGATCATCCATGATGACGAATGTCAGTTTTCCGTCTTCCCTCATGCTGACAGCATTAATGGTCACTTTAACGTCGCCGCCGTCGGCCAGCTTCAGAGCCGGCGATATGATTGTTCCGCCTTGCACACCGTCATACCACGAAGCCTTTCCGCCGACCATACCGTTGGCCCATATAAGCGAGCGCGCCTGCCATCCGGTGTGGGCAAGACCGAGGTCATAGAGATTGAAAGAGTAGTCCCAGCCTTCGGGTTCGCACGGGGTGTCGATGGTCCCTTCGGTAGCCTTGTTGAAGTTCTCTTCTATCAGTGTCACCTCCTCGCCGGCTTTCGTGGTGAGGAAACTCTCATAGAGATTGACTTCGTATCTGTCGGCCTTTGCCATTTTTTCCCACTTGGCGGTAAAACTATTGCCGGTAACGTCGGCAGGAGCAGACAGCGAGGGTTTCAGTCCGGTCAGACCGTCCACCCATACGTGGTAAGCCACCTCTGAAACTATGTTGCCTTCCTTTGCCTGAACATAGTAGAAATAATCGTAGGCCGGATCCACATCCTTGACTATACGGAAAGTGTCGGTCAGTTCCTCGTCTGTAATCAGCGGATATGGAACAGGCTGCGTTTCATAGTCCATCGTTACATCGTCTATATAGAATGTGACTTTGTTCTTCTGTATAAGTTCAAAGCGCACGCGTGTGACGTCGTCGCCCAGCACGTCGCCCCCGAACTGATACATCACGCCTTCCTCTTCGAGATAGAAGCTCGGCAGATTGGCTATTGCTTCCCATCGTCCGTTGCGGTGGAGGATGCTCACCTGAAGGAGCGAGATGGGCTCTTCGTCATCATCAATGACACTTGGCTTGATCCAGAAAGACAGCTTCTTGAGCGGTGCCGGCGCGTCGGCCGATTCAATGTAGTCGCCTTCCGCATCGAAGACTAAGCCCTGCTTACCGGAGCAAAACTGTCCTGCTGCGGTCGTAATTTCCTTGCTGCCGGCAGCGGACAGGCTGATATTCCACCCTTCGGGATAGTTTGGTGACGAGACGTTGATTTTTCCGTCGGCTGTGGCGTTGATACCTTCAAAACTCTCAACTATTGTTCCTGAAACATGTTCGCCGTCGGGCATGTCTTTGTAATAGACATTGAACAGATATTTCTCGGCCGTGGCCGTGGGGAGCCAGCTGGCAACAAATTCCGTCTGTGAGATGTTTCTGGCGCTGTTCATCTCCGGCTGGGGGATGACATTGCGCTTGCGTGTTATTTTGATATCGTCGATGAGCACGCTTCCTTTCTGTGCCGTAAACTGGAATATGCTGTTGTTCTTGAATGTAGCCTTGGTTGTGCGCAGCTCAAACTGCTGCCATTCACTGGTCAGATAGCAGTCAATCTCTTCGTCATATATAGGGCCTTCTTCATTGTCGCAGAGCACCACCCAAAGGTCTCCCCCGCCCTGAGCTGTACGTTTGGCGCGGAATGTCACCACACATTCGCCATAGAGTTCCATTTCCGGTGTGGATATATATCCGTAGCTCTGACCGTAAGTGCCTTTATAAGGCAAAAGGGCACAGGCGCCTCCGGCCTGATGTACACCGCCTCCGGTCCACCCTTCGGTCTTCATATAGCCTTCGGTGATTTTCCAGTTCGGATTTTCCGGCCCTCCGATAGACTGCTCGTCAGGCTGGTTCTCGCTACCGGCGGCAAATCCGGAAAAATCCTCGTCTATGACGGTCACGGTTGGTATTTCGTCTGCGGTACGTGCCGTGATGGTGGTGTTTCGCAGTGCAGCAACCTCTGTCGCGCTCTTCTGCCATGGTTTGAGAATTGCCGGTCTGAACGGTCCGGATGCTCCTGCTGATGCAGCCAGACCAACGAGCAACAGGCTCATCAGGGTCTTTTTAAAATCTTTCATAATGTTCTTAATAATTTGTATAACGGTTGCAAATATAAAGAAAATAATTCGTTTTGTCTATAAAACATTACATTTAATGGACAAAAACCAGGTTTTTTGTTTTTTAAGACCATCATAGCCACCACCCCGAGGTTGTCCAATGTGTTTTTCGGAACACTTCGGTCACACACGCAAGAAAAGGCAAGAAGAATGCCTCTGTGGCATTTTTAACACACTATAATGCACTTTTTATCAAGAAAAAGCTGGCCACTCCGAAAAAACAGGTCAATCCAAAATATTGTATCCGCAGGTTCTTGAAGACCATATACACACACTAAAAAAGCCTCACGAACGTTTCGTGAGGCTTTCTCTTGTGGGCGCTGAGGGATTCGAACCCCCGACCCTCTGCTTGTAAGGCAGACGCTCTGAACCAGCTGAGCTAAGCGCCCTTACTTCTTGTAAGCGGTTGCAAAGGTACGGAGTATTTTTGAAACTGCCAAATGTTTTGGCGATTATTTTTCAATAAAGTTCATTTTTCTGGTTTTTCAGGTTATCAAACGCGTTTCATCCCCCTAGATACACTCATACTAATCCATAAATACATTCTTTGATAATTCCAAAAAGAGGCCGCATCCGAAAGGTTGATGTCAAGCGAAAGGATATATCAACAACCGATGTATCCCTATTTATGCCTGACTCCGGCTCTTCGGATGCGGCCTACTGTCGTTTCAGATTTCCATCCTGACTATCAGTTGCCGCCACGACCGCCTGAATGTCCAGACGTGTCGTAAGAAGCGTCAACAATCTCTACCGTTATAGCTCCGTAGACTGTGGCGGTGAAGGTCACGCTGCCGGATTTATAGGTGATGACTTTCTTCTCCTGAGTCACGCGCACATGGGCCGAGCCTTTTGCAGAAGCAGCGATGTTTCCCACCTTCTCAATCCGTCTTGCCTTAGAGCCGAACTGGCTGAGGAGGAACGTTTCGGCAACGCCTGAAATGCTTGACGTCACACCAGTGTAGGCCATATAACGAATCTGATTGTTTCCTGCCTCAACGAGGATATTGGCGTCATAGATTGTTTCCTGTGAAGTTGAGATGCCAGAGACACTTGCATTGAGCATGAATCTCCACTCCGAGAAGTGGTTGACCTCGGCCGAAACAGAGTTGGACTGAACGTCTGCCGCAACCGTTTCGTTGCCATTGTAACATGTGAAGGCCATACCGGCGGCATTGGGTGCCGGCACCGTGATTGTCACGGGAGAGTCGAACGTGGCGCCGGAAGGCTCACACACGGCCACGAGAATGTCCGTATTGACCACCTGTCCCTCCACCGGCTCGCTCGTTGCCGTACCGGTCACGTTGTAGACTCCGATACCGTATGAGCTGTTGGGGTCAACGCCCTCTGTCTGGGTGTTTCCGGGAATGACTATGCTGGCCTGTCCCACCTGGCTGACATTTTCTTCACTGTTGCCCACGGTGACTGTGGTTGACGAGGCGTTGGCGTCAGAGACCTTGACATCCGAGGTCGGGATCTGTATCAGCGTTACGTCAAGAGTGATGTTTTTGATGGAGCCAAGACGTACGGGTATTGCCTGTGTGACATATCCATTGGCTGAAACTTCCAGGATTCCGTCTGTTGTCGGAGAGAAAGTCTGCGACACGGCAGCGCCGTTGTAGGCCAGTTTAGCCGCCACGTTGGTGTAGACCTTGACCGTGTAGCCGTTGTCCACACTCATCGTCATTTCCGGCGGAACGCCAACATAGGGGTCTGTGAAACACGAACTGAGCAAACCTGTGCCTGCCGTCAGGGCGATGACACCCAAAAGAAGCTTGATTTTTTTCATGATCATTTGTTTTTAATTAAATTGGATTACATATTATTGGTTTTCTCTTTATTCCTTTTTCTGTCTTTTGCCGCCACAGCTTTCTGCCGGCCGTCGTCCGTTGCCTCTCCGTCCATCATGCGCTGGAGATTAAGCCTGATATATTCGGCCTGGAAGTAGCGGGCACTGCGGTTCTCGTCGGCCCGTGTCCCGCAGGAGCGTCCCATGTTCTGTCCGGCATATTTATAATAGGAAACCATTTCGTATTCCCAACCGAAATATTCAGGCATTCTCAGCCTGACTCTCCCTTTTCTGCCGCGATAGCGCCGGTCCATGGGGATGGCGAAGTGGAATCCGGCGTTGTGTTCACCTTCCGTCCAAACGCCATAGACGCCCACCGCGTAGTCGCCAAGATGGCGCGTGACGTCCATTCTGGCTCCCCAGTCGCCATAGACAAACCGTCCTCCGGCCAGCTGGAACTGGAGCCGGGATCGCGGTTCAAACCACTCGCCGCCGGCCATCACCATGAGTTTATCCGTTTTTCCAAAGCGATAGCCGCCGTCGCCGGCCGTCGCCTCCCCCATCAGTCCGGCCTTCATCCGGACAGTCAGCTCCTCTGTTGCCATCCATGAGAACTCCGTGTGGACTCCGGCAAATCCGGGATAGAACATTCCTGCCGCCAGTGTCAATGCCGTACGCCCGCCGCGGAGCAGTTCCTGACTGACGTCGGCTATGCCGACACGCAGATATCGCAGCGGATTATCCTTGCGGAGATTGCCCCCGATGAGCGGTATGACGGGCTGGACGGTAATCCTGTTGCCCCGCCAGAGCGACATCTCGAACGCCGGGGCCACGGCCACGGCATATTCGCAGAGCACGTCCAGCCGATGGTTGTCTATCGAGATTTTGGGATGGAGCGTTATGTCTATCTTTCCGCGTGAGCTGTTAGTCTCAGCCACACGGCCCAACACGCCCATGGCCTTCTCCACGTCATAGTCCACCCAAACCTTCCACCGTCCTTCGTCCGACCGCCGTGCCTGCACCCTGACTCTCGGAACACCGTCGTCGAGAATGACCGTCACGAAGTTTCCTGCCTCAGGAAAAACTTCGCCCATCAGCCTCAGAGCAAACCCCGCTCCACGCCACGTGCCTCTCATGACACGGTTTTCCACTGCCGCATAGATGACTCCGTCATCACCGACGGCCGTTCTGACATTCTCCAGACCGGCCGAAGCCAGCCGCGAGGTCAGCTCCGAGGCGTCGCCGGCCTTGGCCTCCGGTAGCCAGAACATGGCAAGCAGGATGATTGTCAGCAGTTTTCCGTTCAGCATAGTCCGTCAGTATTTAATGGTGTAGACATAACTCAGACCTCCCGAAACGCCCTCAAACCCGCGGCTCATGCACATCACGCGGAGATGTCTGAAGAGCAGGGCCGAGACCCCGGCGTTGAATCCGCGCGTATCATACTCGCCCATCAGGCAAAAGTCTTTCCAGAACTCCGGCCTCACTTCGAGACCGCCAAAGAATCCGTCGTAGGCTGTCCCGCCGTCAATGGGCCGCGCCCATCCGGCTGTCAGCCCCACACTGCAGAATCCTTTCATCGTGAGGTGGCGGGTCACGACGCCGTAGACTGCGGCATACTCGCTCTTCCCGTGGTCGGAATAAATATCGTTGACTCCCACCACCACCGACGGCCACCATCCTGAAGGAGTCTCGCGGACCGGCCTCAGCCGTATGGTCGTCGAGCGGTCCTGCTGATAGAATCCGCGCCTATGGTCCCATGCGCTTTTCCGGGTCTTGCGGAGAGTTTCGCGAAAAGTGGCCTCAACGAAGCTGAACGGCGTGAAAGAGACATAGTATAATCCGGTATAGTAGTCATAACGGTCATTCATCATACGTTTCTGAAGTACGGATACGCCACCCTCAAAAGTCCCCTCAGGACTGAAATCGGCCGACGGCACGTTCATCAGTCCGCCGCTGCCTATCAGACGCTGGGCTTCCACACCTGGGGCATGACAGACCGTTATCCACAGCAGAACTCCGCGCAGAAGAATGTGGACTGATTTTACAACAGATATTTTCTTCAAAACACAATCAGTTTTTTAACGACCGGTATATATTCATCTCATCAATGTGAAATCAGTGCTTCGGACCATGATTTCTTATCGGCTGCAAATTTACACAATAATCTCCGAAATTTCTTAAAAACCGTTTTTTTTTTTTAATAAAGCATAAATCTGCGCATTTAGCTTCCTGCCGAAGCCCAACTATGATGGTCCGGCCACGCAAAATCGTCGTCATTTCATCCTGCCGCCCGCCCCACCATCGGCCGCCGACACGCTCAAAGAGCCTTCGGCAGAGCAGAGAAACGGAAACGCCGCCATCCGGTTGTAAACTAAAATAGCAAGAATTTAACACTTTCGGAAGTCGCAAAATAGAACGGCCGAACGCCCGTTTTTCCCCACAAGACACCCTCCGAAACCCGATCCGGAGAGGCCGGCCGTGCCGTAAGGGCCCCGTTGCGACCCCGGGAAGGCCTTACGGCAAAACGAAAAGTCATCCGTTTTCGCAACAAAACCCATAATCATCAGACTATCAGCAGATTAACAAAACCGCTCAAATTTCGCATATTTCGGGCCACGGACAAAAAATTTTGGAAAGTGCCCAAGGATTTTGAAGCTAATGTAAGATGATTTCATCAGATGTTAACAAACCGTTAACGCGTGTTAAACAAAAACAGTCTTCCAATTCAGCGGATTGAGCCCGTCTGTCCGGCTATGCCGCGGTATGCCGGACAAACGGCGGCCATGCTGCCTCCCCTGCCCCACGGAACGGCTGCCAAACGGCTATATCAAACCCTTTTACCGATACACAACATATAATTTATGGCTGATAATTTACTTATTTATAAACTTTTGCACCATTTCGCCACGTCTTTCATGGAAAAACGGTATCTTTGCAAACAGATTTCGAAATTCATTTAAAGATTATTATGGCACAAGAAGACGTTTTTAAGAAGATTGTTTCCCATTGCAAGGAATATGGATTTGTTTTTCCCAGCAGCGACATCTACGACGGACTGGGAGCCGTCTATGACTACGGTCAGAACGGTGTGGAACTGAAAAACAACATCAAGGAATATTGGTGGAAGAGCATGGTACTGCTCCATGAGAACATCGTGGGCATCGACTCGGCCATCTTCATGCACCCCACCATCTGGAAGGCATCGGGACATGTAGACGCTTTCAACGACCCGCTAATCGACAACCGCGACTCAAAGAAGCGCTATCGCGCCGACGTGCTCATCGAAGACCAGATAGCCAAGTATGACGAAAAGATAGAAAAGGAAGTGGCAAAGGCCCGCAAGCGCTTCGGCGAATCGTTCGACGAGGCTCAGTATCTGGCCACCAGCCCCCGCGTGCTCGAAATAAAGCAGAAGCGCGACGCACTCCACGAGCGCTATGCCACCGCCATGCAGGGCCCGGACCTCGAGGCACTGAAGCAGATTATCGTGGACGAAGAGATTGTCGACCCGATTTCAGGAACAAAGAACTGGACCGACGTCCGTCAGTTCAACCTCATGTTCTCCACCGAAATGGGAGCATCGGCCGACGGCGCGATGAAGGTCTATCTGCGTCCGGAAACGGCTCAGGGAATCTTTGTCAACTATCTCAACGTCCAGAAGACCGGACGCATGAAGATTCCGTTCGGTATCGCACAGATAGGAAAGGCATTCCGCAACGAGATCGTTGCCCGCCAGTTCATTTTCCGTATGCGCGAGTTCGAGCAGATGGAGATGCAGTTCTTCGTGAAGCCAGGAACCGAGCTTGACTGGTTCCCCAAGTGGAAGCAGACACGAATGGCATGGCACCAGGCACTGGGCTTCGGCTCTGAGAACTATCGCTTCCACGACCACGACAAGCTGGCCCACTACGCCAACGCCGCCACGGACATCGAGTTCCGCATGCCGTTCGGATTCAAGGAGGTGGAGGGAATCCACAGCCGCACCAACTTCGACCTTTCACAGCATGAGAAGTTCTCGGGCAAGGGCATCAAATACTTCGACCCGCAGACAAACGAGAGCTACACTCCCTATGTCATCGAGACTTCAATCGGTGTCGACCGAATGTTCCTCTCCATCATGTGCCACTCGTATGACGAGGAGAAGCTCGAAAACGGCGAGACCCGCACGGTGCTCCGCCTGCCCGCAGCCCTGGCTCCGGTCAAACTGGCCGTAATGCCGCTCATAAAGAAAGACGGACTGCCCGAAAAGGCACGCGAGATCATCGACAGCCTGCGCTTCCACTTCAACTGCCAGTATGACGAGAAGGACTCTATCGGAAAGCGCTACCGCCGTCAGGACGCCATCGGAACACCCTATTGCGTCACCGTCGACCACGACACGCTCAAGGACAACTGCGTCACACTCCGTTTCCGCGACACCATGAAGCAGGAGCGCGTCAACATAGCCGACCTCAACAGCATCATAGAGGATAAGGTCAGCATCGCCAGCCTGCTCAAAAAACTGCAATAACAGAAGATGAAAAAACATCAGATAATCACGCTTGCCATGATGCTGCTGTCACTGCTGACGGCAGCATCATGCAGCGAGGAGGACAACACGGAATATGAATTCGCCAACTGGCAGACCGTCAACGACGACTACTTCAACCGGCTGAGCGACTCGGTGAAGACTCTGCTCTCCGCCGACCCGTCGCGCACGGACTGGAAGCGCATCAGGACATGGTCGAAAGCACAGGACGAAGAAGGCCCGAACAGCGACTACATCATTGTCCACGTGCTCGGAAACGATCCCGATGCCGAACCCGGAATACCCATCTATACCGACACTGTCTCCGTGAGCTACATCGGACGCCTGCTGCCCTCACCGTCATATCCCGCAGGCTATGTCTTCGACCAGACATACATGGAACCATACGACAAGGAGGTCAGCGGAACGGCTAAATTCGCTATCGGCAACAGCACGGGAAACAATCTCGTGGATGGATTTGCCACAGCACTGCAGAACATGCAGCGCGGCGACCACTGGGAGGTCTACATACCCTATCAGCTCGGCTACGGCACTACCGAATCAGGAACGATTCCAGCCTACAGCACGCTCATATTCGACATGAGACTGGTGGATTTCTGGAATCCGTAGAAAATTACCGGAATCCGCAGAACAAACGTTGCAAACGCCGGGAAACGGCTTCCACAGATGAAAACAAACGCGAAGACGCGAAGAGTGAAACCAACTCTTCGCGTCTTCGCGTTTTAAGAATATACTTTTCTAAGAATATACTGTTTCAAGAATATACAGTCCTGTCAGTCATTATACTGAAAGACAACCGCACCGCGCACGTCCTCGGCCGATGCACATACGTATGCACGGAACTTGCCCGGCTCGGCCTTCCAGCCGTGGGACGTCTCGTCCCAGAACTTGAGGTCCTGCTCGGTTATATCCATCGTCACCGTCTTTGTCTCGCCCGGACGGAGCGACACCTTGGCGAAGTTCTTCAGCTCCTTCTTCGGACGGTCAACCGAACACTGCTCGTCGCCGACGTAGAGCTGGACAATCTCCTTGCCCTCGCAGCTGCCGGTGTTGGTCACGTCGACCGTAACTCGCCATGTCTTGCCGTCAACAGAGGTGACGGAGGGTTTGCCGTACTTGAACGTTGTGTATGACAGACCGAAACCGAAGGGGAACTGTGTCTTCACGCCGCGGGTGTCGAAATGGCGGTAACCCACGTAGATGCCTTCGTCGTAGCGCACTTCCTTTCCGTTGCCGGGATAACCGTCCATGCCGTACTGGAAGCAGGGATAGTCGTTCTGAGCCTTGGCGAACGTCACGGGCAGCTTGCCGCTCGGACACACCTTGCCGCTCAGGATGTTGGCAAGAGCCGTGCCCGACTCCGAGCCGAGATACCAGCAGTGGACAAGAGCCTGGACACGGGCGAGCCACGGCGTGGCATACGGATTTCCACCGAACATCACGGCCACCGTGTTCTTCTGGATTGCGGCCAGCTCGCCGATAAGCTCGTTCTGACCGAACGACAGGTCGTAGCTCTCGCGGTCGCCGTTCTCGCAGTCCTGCTTGTGGTTCTTGTTGAGTCCGCCGATAAAGATGATGAGGTCGGCCTTCTTCGCTTTCTCCAGAGCCTCGGCCCTGAGCTTCTCCAGCAGTTCGGGCTTCACCTTGTCCACGTGGTCATAGAGCGGACGGCCGGAGGAATAGCCCTGCGCATAGTCAATCTTATCGCCATAGAGAGCCTTCAGCGCTTCCAGCGGCGAGATATCGCGCAGCGTCTTCAGCTCGCTCGAACCGCCGCCTTCAGTCAGACTGCGGGTTGCGTTCTCGCCAACGACGAGTATGCGGCTGTAGCTGTCGGCGTTGAGCGGAAGGATGTTCTTCTGATTGCGCAGCAGCACGATGCCCTCTTCGGCAATGGCGCGGCATGCCTCATAGTGAGCCTCCGAACACTGGCTGCCGATGGCCTTGTCGGGGTTCATCGACGTGCGGAACATCGTGCGCAGCACGCGGGCAACCTTGTCGTCAAGCACCGACATCGGTATCTTGCCGTCCTTGATGAGCTGCTCAAAGGGACGGGCCAGATAGTAGTCGTCGTAAGTGAACTCCGATTCCTTCAGCTTGCCGTCGGTATAGGAGCCCATCTCTATGTCCATACCGCCCGTAGCGGCCTGCCAGGTGTCGGTGACGCCGCCCCAGTCGCTGACCACGGCACCGTCGAAGCCCCATTCTTTCTTGAGTATTCCGTTAAGAAGAGAGTCGTTCTGACAGCAGTGGACACCCTGCCACAGGTTGTAGCTGCCCATGATGGTCCACACCTCGGCCTCCTTCACGGCACGCTCGAAAGCCGGAAGATAAATCTCACGCAGGGCGCGTTCGCTCACTTTGACGTCGACGGCGAAGCGGTCAATCTCCTGATTGTTCAGCGCGAAATGCTTCAGGCAGCATGCCACACCGTTCTGCTGGGCGCTCTTGATATAGGGAACGACCATGCGGCCGGCCAGATAGGGGTCCTCGCCCATGTATTCAAAGGCACGGCCGTTGAGCGGCGTGCGGGCGATATTGACACCCGGACCGAGCATGATGTCCTTATAGCGGAAGGCAAACTCCTCGCTGACGGCATTGCCGTAGACGGCCGACAGTTCCGGATTCCACGTTGCGGCCAGACACGTCAGCGACGGAAAGGCAACGATGGAGTCGTTGGTCCACTTGGCCGGCGACCAGGTGTTCCACTCCAGCTCCTCGCGCACTCCGTGAGGGCCGTCGTCCATGTTGAGCTGGCGCAGGCCGAGACGCGGCACTCCGGCGGATGTGAACTTACTCTGTGCGTGAAGCACCTGAATCTTCTCATGTACGGTCATGCGGCTTAGCGCATCCTTCACACGCTCCTCTACCGGCGCCTTGACGTCGAGATAGAGCGGCTTGGCCGTCTGGGCCGATGCTGTCATGGCGCCTAAGGCCAGCAGCAATACTGATAAATATTTTTTCTTCATAGTCTCTTTTTATTTTTTTAGGGTTATGAATTTTCTTTTAAAGAGTCAACAAGCAAGTGCAATATTACAAAAAGTTTTTGTAAAACTCTCTCACTGGTGTAGAAAATTGTAGTTTTTCTCTCGGTCTTCGGTTTATTTTGGTATAGATTCAAGATAGAAGTGCAACGCTTCTATCTTGAATCTATATATGAATTTTCTTTGGAGATGCTTTGGGAAATTATGGGAGGGATGAGAGGGATGGGAAAGATGAGGATGACGGAAGTGACGAAGCCGCTCTGTAGGAAGAGCCTTCGGACAGCGATATTGCTTCCGCAGGCTTCAGCCCGATGCTCCTGGCGCGGACGTTGCCCTTTCCCTTCACCACCACCATGCAGCGGCCGAAGAAGGCTTTGCGGCGGGGAGCGGTGAAACGCTCCATTGATGTCTGGCATCCGTTGTCCGTCGCCACTATTTCCGCACTGTCTCCGGCACTGAACTCTATCATGTTTTCGGCCCACGGACATACCGTTCCGCGCTCGTCAACGACCTCGGCGGTGATGAACGTGAGGTCGCGGCCACGGTAGTCGACGGACAGGCGCAACGCTGACGGAGCGCCGGCGGTGAGGTTCACCTGCTCGGCCACCACCCTACCGTCACGGCGGGCCACCACCTTTGCCTCACCCGGTTCAAACGCCACCCGCCACATCACGTGATACTGATGGCTGTCGGCCTTGCGGCGCACGCCCTGGCTGCGGCCGTTGATGAACAGCTCCACCTCATCAGCCTGACTGTAGTAGCACCAAAGGTCGACGGTCTGTCCCTCCAGCCAGTTCCAATGCGGAAAAAGATGGAGCACCGGACGGTCCGTCCACTCGCTCTGATACATATAATAAACATCCTTCGGGAATCCGGCAAGGTCGATTATTCCGAAATAGCTCGAACGGGCGGGGAAGCCGTATGGCGTCGGTTCGCCGATATAGTCGAAACCGGTCCAGATGAACTGTCCGCTGACGTAAGGCCGGTGTTTCACCACGTCCCATGTCTCCTCGTGGGTGGAGCTCCACGCCGCGTGCATGTTGTCGTAGGCCGAGCACATGAACGTAGGGTCGGTGTACGGCAGCCACCACTCCACCGGTGCGACATATACCGAGTCGCTCGGCATCATATAGAAGTCACGCGTCTGCAGCGCCGACACACTTTCGGTCAGGATGAACGGCTGTCCGGGAAATTTCTCCGGCACGTCCTTAATCCACTGATGATGGTAGTTGAAACCGACGATGTCAAGCGCATTGCTCCGGAAAAGATGATTGTCCGGTGATGGTTCGTTGCAGCCCGCCGTTATCGGCCGCGTCGGGTCGAGACGACGCACGATGTCGGCAAGGTGGCGCGTGAGCAGCGAGTTTACGCTCATCTCCCCCTCGCGGGCCAGCGTCGAAGCGTCATGACCGGCATTGAGAATGAGATTGGCCTGTTCGAGCGACAGCGTATCGGCCTCAGCCGATGACCACTGCTCCAGAACCTCATTGCCGATGGACCACATCAGAACGGAGGGATGGTTGCGGTCGCGGCGCACGAGATCGCTGAGGTCACACTCGTGCCACTCGTCGAAGAAGCGGGCGTAGTCGTTCTTCGTCTTGCGGCGGCGCCACATGTCGAAGCTCTCGTCCATCACGATAAATCCCATCGTGTCGCACATTGTGAGCAGTTCCGGCGCCGGAGGATTGTGGGAGCAGCGGATGGCGTTGCATCCCATCGCCTTCAGGCGGACGAGCTTGCGGTGCATGGCGTCTTCGTTGAACGCCGCTCCGAGACACCCGAGATCGTGATGCTCGCACACACCGTTTATCTTCACGTTGCGGCCGTTGAGCCAGAAGCCCGTAGAGGCGTCGAAACGGAACGAGCGGAAGCCCGTCACGGTGACAACCTCGTCGACCGTGCGGCCGTTGACGATGACCTCTGTCCGCACCTTATATATATGGGGACTCTCCGGCGACCACAGCTGCGGACGCCTGACACGAAGACGCTGTGAGTCCTTCGCGCCGGCGGAAGCCTTGACCCGTGCCGACGATGAAGCCAGGCTGCGGCCCTGAGCGTCCGTCACGGTATGGCGAACCGTAGCCCCGACAGCCCCCTCGCCGTCCAGCTCCGTGCTGACCGTCATCCGGCCGTCGGCCTCCGTCATCACATGAACGCCCCAACGGGCTATGCGCAGACGCCCAGTCACGGTGAGCCACACGTGGCGGTAGATGCCGCATCCGCTATACCACCGGCTGTTTGGCTGGTCGCTGTTGTCCACACGCACGGCAACGACATTGTCGCCCGCCGTGACGTATGGCGTTATGTCATATTCAAACGAGCTGTAGCCATACGGGCGGAAGCCCACTTCGCGGCCGTTGACATAGACCGTCGAGTTCATATAGACACCGTCGAAAGCTATGAATGTACGGCCGGAAGCGTCGGAACGGAAATGTTTCCGATACCATCCAATGCCTCCGGGCAGCGCTCCTCCGCCTGCTCCCGACGGATTGCCGGCGTGGAAATCGCCCTCGATGGCCCAATCGTGAGGCACATCGAGAAGCCGCCACCGGCTGTCGTCATATTCAGGAGCGGCCATTCCGGCCGAATCGGCGAGCGTGAAGCGCCATCCGCGGTCGAAGGATTCGGACAAAACGCAATCGTGCGCGGAGGAAACGAGCCCCCCGCACACGACACACAATATAATCATAAAAACTTTCATAGGTTCACTGTTATAGCACGGCCGTCATAGTCAACCATCTTTCCCTGCGGACTTTCGAGGTCGAGCTTCCGCGGAGCGTCGCCCGACACGAGCACCACATTGAAGCGGCGCGTCTTCAGCATACCGTCGAACGAGCCGCGGCGGCGGCCGATGGTAACGGTGCGCGAAGCGTCGTCGTAGGAAATGTCGATTGTGGCGAACTTGCCTTTCTCGTAGTTATAGTTCGTTCCCTCGTCCTCATAGAGCCGGAAACTTCCGTCGCGGCCGGCGTAGACATAGAGATTGATTAGCTCGGCCGGCTTCTCGTCGCTCCACTCCATCGCCGGGCCAAGGGGCAGGATGGCTCCCTCGGGAACGAAGACGGGAATGCGCTCGTAGGGCGCCGGAGCCGTTATCGTGCGGCCTCCGTCGTGACGCTCACCCGTATAGAGGTCATACCATCCGCACTGCTGCGGCAGATAGACCTCACGCGAACGCATCTTGTAGCGCCCGACGGGACAGGCCATGAGCGACGGTCCGAACATCCACTGGTCCTTGATGTCAAGCACGCGGGCGTCGCCGTTGAAATCCATCACGAGCGGACGCATCATTGTGTAGTCGCTGAGATGAACCCATCCGGCCATGGAATAGAGGTAAGGCATCATGCGGTAGCGCAACTGATCGTACCATACGATGGTCTTATAGGCAGGATGGTCGTCGGGAGCGATGTTCCAAGGCTCGCGCAGAGGCCACTGGCCGTGGGCACGGTAGAGCGGGATGAAACATCCGAACTGGTTCCACCGCGTCTGCAGCTCGCGCCATTCCTTGAGATCCTCGCTCTCCAGTCCGCTCTTGTCGAATATCTTCTGAGCGGCCACATAGCGGTTCTCAACCGAGAAACCGCCCTGGTCCATGCCCCAGAAAGGCAGTCCGGAGATGGAGTAGTTGAGTCCGGCGGTCATCTGCGAGCGCATATCCTCCCACCGCGTTCCGATGTCGCCACTCCACGTCGCCGTGCTGTAACGCTGCTCGCCGGCAAATCCGCTGCGGGTCAGCAGGAAGACACGGCGGTTGGGCTGGACGGAACGCTGGCCGTTGTAGATGGCGTCGGCGTTGACAATGCTGTAGGCATTGAAGTATTCCGTGGACGAGCCGAGGGCCGTCGGGCCGCAGAGTGCCTTTCGATACCACATCGGCGTGCAGTCGCGCACGTTGGGTTCGGACGCGTCCATCCACCAGGCGTCAATGCCATACTTATACTTTGAATACAGATTCTCGTCCATCTGACGCCAGAACATCTTGCGGGCGCCGGCGTCGTAGGCATCGTAGAACGAGCCGCGGAAGCCGAGCCAGTCATGGATGTCGTCCTTGATGGCCTGATGGTACATCCAGCCCTTGGCGTCAATCTCCTTGTAGTTGTCGACGGTATCGTAGAACTTCGGCCACACGCTGATCATGAACCGTCCGTTCATGGCGTGGACACTGTCGAGCATAGCCTGCGGATTGGGGAAGCGAGCTGCCTCAAACGTATGGTCGCCCCATGAGTCGAGCTTCCAGTAGTTCCAGTCCTGAACGATGTTGTCCACGGGGATGTGGCGGCGGCGGAACTCCTCCATAGTCTTCTCTATGTCGGCCGACGACGTATAGCGCTCGCGGCTCTGCCAGTAGCCCAGCGTCCACTTGGGATAGACGGGAGCCTTTCCGGTCAGCGTGCGGTAGCCCGAGACGATGTCGTCCATGCGCTCGCCGGCAATGAAATAGTAGTCCATATAACGGCTCATCTCGCTCCAGATGCTCAGGCGGCCCTGTTCCTCGGCCGTGCGTGGCGTGGCTACGCGCAGTCCGCAGTAGCTCACACCGCCGTCCGGACGCCATTCTATGCGGATGGGCACCCGGCGTCCGGCCTTCAGCGGACACATGAATTTCCACGCATTGGGGTTCCACGCCGTGCGCCAGCGTTCGGGCACAACCTCATGGTTGTCAACATAGACGGTCATGTAGCCGGCGTAATAGAGCAGGAAGTGATAGTCGCAGTCCTCAGGCGCCTCGATGTAACCCTCGTATGTTACGTGGGCTCCGTCGAGATTGAAGCCCTTAGGCAGGGCGTAGATGCCGAGGTCCTGCCGGTGGAGCGGATTGACCTCGGGCACGGCATGCTCAAAGTAGATGGAATCCTCCTGACGCACAAGAACCTTTCCGTTCCTGTCGGTATAGGTTCCGGTGAGCGAGCCGGGGCGCCCGTCGCGGTCGTAGAGCCGGAATATGCGCTGCAGCTGACGGTATTCGTCGGGATTGCCGAAGCGGCAATAGCTGTAGGAGTCCCACAGCAGACCATAGCCGCGGTTGCTGAGCACCATCGGCACGCTCACCTTCGTGTTATACTGAAACAATTCTTCATTCCTTCCTTTCATGTTCAGCTCTTCGGCCTGATGCTGTCCGAGTCCGTAGAAAGCCTCATCATCGGGCGATTCAAACTGCGTGTGCCACGTCCAGCCGTTGCGTGCGCCGTCCGTCAGCGTTCCGGGACCGATCTCGCGCTCCGGAACAGTGAACCGCCGGAATGTCTTTCCGTCCTTTTCTGTCTCGCCGAGCAAAAGCCGTCCCTCAGCGTCGCGGAACTCTATGCGTCCCGTCACGGTGCTGACCCTGGCGCTCACGCCGGCCGCGCTCACGGTGACGAAACCGTCGTCCTCGCTGACGGAGAACCGGGCCTTCGTCTTCTGCGGCACGACTATCAGGCTCTGCTTCTCGGCAAAAGCCTCCTCGGGTGTGGCCTCAACGCGGATTATCCTGTCGCCCATCACTTGCAGCCTCACCACCCGCGCGCCTCCCTCACCGGGAGAACTGACGTTGATGGTCACGGCGTTGCCTTTCTTCACGTAGCCGGCAGCGCTGATGTCGGTATGGGTGCAAAGACACAGGCCGGCTGAGAGTAATAGATACCTATATTTCATATATTTAAGTTTCGTATGCACTCAACGAAGGTAGTGAAAAGGAGCAACAGGAAGATATCGCTCCCTTCGGTCGCTAAGAAGATGGAAGACAATAGCACCAGACACTGAGACATCTGTCCTTTATCTCCTGTTATCTTCCTCTATCTTCCTTTATCTCCCTCACTTACCAAATCGAGTCATAATATATTATCGTAAAAACAGCTTGATTATTGTGGCCATGAGCCGGCTTTCACACCCTCGGTGATACCTTCCATCGCCGGAGCGCAGAACACACTGAGCGAAGAGCGGTTGAGAATGGTCATCACGCCGGTCTCACCACCCTGGTTGAGCGAGTTGATGTCCCATGCAAAGGTGACGATGCCATTGTCGACGGCCTGACGGTTCACCTCGCGGAAGAAAGCCTTGATGGAGGCGTCGTGCTCGCTCTGGTTGGTCGTGAGCGAACGCCACTGCGCACCATACTCACCTATGATGACAGGATAGCCGCGGTCGACGAACGCCGATTTCAGGCTTTCCATCTGTGACTTCGTCCACTGTTCTTCACCATCCGTGGCGTTGTGGCTGCTGCCGCTGACGTGGTTGCCGCTTCCCCAGAACCATGTGGCAATACTGCCATCCTCCTGACCGCAGAAACTCCACGGGTCATAATAGTGGACCTCGGCCATCAGATAGCCATCCTCCTCATCCTCAGGCATGACGAATCCAATGGCGGGATCGACAGCCGACGATATGTTTGTAGCAGGGCCTTGAACGACGAGTGTGCGGCGGGCGTGGTTGCCTCCTGTGGCACGTACGGCGTCAACGAAAGCCTGATTGTAGCGGTTGAGAATCGGAGTCAGCTCCTTGTGACGGCCGTTGAACAGCGTGTAGCTCTGGAACGGCTCGTTCAGTCCGGCGAAGAGCAGATGCTCGTCATAGTTCCTGAACGCCGTGGCAATCTGCGTCCAATAGTTCTTCAGCTGCGTGGCCTTTGCCGTGATGGTCTCTTCGTCAACAGCCACATACTTGTCGCTGCTCATGCTGAAACCCTCAACTTCAATCCATCCGCCGTCCCAATGGTCGTTGAGCACGACATAGAGACCGGCGTTGATGCAATAGTCGACAACCTCCTTCACACGCCCCATCCATTCGGCATCAATGCGGCCGTCGGTGGCGTGGATATCCCATGAGCAGGGTATGCGCACGGAGCGGAAGCCCTGTGACTTGACATAGTCGATGAGGGTCTGCGTTGTCATCGTTCCCTGCCATGCGGTTTCGGCGCCGAGTCCGCTGCCAGAGGCTTCAAGCGTGTTGCCGAGGTTCCATCCGGGATACATGTCGCGGGCCAGCTCCTTGGCCGTGCGGAAAGAATATTCCACATCGGGACGGACGATTTTGCCCGCCTGTGTGACGCTGATGCGTGAGAACGCGCCGTCAAGATTGGCGAGAATTGTTCCCGTGCGTTCTTCGCCGTCGTTCTTCCCGCACGTTACTGTGAATGCCGATGCATGGTTGTCACCGGAAACGCGCTCAACAGTGAGCCACTCGGCCTCGCTGCGCACAAATGCCGTGCCGCCGTTGACGGTGAACGACGCCGTGCCGCCATCGACGGCGAACGTCAGTTCCGTTGTTGATATGTTCAGCGTCCCGTTGCTGTCGGCCAGCGGATTGGGACAATCGTCGTCATCACACGATGACAGGACGAGTGAAAACAGCGCTAATGCCGCTGTGAAGAATATAGATAGTCTTTTCATCTGTCTGATTTATTATGTTTGAATAGATGCTTTTTAGTGATGTCCTTTCTTTATCCATGGTGTTACGTGAGTAGCGTAACGTTGTTACATGGCCCGCGTAACACTGTTACATGAGCCGCGTAACACTGTTACAAGGCCCGTGTAACAACGTTACACAAGCCTCGTAACAACGTCTATGCGTCACCACGGAGTGGCGAAGAGCTTTTCGGAGAACCGTCCGATGGTGTAGGTCAGACTGTTCTTGAATCCGAGTGAGGTCACGCAGTTGTTGCCTTCCACAACTTTCACATCGCCGAACGCCGGATCTGCTGCCGTACCTGCGCCCCAGATGTTGTGAAGCTCGATGCGGAAGTTGCCGTTGTCCTCGATGTCGCCCGTGATGAGCTTTGAGGCATTGAAAGGCACGTCGTTGCCGTCACTGTTGACAGAGACAAGCTCGGCGGTAAAGGCCGGGAAAAACGAGCGTATGCCCACAACGTCAACCATATTGACCGCACCTTCGTCAGGCGTGCCGTCACACTCGGAGGCGTCAAGCGTCATGGCGAGGTCCCCGGTGTTGGCCACCTTGTAACGGAAGCCCTCCTGAACAATCTTCAATGCGCCGGGATATTCCTTGCCCCAGTTGCCGGGATTGCCGGCCCAAGCGGGAAGCAGACCCACAGCCGTCTGCTTGACAGTGAACGAGAGGTCGGCATCAAGTGAAACTACGGAGAACACGACTTCAAACGTCGAATTGAAAGCGAGCGCCGTCTCGGCTGTTGTCTCGCCGCCACCGGGATGGAACGGAGTATCAGCCAAACCGTTCCAGCTGTCGTTGTGACCGCAGCCCCAGATGTTGGCCAGCTCCACACGGAAGGTTCCTCCGTCCTCGATATTGCCGTAGAAGAACTTGTTTGCGTCAAACGGAACGTCATTGCCGTCAGCCTTGATGGACTCTACTCTGACGAAAGCGTTGGGATAGGCAGCCGCGAAATTCTCTATGTCGATGACGTAGACCTGTCCGTAGACACGCGGTTCGCTGGTGGTGAACGTCAGGGTATAGGTTCCGGTCTTGCCGCCGGCAACCGTCGTCGTGGCCGAAGCCCATGCGTCAGAAGGTTCGCCCGAAGGTCCCTGACCGTAGCAGGTGAGCTTGGCGGTATAACCGTATTTCTCCTGCTGCGGAATCATGTTGATGCTGAGCAGAGCCGGATCGTTGGTACGTATCACACCGAGCTGAAGTGTGCCCTCGGTGAGCGAGAGGATGCGGATGTCGTCCGTAAGGCTGTTGACATAGTCGTCCGTATAGTTTGCCGGAGCGAGCACTTTCGCGCCTTTCAGCGTGATGGTCTTCTTCTGCTCGTCAACGGTGTATGTTCCGTTCTCCTCGGTCTCGATGCCGTCAGCCGTGATGTGTTTCACTTTTACTGTACCATCTTCATTGAATGTGATGGAACCGCGGCAGTTCTTTGCGTCGCCGCCAACAGCCCATGAGTTTCCAGCGAAGTCTGGCTCCCATGCCCAGGAGTCACCCACAACAGGTTCGTTGTTTGTCACGGTGTTCCATGAGTCGTCCATACCGTAAAAATATGTAGGACCGGGGAACACCTTGTATTCGCCATTGTCCGTGAGGTCAATCTCCCATGTCTTGCAGAGCAACGACTTGTCAAGAGCCACGTTCTTGGCTACGGAGACAGGACGTACGGAGAGGGCCTGATAGACCGGAGTCGTAGTCCGGGCATGGCCGGAGTTGGTGAAGAGGTAGCTCATGGCAAACTGCGGGTCGGAAACGTTGGCAGAACCGGAGAGATAGCGTCCCTCTACGGATGCGCCGGACGTCACGCCCTTCGTGCCCGAACCGGCGGCGGGAAGAAAGATGGAATTGCCGTTGGGACCGGTGAAACGATATCCGGCCACGCCGTCCGTTTCAGCCCACTCCACGCGACAGCAGCGGAAGAGCTCTTCAAACTCGGCGATTGTCGGCATGGTTGCCTTGCCGCCGTAGACGCGGTTGGCCACGTCGGAAGCCGTGCGGTAGATGTCACCGGAAGCATAGTTGGCGATGTCAATGCTTGTGTTGTAGCCAGTCATGTCGCCGAAGCCGAAGAGACCGCCGGTCTCTGTCTCTGACGATGCGCCGAGATTGCAGCGCGCCCACTTTGTGGAAAGACCGAGGTCAACGAAATCCTGATTGACGTCGAAATCGCGGGAAGCCGTAGTGAACGAACGGGTTTCACCGTAGACCACACCCACGCCGAGATCGAGATATGCTGCATAATAGTAGGTGGTGGAGGGGAGCAGTCCGCTTGCCGTCACATTGTAGTCAGCCGCTGTAGTGCCCGCTATTCTAACTCCGGCACGCACGTTCTCATCGCCGGCTACACCCGAAACCACTATACCGGCCTCTGCCTCGGCAGGAAACTTGTCGAGAGCGCCGGCAAGACGCGCCGTATTTGCCGTTATGTCGGTGACACCGGCGGTCACGGCCTTGGCATCGGTAAGAATGAAGCTCTTCACCTCACCCGTGTATGTCATACGGCCCTGCAGGGTTACAAAAGCCTGATAGTAATAAACCTCGCCCGGCTGGCCGCTGAGAGATGCGCTGAAAGCAGCATCACTGTTGGCCACAACACGTCCGGTCAGCTCATCGGCGGCCTCGCCGTAGTAGAAACCAGCGGTATAGGCACCGGCCGACTGACCGTCAAGCCCGCTCACCGTTCCGTGCATCAGAGCCGTTGTGGCCGTTACGTCGGCAGAACCAGTCACCACCGAACCGTCCTTGAGCAGCGGTGTCGTAGCCACGCTGAATTCGTCGTCGCTGCACGCCGCGAACAACACGCCCATGAACAGGGCTATCATTCCGAATAATATCTTATGTTTCATTGCTTTATTCTCTTTGATGGTTATTCTATTACGCAATAGAAGGTCATTCTATCACGCATGATACACTCTCGAACATGTCGGTGTAGTCGCCTTCACCGTAGCCGTCGAACTGGATGGAGAGGTCGAGACAGGTTCCGGTGAACTTCTGCGTCGCACCGGTCGTGTTCTTCAGCGTTACGGTGGTCTCGCCGGCTGTATTGACAGTAACGGCGTCGTCAAGGTCGAAACATCCCGGCTCCCATGTCGTTTTGATGTTATTGTCGATGAGGGTGCACTTCGGTGTCTGGTTCCATTCTATCACACCTTCCTTCAGCTTGAAGGTCACTTTTATGGTCTGGCCCTTCTTCAGTTTCACGCTTGCAGCATCCTTGAAGATTCCGATACCGCCGTCACCGTAGTGGTGGAACGCCAGACGGACGCATCCGTTCTCAACCCACGTGATGCCTTCGTCGCCATAGTTGGTGTTCAGCGGAACAACGGTCGGACCGGTCTGACCACCGCTTATCTGCTTATACTTCAGTTTGGTCACGAGATAGGAATCTACGTTGCCGTTGTCGTCGGCCGACGACGGTATGCCGATGGTCAGACCCTCGCCCGGCTCACAGCCCAGCACCGTGAACTCACGGCCGGTCACGCTGACCGTACGGAAATCGTTGGCTGCGGTGAGGATGGTCACATCCTGGTCGAAGATGAGCTTGCTGTCGGCGATGGTCACCTTACCCTCAACGTTTCCGGCCGTATAGTCGTATGTTCCGTCGGAAGCCTTGGATATGACAAGCTCGAAGTCGCCGATTTCGTCACCGGCCATCGGTGCCCAGCTGGCGGTATAGTCGCCGTTCGTCACGCTCTGCCATGCAGCAACGCCGGGAGCGCCGTTCCACCACATCCAGTCGTAGGGTGTTTCCTCGTCGATTGTGAATGTCATCTGACTGCCCACGTATGTCACGCCGTCGGCCTCAATGGTGAAAAGGTCGGTCGTGAGGTTGTCAAACTCAGGAAGAACGGGGTCAGCCTTGTCAATCAGGCCTGCGTCTTCCTTCGGTATGCAGGCACCGGCGGTCTGGATAACCTCCTCTGACACGAAGTTCCATACGATATACCAGTTGCCTTCGGAGTTGGTGCGGCGTGTCACGAGACTGAGATAATACGGCGTAAGCTCGATTATCTGTATGTCCTGAGTGTAGTTGGCACAAACGTCGTCGAAGCCGATGTTGTGGAGTGCGTAGCTGTCGCTGAACGAGATGGTGGGCTTGGTCTTGTCGGACAGAGACAGATTGAACTTGCCGGTCATGTTTGTTCCCGTGCTCGCTCCCTTTGTTCCACTCTCTCCGCGATACACCTTGACCACGCAACCGTTCTGGGCATCCATGCTGAACTCCATGTAAGAGTCCATGTAGGGGTCTGTCTCGGGAACAAGCCACGACTGGAAGCCGGGATCCCAGTTGGGCGCCCAGTTGTCGCGTCCGAAGGTGATGTCCTTGTAGACGAGGTTGGCCTCGTCGTCGGCCGTGAAGCCAGCACCGTCGTTATCGGGGTCATACGGAGACATATACATCACCGGACCGATACATCCCAATCCGTAGTCGGCATCACAGGGATACCACTTCTTGCTGACGCCCTTCACCAGCGTCGCTGCGTCCGGCAGTTCGCTGCCCGTATAGAAGTCCTTGTCGGACAGATAGAACCACTTGTCGTCACTGAGCTGTTCAAAATCGTTCTTATCGAGTGTGAATTTATACGGTTCGCCATATACGACACCTGCACGTGTGCTCGCTCCGAACGTCACCTCATAGTCACCGGCAAAAGGCAGTTCGAGGGTCAGTTCGCTTTCCTGCGAACGTCCGGTCGGAGTAATCCACTGGGGGGTGCATCCGCTTATCTTGGATGCAAGATGTACCCTGTTGCCGTCGATAGTGACAGTGAAGGCTTTCGGGGCGACAAGGTCTTCACTCGAATACTGTGCGCTGCCGAAATCGTAGTCATCCGGCGTACAGGAACCGAGCATCAGCACGGCACCCGCCACCAACGAATAAATATGATTGAGTTTCATGTTGTTTCTTTTTTATTTATTGTTAATACCAACGTTATTCTCTCACTTACCAGCCGGCGTTCTGAGTAAGCACACCGCCCGAGAGGGTAATCTGAGTGTTGGGAATCTGCATAAGACCTTTCTTGGCGTTGAAGTTGTTGATGTCAAACCTGACGGTGGCTTCAACTCCGCCGTTCCGTACGACGGCACCGTTCTGTGACTCTTCGATGGCGCGTCCGGCGTATGCGCCGTCCTTCTCATAGCGCATCATGTCCCAGTAGCGGATTCCCTCGAAAGCGAACTC
The DNA here is from genome assembly GCA_947177775.1 of uncultured Prevotella sp. Classification (GTDB taxonomy): domain Bacteria; phylum Bacteroidota; class Bacteroidia; order Bacteroidales; family Bacteroidaceae; genus Prevotella. Next base: position 90,153 of record CAMWVS010000003.1, read on the forward strand.
TATGGCGCGCTCGTTGCGGATGTTCTCAACGCTGTAGGAAAGCGTCTCGCCCGGGCATGAGCGGCGGTGAACCTGATTGAGGCCGTCGGCCGTTCCGGTCAGTTCGGAGTGCATCAGCAGAACGTCGGCATAGCGCATGACGGTCCAATCCTGATAGTACGTGAGGTTCATGTGGGCTACGCCGAGATTGAAACCAACCTCCTGGCGTGTTCCGTCGGCGAAGCACATCGGAGCATACTTGCGGGTGTAGTAGCCCGTGTATTCGTATGTGTCATTGACATCGGCCTTGAATCCGACCTCATCACAGCTCCACACACAGGTGCTGAAACGCGGGTCGTTCTTATACTTGTCAACAAAAGCCTTTGTCACCGAACATGCGCCCCATCCGCTGGCGATACACAGACTTGTGGCATTGACGTTACGCGGACCGAGATAAACCTGGAACACGTTGCCGTCGGCATTACCGTTGTAGTCGGACGTAGAACCGAACTTGAGGTTCAGTATTACCTCCTTCGATATGTCGCTCTTCCATCCGCCGTTGTAGTATTTTCCCTTATAGGTGGTCTCCCATCCGTAGTTCTCTCCGCTGGACGCGTCCTTTGTGCAGGCCGGCATGAAGAGGTCGGCATAGCGCGTCTCCAGTTCGTAACCGCCGTTCTGGATCACGTCGTTGAGCGCATCAATGGCCTCCTGCTTGGTGCAGGCGGGGTTCTCCGTTCCGTAGTAACCCGTATAATAAAGGTACGCACGGGCGAGAAGAGCCTCAGCGGCATATTTCGTGATGTGTCCGTCGTTGCTTTCGCGGGCTGAAAGCGGGAAGGCGTCGGCCGGAATGTTGGCAGCGGCATACTTCAGGTCTTCAAAAATCTGTCTGTAAACCTCTGCGGCCGGGGTGCGGGCGATGTTCTCTCTTGACGGTCCGGTCAGCAGAGGCACGTCACCGAACATGCGCGAGAGGTCGAAATAGAGGATTGCGCGCAACGCACGTGCCTGACCGAGCACACGTCCCTTGTCTGCCTCAGAGCCCCAGTCGGTCGTGTTCTCGTTGACGATAATCTTATTGCAGCGGAATATGGCGGCATAATAGTTCGTCCAGTCGGAATTGAAAAGGTTGTTGTACGACGGGGCGACAGAAAGGTCAAACTGGTCGATGGCGTTATTGTTCTTCGCGTCCGACATTCCCAGACCGGCATGAGCCTGATCCGAGGCAAATTCGGCCAGCATAAAGATGCCTATGTCCTCGCTGCTGATTGTGCGCTGCCATCCGTCGTAACATCCCACGAGAGCCATTTCGACAGCTTCGAGATTGCGGTAGGCGGTCTCGTCGTTCATCTGCGTCATTGACTCAGTGTCGAGAGAGCACGATGTCACGGCCAATGCCGTAAGGGCCATTGTGCCCGTTAAGAATATATGTTTTGTTTTCATATTATGTTGTCTTTATTATCGGTTAAAAAGCGATGTTCACACCAACGATAAACGTGCGCGGATGAGGATAATATCCCATGTCCACTCCCGATACCCATGTATGGGTTGTGGAACCGTCGGCATCGACGTGGTTGGCGTCCGTTCCGTTGTATGAGCCGACCTCGGGGTCCATGCCGTCATACTTGGTCAGCGTCAGCAGGTTCTGAGCCTGAACGTAGAGACGCAGCTTGGATATGCCCTTCCACGAGATGAGGCGCTTGAAGTCGTAGCCCAGCGTGAGGTTCTGAAGACGGATGTAGTCGCCGTCCTGCAGATAGAGGTCGGAGAAGAGCCAGTTGCCCACGTCGTTGTATGTCACGCGCGGCATCCTGTTGCTCGTGCCCTCGCCGGTCCAGCGGTCGAGAATACTGCGGCTGTAGTTTGCCTGCGAGGCATTGGGGTTGCGGTACGACTGCGCTATCTTGAAGCCGGCGGCACCCGTGGCGTTCAGACCGAGGTCGAAGCCCTTCCATCCCAGCATGATGTTGAAGCCGAAAGTATATTTGGGAAGACCGTTGCCGAGGTCAACCTTGTCCTTATCGTCAATCATACCGTCACGGTTGATGTCCACGTATTTGACGTCACCGGGCTGGACGTTGGCCTGCATCACACCGTTACCGGCGGCAACCCAGCTGTCAATATCCTGCTTGCTCTGGAAGATTCCGGCCGTGCGATAGCCCCAGAAGTAACCGATGGCGTGACCATTCTCGGCACGGTAGAATTCCTCGGCGTTCTGGTATATCTGGTTGTCTTTTCCATGGATGATTCCGTCTTCCGTCGGAATGTTGCCCACCTCATTGTGGTTATACGCGAAGTTGGCACCGACGCTGTATGTGAAGTCGCGTCCGATATGGTCGTTCCAGGTCAATCCGAGCTCGACACCGGTGTTCCTTACGTCACCGCCGTTGATGACCGGACCTGCCGTACCTGCTGTTGCCAGCACCGGAGCCTGAACGAGCCAGTCTTTGGTGTTCTTGATGTACCAGTCGGCCGTCAGCGAGAGGCGGCTGCCGATGAAGCGAGCGTCGATACCGACGTTAAACTGTTCCGAAGTCTCCCATTTCACATCAATATTGTCCAGACGTTTCGGATATGAACCCGTCGTCCAGCCTTCCTGTCCTCCGTTGGTTCCGAAGTTGTAGTTAGCGTTGGTCGTTACGACTGGAGCCAGATACTGCCAGCAGTTGATGTTGGCGTTACCCACCTGTCCCCAGCTGACACGGAGCTTGAGGAAATCCATCCACGACTTCGTGTTCTTCATGAAGTTCTCCTCGCTGATGGTCCATCCGGCCGATACCGACGGGAAATAGCCCCAGCGCTTGCCGGGAGCGAATTTGGAAGAACCGTCGGCACGCAGGGTAGCGTTGACCATGTAGCGGTCTTTCCATGCCCATCCCAGACGCATGAAGTAGGACATGCTGCGCACAGGGTCGTAGGGTGCGCCCTTGGTCTCCATCTTTGACGTGCCGTTGGTATTGGTCAGGTAGGCGTGGTCCCAGTCCTTGAAACCGGGAACGAAGCCAGAGTTATATCCCTCCGTATAGGTTCCGTCATAGCTCGACCACTCCGAACCGACAAGTGCCGTAATGTCATGACCGCCTTTCAGTGTGAAATCATACGAAAGAGTGTTTGTCCAGACCATCGACATACCGTGGCCGTTGCTCTGGCGCACGTTTTCCTCGGTGTTGCCGCCCTGCGGTGAGAAGCTGTAGGAAGGAGTGTAAGAGCGGTAGTCGGATGCGTTATAGCCTATGCCGAACACGGTCCTGAACTTCAGGTTCTTTATCGGCTCCACCTGCATGTATGCGTTGGCGTCGAGCGTTCCGCTCTTCGAACGGTTGAAACGGTTGACCATCATCGTACCGTAGGGGTTGCCGTCGTTAACGTTCCAGTCGGAACCGGCCGTATTGTTGTAGTCGCCGTCGGGACCGTAGACGGGAATGATGGGCGAGGCAGAGAATGCCGAGCGCAGGTTGTTGTTATAGATGTTGCCCGTGCCCATGTTGCGGCTGTCTTTCCATACGAAACTGACGTGCTCGCCGATGGTGATGAGTCCGTCGTACATCTTGTGCTCGGAATTTGCACGGAAGTTATACCTTTTATAATAAGAGACGTCCGAACCGCCGATGAGGCCGTCCTGACCGGTATAGCCTCCGGAGATGGCATACGTAGAGGTCTTCGAGCCGCCGGTGAAAGCGATGTTGTGGCTCGTGGTCAGCGCGCCGTCGTCGATGGCATTGTCAATCCAGTCGGTGTTATAGATGTTTCCGTTGGCGTCACGGATAGCGTCGAGCGAAGCCCAGTCCACGGGTGACATGCCGGAGTTGAGACGTGCCTCATCCATAATGTCCATATACTCGCGCGAGTTGAGCATCTTGAACTTGCGGGCCACGGTCTGCCAGCCCACATATCCGTCATACGA